>NZ_JAXQNM010000041.1:7500-83471 GCF_034427935.1 Chelativorans sp. M5D2P16 | reverse complement strand
TGCGGTAATCGGCGACAGTTGTGTAGCCATGGTGCAGCGGATCATCGGCGAGATATGGCCTAACGTAAGCGTCGAGGCCGATCTCCAAAGCGTATCGGGCTACACGGCACTGGAGGTCGAGATATTAGCCACTTATGCTTTTTGTCCTGCCAGATGTGAAACAGCAAGGGCAATGATAGCCAGGGTTGCGGCGATCAGGCTGACATACTGTGCGCCGACCCACTGGATTCCGACAGCGCCCACCACGCCCGACATGGCGATGGCGAGGTAGAGAATCGCCTGGTTGAGCGAGATCAATACGGCGGCGGCATCGGGCCTGAGCGACATCAGCCGGTGCTGTTGCGGTGTAGTAATGGCAAAGGCGGCCAGTGCATAGAAGGCGATCGTCGCGACGGCAGCGCCGTACTGTGTCGTCGTCCATGGCAGGATGACAGTGCTGACGGCGAGCCAGACCAAAGCGATGGCAACCACCCGCGCGCCGCCGATCCTGTCGGCGAGAAAGCCTGCGCCGAAGTTCCCGATCGTACCGACGACGCCCAGCGTGAACATTAGGACGGCCAGTGCGACACTGCTTCCTGCCGTTGCCGGAGCGAAGATGACGCCGACATAGGTATAGGGAATGAAGACCGCCGTGAAGCCAATAAGCGTCGTCGCCATCACCGCCAGCACTCGCCGGTTCGCAAGCGGGCCTAGCCGTTCCGCCAGCGTTTCGGGCGTCTCGATCGGCACGTGCCTCGGCACCAGGGCGAGCACGCCGAAAAGCCCTGGGAGGGCGAGCGCGGCCGTGAACCACATCGTTGTACGCCAGCCGGCAAATCCGCCAAGTGCAGTGCCGAACGGCGCGCCGAGCGACACAGCTGCGGTGAAGCCGGTAACGACGATGGCGATGGCACGGCCCTGAAACTTCTGCGGCACGAGTGCTGCCGCCGTAACGGAAGCATTGGGGATGAACATCCCCACGCCGACCGCAGCTACCATCTGCGCCAGCAGCACCTGCGCATAGGTGGATGCCAGGGCAGTGCCAGCCGAACCGATCAGATAGGTCACCGTCGCTACGACGAGCACCGTCCGGCGCGGCCAGGAGGCCGTCAGCGTGGTGAGCAAAGGCGCAGCAATCGCGCAGGTCATGGCAAAAACCGTGATGATCTGGCCGGCCTTCGCCGCAGAGATAGCGAACGACTCCATCAGCAGGGGCAACAGACCAGCCAGGACGAATTCGCCCGTGCCCACGGCGAAGACGCCCAAGGCCAGGACTGTGACTCGCCCGAGCCCAGGGGGGTCAACGTCTGTCAGATTTTCTGGTTTGGCTCGCATATCCATGACAGCTCCTTGCCCCCGCTCGCTCCAAGGCTGGACGGGCCGCTTTGCATCTCATAAGTTGGAACCGATCAGTTCCGTTCATGCATTCGGTACTGATTGGTTCCGTATCTGTCAAGGACGCTGTAGATGCCGACACGCGCACGTGAACGTTTGATCGAAACTGCCGAGAAGTTGTTCTATGCGGAAGGCATTCAGGCCGTGGGTCTGGAGCGGCTTCTATCCGTCTCGGGCGTTGGTCGCGCCTCTTTCTACCGGCACTTCGCCAGCAAGGATGATCTGGTCGTCACCATGCTGCGCGGCCACGATAGGGCGTACCGCGAGTGGCTGGAAACGCGCGTCCGCGATCTCGGCGGGGATCCGCTGGCCGTCTTCGATGCGCTCGCGGAACGGTCGGACTGGTCGGGTTATCGCGGTTGCGCATTCATCAACGCAATGGCCGAGATCGCCGACCCCGCCAGTCCGGTATTCCGGATCGCCAAAGAACATAAGCGCGCCGTGGCGGAATTCCTCGGAAAATGTCTAGTCGCCGCAGGTTACCGCGATGCCGAAACGCTCGCCCCGCAACTGGTCCTGCTCATCGACGGCGCGACGGTGACCGCGTTGCACGAGCGTACGAACCAACCTATGCGAGAAGCCAAAGAAATCGCGCGAGGTATGCTGCGGCGGTCGAACGATGCGTTGGCGAACGGATAGCGTTTCTGATCCGTCAGTTCATCTTTGAACGTGGACTGAAGAGGTGAATCAATGAGACGAAATTTGCGAGTCAGGCGGGCCGCCCACGACCTGCTGTCGGAACGGGCAAAGCGTGAAGCGGAGCCACGATTGGAACACGAAGGGAAGTGGCAGTGGCGAGGTCCGGCCGGCCCGACAGATCTGCCCAGGGTTGGTTCGTCGTCCTCGATCGCGGCGAGTCTCGATGTAGCAAAACATGGAAGCATCCCGAATGCTGACCCTCTCCGCAAGGTCTGTGTGCGTCACGCCCGACTCGCCCGAACGCTCAGCCACCGGTCATTGGGCTTTCCGATGCACCGGCGTACTTCGCTGACGATCCAGCCGGTGTCTGTGAGTGCGGACCGCAGGGCAGACTCGCGCCAGTACGTCTCGACGTAGCGCCGAGGCGCTGCAGCGCTGCCGTGTGTGGACACATCCTCGCCATCGCCCTCTCTAACCGAGGCGTGCAGTCGGCCACCGGCACGGGTCGCCTCGGCAAGCCGTCGAAGCACCGTGCCGAAATCCTCGCGCGCGACGTGAATCAGGCAGGCACAGGCCCAGATCCCGTCGTACGGCGTGCCGGGACGCTGCGGGTCGGCCAAGTCTTCGGTCAGCGGGTCCAACAGGTCGGCCTCGAAGCCACTCTCGCGAAGCAGTTCGACGAAACCCTTCGAAATGTCGGTGCGCCGGACGCTAATCCCCCGCTTCTCAAGCTCAAGTGCATCTCGCCCGCCACCGCTTCCGATCTCCAGCACCCTGCCCGAGCCACCCAGCTCGGTCACGAACGCATCGATCTCTGTCGCGACCCATTCGGGCATCGCCGCAGCCTCGGCAGCGTACTCCGCCGCGACCGTATCATAGGACCGCACAGTATCCCGGTCGGTGCTCATCCTAGCGCTCCTCATTCATGACAAGAGGCCCGATGAGCGAGAGGCCCATCAGCCCATTGCGCCCTTACACTTTCCGCAGTTGGTGACATCGCGGGCGACTTGCTTCCCAGCTTTAGCAGAAGTGCGATCAGAGACACTACCGACTGACCACCCATGGCTGCCGGGCGGCAATGCGCCTCCATTTCGGTCGTAGAGGCCAGCTTTGCCACATCCCGTTAGCAGACCTTGCCTGCGACGACGCCGGAGGTAGCGGTTGCGGACCTTCGGGACGTTCCGATAGCCAAGTGGCACGGGCCATATCGAACTCTTCCGGAAACTCGGACGCATGGACCTTCTCAGTGCGATATTGCGCGATCTCAGGCTCGAAAGCGTCGTGCTCAGCTTCGCAGACCTCTACGCGCCGTGGGGCTTCGACTAGAGCAAGGTGAACGGCGCGCCGTTCCACATCGTTACCGAAGGGCGTGCCCTGCTCAAAATGGAAGGAAAGGGCACGGTCGAGCTGCTGGCCGGCGATCTCCTGGTCCTGCCAGGAGGGGCAGCTCACACGCTGGTGTCCGAATCGCATGCAGAGCGCGTCCCGTTCTACGACCTGCTGCGGGCCAACGGCATCGACCCCGATTGGGCCTCGGACAGGAGCGACCGGCGCTTCGATCGTTGGCGCGCCGGGGGAGATGGCTCGCGGACGCGCATGGTCAACGGTGTATTCGGATTTCCGAGCCCAAGGCCCAATCATGTGATCGCCGCCCTGCCGGATGTCATCCTGATCAGGGGGCGGCTGAGATCCGACGAAAGTCGGGCTAGGTGCGCTGCTGCTGGATCCAGGGAACGTTAGGCGCAATTTGGCCTACCTGAGGTGACAGAAGTGCCCGACCCTAGGATGGAAGCGGCAGCTAGGATCCTGAAGTCAAGCATCCAAACAATCGGCCATCTCGCAAGGTGCGGCGAACTCCGCGTTTACAGGGTTCAGCATCCGATCACACGGTATTTTCGAAAATACGTGAATCTAACTGAACTTCAGCAGTTCCGCCAAACGTACATAACCATCACGGAATTGAGTGATGTCTTCGGAATACCAACCGGGCCTCTTGCCATTAAGCTTGGTGCGAAAGGACTGCATCCCAGGGAGGTTCCGCGACGCGTCACCCGGATCTATCGGCGCGCCGATGTCGAAAGAGCTTTCAATGTAGCGTTGCCGGGAAAGTTGGAAGACAATCCTTAATAACCGCCCGACAGGAATTATCGAGCAACGTCATTCTTGGAAAGCGTACCCTAGCCTTGACGGTGCTGTCCGTTTTGCCCGCGCATCTACGCCGTGATCTGTGCAACGGCCCCCAAGAAAACATTTCGAAGCACTGAAGCTGATCGACAAAATCTCCTGGTAGGGCGCGACCTTGCCGGGTGAGTTGCCAACGATGATGCGATCGGCGTTTGGCAGTTCCGCTACTGGCAACCTCTTGACCTCAAGCGATCCGACTTACTACCCCTTGTCAAGGTAACAGTCGCAGATGGCTACATGGGGATGTTCACCTCAGTGGCTAGCATGGCGATGAGACGCCATGCCGTCCGAACCGTAGTGACGCTAGCCACTCCGGCCAAGCCGTTGAACGTTCAGACACGAGACGAATGCAAAACACCTTGGCAAAAAGTGCAAAATAGCTGCCAGCGTAGAAAATTGTCTGCTTTGTTTTCAAGCAGTTACTTAGAGCCTTGGAGCAAAATAGCGTAGCAATCGACACCGGTGTCGATTGCTACGATAGATTGCCTTTTTGGGCGCTATGTTGCCTTTGAGGCAGCAATATTGACCTTTTAAGCGCGCGGCATTTCAAGATGGCGCCTATGTCATCGTTTCCACCCGCGATGATTGTTCACAACAAGTTTGGAATGCGAGCCGATCTGGTCATCGCCGAAACCGCCCCTATGTCCGGTTGCGCGCTACGTTCCGCAACGGGCATCTCATCTACTCCGATGGAGCAATTATGCGTGGTAACCTCTCGCAACGGACAAGCGAAGTGGCCGTCGACGCCGCGCTTCGTTCATAAGCCCCGGGGATATCGCGGGTCATCGGGTGGGCGTGGTCCGCGAGGACCGGGCCGACGCAACGCTTTGGCCGCTGACCGGCCCGAACGGCACCGAGAGGAGCCTGCGCGTCCATCCCGTCTATGTCTGCAACGACGGCGAGGTGGTCCGGGCATGGGCGCTCGATGGCTTTGGCATCGTCGAACGATCCGAGTGGAGCGTCTGTCAGGATTTGCAGACCGGCGGGCTGAACCCGGGTCCTACCCGACGGGTCCTTGCCCGATGCCGATATTGTGGCGCTGCTGCCCCCCGCGCCGTCCGCGCGGTCCGGGTCGACGCATTCGTGGACCGGCTTGCGGCCGAGATTGTGAGCGGCGGGGCATGACGTGCCTTAACTGACAGCAGCCTCCGGCACGGCGCTTCATTGCCCGCCGCTGCACGCAGCACCAACGTCGTGGGCGGGCTCAATCGAGCCATCTATCGGCGGTCGTCGCCGAGGAACCGCAAGACGTTCCGCTCACCGGCCTCCGTTCTTTACGCCATATTCGCCACGTGCCTCGCAGATTGCCTGATGGTTCTCATTCGCCCAGGCAATGAGTCCCTTCATCGGCATCAGGAAGGAGCGGCCGAGGTCCGTCAGCTCGTACTCGACGCGCGGCGGAACTTCCGGATAGAGGGTGCGCCGCACGAAGCCGTCCTCCTCCAGGCGCCTCAGCGTTTTGGAGAGCATCTGTTTGGAGATGTCGGGGATCGCTCGCTCAATCTCGCTGAAACGCATGGTTCCATGCTCGAGCACTTCGAGGATGAGCAGGCTCCATTGGTCTCCGATCCTGTCGAGAACATCTCTGATCGGACAAGGTTGTTCGAACACGAAGGGGATGGAAACGAGTTTACCTTGGCTCATTCTGCTGCGCTCCATGATGCTCGTGGTCACACCGGGCTGACCTGATCACCGGACGATGACGTCTTGCAAGGGCGATCCCGATACCATAGGTGGCTCGATTAGGTCTAGTTTATAGACCTAATCGGAATCTCAAACCGGGGGATAGATATGGCACATATCGCGCTTATCGGCGCATCCGGCAATGTCGGCTCGCGCATTCTCAAGGAGCTGTCCGATCGGGGACATCGGGTTACGGCCATTGCGCGCAACCCCGAAAAGATCGGAGCGCTGCCGGGCGTGACGGCCGTCGCAGGCGATGCGCAGGACAGCGCGTCTCTGGCCGAGCAGATCCGGGGGCATGACGCCGTCGTCAGCTCAACCCGGTTCATCGGCACCGATTTCTCGATCATTACCGACGCGCTGCGCAAGGCCGGCGTCACGTGCTACCTGGTTGTCGGCGGCGCGGCCAGCCTGGAAGTCGCTCCCGGCAAACGCCTTCTCGACCAGCCGGACTTCCCGGCCGCCTACAAGGAGGAGGCCACCAGGGGCGCCGAAACGCTCGCCTACCTGCGCACGATCGACGACCTCGACTGGACCTTCCTGTCGCCCTCGGCAATGTTCGTTCCCGGCGAACGGACGGGCAAGTTCCGGCTCGGCAAGGACGAACTGCTGACCGGCGAAAACGGGTCGAGCATTTCCTTCGAGGATTACGCCATCGCCATGGTGGACGAGATCGAAGACCCCAAGCACATCCGCCAGCGCTTCACCGTCGGATACTGAACCGAGGCCGGCAGCGATCGCTGACCGGCCGCCAAACCGAAAATCCCGCGTCACTTGAGTGAGCCGAAACCTATGTCCGAAACGATCCAGCTTACCTACCTCTTCGATCCGCTTTGCGGCTGGTGCTACGGCGCCTCGCCCGCGATCGGGAAGCTCATGCAACAGGAAGATATCGAGGTCACCGCCATTCCGAGCGGGTTGTTCGCCGGTGCTGGCGCTTTCCCGATGAACGCCGGTTTCGCGGCGCATGCGTGGGAGGCCGACCAGCGCATCGCAAAGCTCACCGGCCAGGTCTTCAGTGAAGTCTATCGCAAGAACGTGCTGGAAAGCCGAACGGGCCTAATAGATTCCGGCCCCGCCACGTTGGCGCTGACCGCTGTACGTCTGACCGCGCCCGAACGCGAATTCGAGGCCCTGAAGGCTATCCAGCGCGCACGCTACGTCGAGGGACGCGACAATGGCGATCCGGCAGTCATCGCCAGTATCCTGGCCGAACTGGGTCTCGATGAGGCCGCCGAGCGCTTTGCGTCACCCGATGAGGAACTGCTCTCGGCCAACAGCGCCCGCATCGATGCCGGCCAGGTCGAGATGCGCCGTTTCGGCGCCCGCGGAGTCCCGACCCTCATCGCCGGACAAGGGCATGACGCCCGCGTTGTCAATTCGAGCGCGCTCTACGGCAGTGCTGACGACTTGATCGCGGGTCTGCGCGCCGCGTGACATCGCCCAACAGCAACGAACGAGGAAAACCCGTGACCGACACCGCATTTCCTGCAACCGGCCATGTCTACAAGGCGGATTATGGCGACCCCGTCTTTCGCGTCGCTTTCAACACGGATGGCAAGACATTGCGGTGGGCACCGTTCGACGCCGAGGATTTCGAGGCCGCCGCCACGACCGAAATCTACAAGGCGACGTACATCCGTCCCGGCGTTTTCATGGTGACCTGGCAGGAGGCGGACGGCATCACCGTCGCCCATGTCGAGGATTTCGAGAACGACACCGTCCACGCCGCCATCACGCTTCCGGACCACAAGTTCCTCACCCTCACCGGGAGCTGGACGCGTCTGGACTGAGTTCCTTTTCCACATCAACCCCGAAACCAGGAGGATCCCATGCTTACGAGAAGAGAAGTCATGAAAACGACACTGGCCGCCGGTGCCGCCATGGCCGTCTCGCCGCTGCCCGCGTTGGCACAATCGTCACTGTCGTGGGAGTATTTCCCGAGCAATGACAGCGGCTTCTTCCGCGCGCCCGTGCTCCTCAAAGGTGCCAGCGAGGCGGTTCTCATTGACGGCGGCTTTACGCTCTCCGACGGCAGCGCTGTCGCCGACGCGATCAAGGCGAGCGGCCTGAAGCTCACAACCGTTTACGTCAGCGTTAACGATCCCGACTACTATTTCAGTCTCGCTCCGGTGAAAGCCGCATTTCCGGATGCGCGCGTGATTGCAGCGCCCGACACGGTCGCCGCTATCGAGGAAAATGTCGCGGGAAAGATCGAGGCCTGGGGACCGCAGCTTGGCGACAACGGTCCGCAGTCGGTCGACGACGTCGTGATGCCGGAACCTTCCGAAGTGACATCGCTTGCGGTCGATGGCGGGACGGTGGAAATCGTCACCATCGAAGACATGCATGATCGCCGCTACCACTGGGTTCCCTCGCTCGAAGCGGTTTTTGGCGGCGTCCTGGTTTACGGCGGTCTGCATCCCTGGATCGCCGACGTCCCCAACCCGGAGGATCGTGCGGCCTGGATCCGCGCTCTGGACGGCATCGCCGAGCGCAATCCGAAGATCGTCGTGCCCGGCCACATGAAGCCGGATTGGCCGACCGATCTCTCCGGCGTCACCTTCACGCGCGACTATCTTGTCGCCTATGAAGAGGAGTTCGCCAAGGCCGAGGACAGCGCCGAACTCATCGCCGCGATGAAGAAGCGCTATCCGGATGCCGGTCTGGATGTTGCCCTCGAGATCGGCGCCAAGGTCGCCAAAGGCGAGATGAAGTGGGGCTGAGCCAAAGGAACAATGGACCGGCCGGCATTCAAGCCGGCCGGTCCCCATCTCACACGAAGCCTCCTGCAACAGGAGACGGTCCTCCCAACTCACTCAGGTGACCAACGGGCGTCTGTGACCGTGTTGCGGGCAATCGCCGTGGCCTCATGTTCGCGGTAGAGCGCGTACCTCTGCCAGGATCTTCGAACCGGTCAGCCGGTGGCGCCGATGGTGGCGATCTTCACGTAAGTGCATCCTCTCTATTTTCAGCACATTCTTCAAAGATCGAGCACGAGCTCGCGGCTTGCGGGTACCGCCGAGCAGATCAGGACTTCATCAGGACCACCGCTTGCGGTGGGTTCCTCGGGGTAGGCGACGGAGCCCTCCACAAGACGGGCCGTGCAGGTGCCGCAGACGCCGGCTCGGCAGCTCCAGGGGGTCTCGATGCCGGCGGCCTCGGCAAGGTCGAGCAGAGAGCCCTCTGCCGGTTTCCAGGAGACGCGTATGCCCGCCCGACGGAAGGTGACGTCGGCTTCCGCCGCCGGCGAAAGCTCCCGACGTTCCTCCTGCATCACCGCTGCCCGGCGTTGGAGCCGCGCCGGGCCGAAAGCTTCGCCATGGATGCGCTCATCGGCGATGCCGAGGCCGGTCAGCAGGTCATAGGCCGTCTGCATGAACCCCGCCGGCCCGCAGAGATAGACCTCATAATCGTCGAGCGGCAAGAGCGACTGTAGCAGCGCCCGGTCGACGCGCCCGGTGCTGTCATGGTCTCGCCCAAGAACATCTTGCGACCGCGGGCGGGAGTAGCGCACATGCACAGTCAGGTTCGCATTGCGTTCGGCGAGAAGGCGGACAGCGCGGGAGAAGACGTGCTCTGCGCCATGCCGCGCAGCATGGATGAAGAAGATCGGACGGTCGGGCTGGCGCGGCCGTCCGGCCATGCCGCCGGTCAGGTGGTCGAGCATGGCGAACATCGGCGTTACGCCGATGCCGGCGGACAGAAGCACGATGGGTCTGCGGCTGCCCGTATCGAGGATGAAGTCGCCACGCGGCGCCAGAGCATGAATGACCGTCCCCGCCCGCGCATGGGCGTGCAGCCAATTGCTGACGCTTGGCCGCGCACCGGCGTGAGTCTGGCGCTTCACCGTCAGTCTGTATTCCCGGCCATTCGCATCGCTGGAGATCGTGTAGGTGCGCCGGAGCGGCTGCGCCTCACCGGGAACCTCGACAGCGACCGGCAGGAACTGGCCCGGCAGGTGAGGCGCGATGGCGTTGCCGTCCTGCGGCGCGAGACGGAAGGAGCGCACCGTCCCGTTCTCTTCTTCGACCCGCGTGACGACGAAACGGCGCCAAGTATTCGCCTGGGCCGCGTCGTCGGCCGCGCGTGCCACGTCCGCCCAGGTGCCGGTGGCGGCGATTTGCGGTGCAGGCTCGGGGTTCGACCAGCGCATGGGCAGGGCATGCGCCATGAACAGGCCCTCGCTCACACGGAAGGAGAGCAGCCGTTCCGCGCCGGGGAAAGCCCGAACCTCAGGCGCATCCCAGATCACCTCGGCCTCGCCCGTCAGCATCAGCACATGACCGGCGGCAAAGTCTACGAAGAGCAGGCCGGCCTTCGGGTTGAGCAGCAGGTTGCCGAAAGTGGAGAAGGCAGAGTTGCCGGCGAAGTCCGGCGCGAGGAGAACGGAGCGCCCGTCCTCCCGTCGCAGGTCGACGAAGCCCGGCTTGCCACCGCGGTGGTTCACGTCGGCGCCTTCGACGGGGTTCTCTCCGCCTGCGCCGGGCGAGGCGGTGGCGATAAAGAAGGTGTCGGCCGTGCGCACCAGCTCGGCCGCTTCGTCCGAAAGAGTCGCACCCTCCCGGCGGATGGGTTTGCTGGCTTCGCCGTTGGAAGCAGGGGAGATGAAATGCGGCGCGCGAGCCTGGATATATTGCGGGCAGTTGCCGAAGCTCTGATCGACAGCGAGGGTAAAACTGTCCTTGCCCGCCTCGATCACCCGCCCGTTCACCCGGTTGCGGCGACGCGTCTCGGGCTGGATGCCCAGCACGCCAACCGCTGCGTCCTTCCTGAGGTTGGCGCGCAGCGGATCGCCTGAGAGCGGCCGCCCTGCGACCGTCAGCCGGCGCGGATCGGGCGATTGCACGAAGCCCGGCGGGCTGGCGAGGATCGAGGCCCAGGGTAACCCTGCAGCATCAAGGCTGCCGAGGATGACGAAGGGCAATTCAGCGAAGAACTCCCGGTGCTGGTCGGGCATGAAGCTGCGGATCACCTTGCGCCCGATGCGCTCGGCCATTTCACGGGCGCCCGCGCGCGCCTGCACGGCCTGCTCCCCTACATGGTAGGGCGAGCTGTCCCGATCCCATCCGGGAAGCGGCTGGTTAGTCTGCGGGGAGGACATGGATCTCTCCAAGGGCCGAACTTGGAACGCGTTGCTAGGCCACCACGGGTCCCGGTACCTCGTGCATCGGCACGAAGCGGGGCAGTGCCTCGATACGGGAAAGCCACGCGCTCACCTTGGGGTAAGGGGTAAGCGCCACGCCGCCTTCCGGTGCGCGCGCCGTGTAGGCATAAAGCGCGACGTCGGCGATGGTGGCCTCCTCTCCAACGAGGAACTGCCTCGAGGCCAAATGGGCTTCGAGGATCGTAAAAAGCTGATTGGCAATGCCTTTCGCCCGCTCGTGGTCGAGCGGGAGCTTGAACACGGTGGCGAGTCGTGCAGTGGCAGGGCCGTAGGCGAGCTGACCCGCCGCGACCGACAGCCACCGCTGAACCGCGGCGGCTGCGACCGGGTCTGCCGGATACCAGCGGCGCGAGGCGTCGTATTTAAGCGCGAGATAGACGAGGATGGCGTTGCTGTCGGCGAGCACCACGTCGCCGTCCTCCAGCACCGGAATCTGGCCGAAGGGATTACGGGCAAGGAAGTCAGGCCTCTTGTGCGCCCCTTGGGCGAGGTCGACATCGACGAACTCGACGGGCAGGCCGAGCAGCGACAAAAACAATTCGACGCGGTGGCAATGGCCCGAGAGCAGGTAGCGATGGAGAAGGACAGGCTTCGTTTGTGCGGACATGGGAACTTCCTTGGAGCAACATCGGATGGACGAGGTTGCAAGAATCGTTCTTTTCAGACGCTGTGTTAATACTAAAAGGGTGCAGCAAATAATTTCGATAATCGGAACAATCGATGGATCGGTTCAGGAGCATTCAGGTTCTCATCGCCGTGGCCGAGGAAGGAGGCTTCGCGCCCGCGGCGAAGCGGCTCGGCATGTCGCCGCCCGCGGTCACCCGCGCGGTCGCCGCGCTGGAAGACCATCTCGACGTGCGCCTGTTCAGTCGCACCACGCGGGTCGTCCGCCTGACCGAAACCGGGGCGCGCTTTCTTGCGGACGGCAGGCGCATCCTGGAAGGGTTGGCCGAGGCTGAGGCCTCAGCCACCGGCGCCCATTCCGAACTGCGCGGCGAGGTCGGGGTGACGGCGCCTTCGATGTTTGGCCGCCTGTTCGTGGCGCCGATCGCGATCGATTTCCTCGCCCGCCACCCGGAAGTCAGCGTGCGCACCCTTCTGGTGGACAGGGTCGTCGACCTGGTCGAAGAAGGCTTCGACATCGCTGTGCGCATCGCGCACCTGCCGGACTCGTCGCTCATGGCGATCCAGGTCGGCTCCATGCGACATGTCGTCTGCGCCGCACCCTCCTATCTCGCCGAGCACGGCGTGCCGAAAGAGCCGGCCGACCTCCTGCGCATGGAGGCGATCGACTTCTCCTTCTCCATCCCTCAGCGACAATGGGCCTTTCCCACCGCCGGCGGCCGCACCAGGATCGTGCGGCCGCCGGCGCGCTTCTTTGCCAATTCGGCAGAGGTCGCCGTCGCCGCGGCTGTAGCGGGGCGGGGCATTGTCCGGTTGCTCGCCTACCAGGTGGAGCAGGAGGTCCGCGCCGGCAAGCTCGAGATCGTGCTCGCCAACTACGAGCCGCCCCCCATCCCGGTCCACGTGGTCCATGTTGAAGGGCGCCGCGCGGCTGCGCGCGTGCGCGCCTTCGTCGATCTCGCGGTCGAGCGTTTGCGCGCTGAGACCTGGTTGAGCTGACCGCCTGCCAGTTCCAAGCCGATCGGCTCGGTGGCTTGCGTTTGGCGAACGAAAGCCCGCTGGAGTGTTGAAGTTCAGTCCTGAACCCGAGTGATCGTCGTCGGCCTTGCGGACACTGCCGCCTTTGCCGCGGCGCGCAAACCGGGAGAGTGCAGGATCGGTCAAACCGTCACGATAATCTTGCCGAACTGATTGTTCGATTCCAGGAAGCGATGTGCCTCGACGATCTCATCGAACGAAAAGGTTCTGGCGATTACCGGCTGAAGCGAACCCGAGATCAGCCCATCGAGGATGAATGCCTTGGCGGCTTCCAACCGCGCCGGATCGCCGACGATCTCGTGCACGAGGTAACCGCGCAATGTGAGTGTCTTGCTCAGCACGGCGAACAGCGGGAAGGGTGTTGGCTCGGGGCTCAAGCCGCCATATTCGATGAGAATGCCGCCGCGCGACATCGCGGCTGTCAGGGGTTCGAATATCGGGCCGCCGATCGGGTCCAATACGACACGCACGCCGTTTGGGCCGGTTATTTCCTTCAGCCGGGCTTCCAGATCCTCCTCCGCCGAGGCGATGACATAGGCAGCGCCGGAGTTGAGCAAGGCGTCCTTCTTGGCAGATGTCCGCGTGACCGCGATCACGGTTGCGCCAATGATGTTGGCTATCTGGATCGCGGCCAGGCCGACACTGCTTGATGCAGCGGTAATGACAACGAAGTCCTCGCTGCGGAGTTTGGCAATATCGATCAGTGCTCCGAATGCGGTGAGGTATTGCATCCAAACGGCTGCCGCTGCTTCCCAGCTGAGCGATGGCGGGTGCTTGACAACGAGCTCGGCAGGAAACGTGGCAAA
Organism: Chelativorans sp. M5D2P16; assembly: GCF_034427935.1. NCBI lineage: Bacteria > Pseudomonadati > Pseudomonadota > Alphaproteobacteria > Hyphomicrobiales > Phyllobacteriaceae > Chelativorans > Chelativorans sp. M5D2P16. The sequence goes on along the minus strand of NZ_JAXQNM010000041.1, from coordinate 69,956 downwards.
CTCACCATAGGCGGGCCAGCGCACCATCGACATTGGCGGTATGAGACTGACGGTGTCGCCTGACGTGAAGCCCTCAACGCCTTCACCGACTGTTGTAACGGTGCCCGCCGCCTCAAGGCCAAGACCGGAAGGCAATTTCGGGGTCTCGATGTACGATCCCGAACGCAGCAACGTCTCGGCCCGGTTGAGGCCTAGTGCCCTGACACGGATTTGAAGCTCTCCCGGACCGGGCCCTGCGACATCGATCTCCTCGATGCGCAGCACCTCGGGACCGCCATGCTCGTGAAAACGAACGACGCGCGCCATCAGCTATAACTCCAAAGCGATTGAGCTGAATAACCTATGCACGCCACCATCTGCCGGATAAATAGCCATACAGGCAGGGCAGAAGAAACTGGGGGTTACCAATAGTGGATCGCCTTACAAGCATGGCCGTGTTCGTCAAAGCCGTCGATCTGGGCTCGTTCGCGTCCGCCGCCGCTGCGCTTGATCTCTCCGGACCGATGGTCGGGAAGCACGTCCGGTATCTTGAAGAGCGTCTGGGAGTACGCCTCATCAACCGGACAACTCGCCGCCAAAGCATCACAGAATTCGGGCGTGCCTACTACGAACGCTGCCGCGTGGTGTTGGCTGAAGCCGAGGCAGCGGACGCGCTTGTGGCCGAGCAGCTTTCCAAGCCGCGCGGAAGGCTGCGTGTCACCATGCCCGCATTGTTGGGCAAGCACTGCGTTGCCCCAATCTTGCTGGAGCTTGCGCAGCGTCATCCTGAGTTGGAGCTTGATCTGTCGTTCAACGACCGCATCGTAGACCTTGCGGACGACGGCTACGATCTCGCCATCCGGACCGGCAAGCTGGAGGACAAGACCGGTGTGATGGCACGCCGCATCGCACGCCACCGCATGGTCGTCTGTGCGTCGCCATCCTATCTCGAGAAACACGGTCGACCACGGGACCTGGATGACCTAGGCTCCCATCATGCCGTCGTCTACAGCAGGCCCGGCTGGGTCCATTCATGGCTGTTTCCCCGTCAAGGCCAGCCGCCGGCTGAGGTCGCGCCGGCCAACCGGCTGCGTCTCGATGACCTCGATGCGATCGCTGACGCCGCAACCGCGGGCATGGGGCTCGCCTGGCTTCCGTCATGGCTGGTTCGCGAGCGCATTCAGGCGGGCTCACTTGTCCCGCTACTGGCGGATCGTCCGGGATATGTGTTCGACAATTGTGCGCTGTGGCTGCAGACGCCGTACTTGCCGTTGAAGATTCGCGTTGCTGTCGATGCGTTGGCTGCTGCTTTGCCCGAATACATGACATGAATACCCAAGGTGCGATTTGGTGGGCTGTGCAGATGCACAGCATCAGTGAATACTCGGGCTGAACGACCGCTCTGGAGAGGCGCACACACGACCATCTAGCGGGCGCTTCTAGTATCCGGTTACGTGGAAGTCGCGCGCCAATCTTTATGGGCTAGTGGAGGCGCAGGACGGGTGCTTACGCCGATTTTATCGCGCGTGTCGGGAAACGTATCGGTTGTTCGTCCTAAAGGAAGTCCGTCCTGCCAACGCGACAACAGGGGAGACCGGGATACTGCCAAACTCGCCCAAGTTCCGTTGCAGAGGCGGCGCAAGCACATAACCCCCCAAGAACCGAGGAGATTGGATATGACCGAACTCGTTACGTGCCTGTGGTTCGATCACGGCGAAGCAAGCAAGGCGGCGGAGTTCTATGCCGCCACCTTTCCCGAAAGCCATGTCGAACGGGTGAACGCGGCTCCTGGCGATTTTCCCGGCGGGCACGAAGACAGTGAACTGACGGTCGAATTCACCGTGCTGGGGCGCCGGTTTGTCGGCCTGAATGGCGGCCCGAACTTCAAACCGAATGAATCGGTGAGCTTCATGGTCGTGACCGAAGACCAGGAGGAGACCGACCGTTACTGGGACACGATCGTCGGCAATGGAGGCGCCGAGAGCGCCTGCGGCTGGTGCAGGGACCGTTGGGGTTTCTCCTGGCAGATTACGCCGAGGCGACTGCTGGACCTGACGACGAGTTCCGATCGTAATGAAGCAAAGCGCGCCTTCGAGGCGATGATGACGATGAAGAAAATCGACATCGCCGCACTGGAAGCCGCGGTAACAGACTGACCGGCCAAGGCAACGACGCCTTGGCGAGCTCAATGAGTGGAGATGATCATGCCTAACACCGTTAAACTGCATCGGGTCTTTGCCACCAAGCCCGAAAAGGTCTACCGCGCGTTTCTGGAACCTGACGCGGTTGCAAGCTGGCTCCCGCCCTTCGGTTTTACCTGCACGGTCCATGAGCTTGAGGCGAAGGAAGGCGGCAAGCACAGAATGTCCTTCCGAAACTTCACGACCGGGCAAAGCCATTCCTTCGGCGGCACCTATCTGAAACTCGTTCCCGGCGAGACGCTCGTCTACAGCGACGTGTTCGATGATCCGAACCTTCCGGGCGAGATGAAGGTGACCGTCACGCTAAGGGCCGTTTCAGTCGGAACGGAGATGACGGTGGTTCAGGAGAACGTGCCCGATCTGATCCCCCTCGAGGCATGTTATCTCGGTTGGCAGGAGTCGCTGCGCAAGCTTGCCAAACTTGTCGAGCCCGAAATCACGCAATGAACCGTCGGCGAAATCGGATCCAACTGCGACAACAAGGAAACCAAGATGACCGACCAGCAGATCACCATAGCCACCACCATCGCCGCGCCGATCGAACGCGTCTGGGAGGCCTACACGACGCCCGCTGATATCACGCGGTGGAACTTCGCTTCCGACGACTGGTGCTGCCCGAGCGCCGAAGCCGACCTGAAGGTGGGCGGCGCCTACAAGGCGCGCATGGAAGCCAAGGACGGCAGTTTCGGATTCGATTTCGAGGCGGTGTACGAAGAAGTCGAGCCGTACAAGGCGATCACATTGGCCATGAGCGACGGGCGCAGGGCGCGCACGACCTTCGAAGCCGCTGGAAACGGTACGATGGTGACGACCATATTCGATGCCGAGACACAGAACTCCATCGAGATGCAGCGCAACGGCTGGCAGGCGATCCTGAACAACTTCGGGAGTTATGTTGAAGAGTGACGCCTCCCCAGCCCTCAGTCGATCGCCTCTATGCCTTCCGCTTCCAGGCGTTCGAGATGATCCTTCATTTCCTTCAGGCGTTCGAGCGAGTGGCCCTGCCACTCGGTGACCGCACCCGTGACCCGTAGCGGGTCGCGGGTGCGGTAAGACTGCGTCGGATTGCCTGGGAGTTTCTTGTCCGTCAGGTTGGCGTCGTCCTCGATCGGGCCGGTCGGCTCCACGATGTAGACTTTTCCCAGCCGTCGCCGGCGGCCAGTTCGGCGCCCCAGATGGCCGCGTCCAGCGTGCCGGTGAGATAGACCCAGGATGCCTGCTTCCGCTTGCGGTAGTTGGAGCTGTAGCCTGGCACGATCAGCCCTCCCGCTTTCATGTCGGCCCGGGTGCCGTGATAAAATCGCTGCGCGATGACATCGTTGACGTTGGTTATCGGTTTGCTGGTCATCCTCGACTTGCTCCCTGGGATCTTTAGAATCACAACGCGCACAAACAGAAGCAGAGATTAAGCGCTTAAATGTCGAAATCGAAGTTTCCGCGTTGAATTCGGATATCTGAAACTACTAAGTGGAAAGTCATTTCTGCTCCTCTCGCAACTCCTTGTCGACGAAGCCCGCCCCACTCTGCTTGCGGTGGGCAGGAGTGAAAAGCGCCCTCTTTCCGCCGCTGGCATTCTGATCTGTTGGGCGGGCAAGATCTTGTTATCGTATTCGCTGCGGATGGCCATCGGAGACGTATCCCCACCAACGGTCACCTGCTCCCTCGAGCGAGGAATTCAGCATGGGCTTCGATGTGAGCGCGGCTCATCGGCCGCCGCTGTGGTGCGCCGCGTTTGGGTGAGGCTGCGGCATCTTTCGTCGCAAATTGTAACATGCCGTTTCCCAATGTGACGCCGCACGCCTCAACTTCTCCAAGTTGTCGTTTTCATTGCCTTGCGAGTAAGGCGTCGCCTCCAGTGCGCAATATCCGTAGTGAGTGAATTTCATGCACCGTCGTTCCTTCATCGTCTCCGGGGCAAGGCTTCTTTTGGGGGCGTGGGCCGTCTTGGGCGCGCGCGCCGCTCTTGCCCAGGAGCCCGACGAAACCGATTTGCCCGGCGCTGGGGGTGAGGGTCACGCCTTTTCGTTCGAGCGCTTGACCCGGGCCATGAAGCAGCGCGCCGAAGAGCCATTCGCGCCTCCGGAGGAGACCTTGCCGGAGGTGGTGGCCGAACTGACCTATGACGAGCACCGGGCAATCCGCTTTCGGCCGGACGAGGCGTTGTGGCGCGGCGAGGCGCCCTTCGAGCTGCAGGCCTTCCATCCCGGCTGGCTGTTCAAGCATCCGGTGAGGATCCATGTGGTCGAGGACGGTCGCGCCTCCCTCGTCCACATAGACGCCAACCGGTTCGAATACCGCAAGCCGCTCAACTCGGAGGATTTCGCCGGTCTCGAACTGCCGGGGGTGGCCGGTTTCCGGCTGCACTATCCGCTCAACGATCCGCAGGTCATGGACGAGCTGGTGTCGTTTCTCGGTGCCAGCTATTTCCGCGCCCTGGGGCGTGGAAACTTCTACGGGCTTTCGGCGCGGGGGATCGCGGTCAATACCGCGACCACCAGGGGGGAGGAGTTTCCCCGGTTCACGGATTTCTGGATTGAGAAGCCCAGCCGGCAGGGTGAGAACATAACCGTCTATGCCGCCCTCGACGGCGAGAGCCTGACGGGCGCCTATGCCTTCAAGATCACACCGGGCAAGAACACCGTGATGGACGTGACGGCCCGTCTTTTCATCCGCGACGACATTCAGCGGCTGGGCATTGCGCCCATGACGTCGATGTTTCTGTTCGCCGAGAACAACAGAAGCGCCTTCGATGATTTCCGCGGACAGGTGCACGACAGCGACGGGCTGAAGGTCGTGCGTGCCGACGGGGAGCAATTGTGGCGCAACCTCAACAATCCGCACGAACTGGCGATGTCGTTCTTCAGCGAAACCAGCCCGAAGGCTTTCGGGCTCTTCCAGCGCGATCGCGACTTCGATCATTATCAGGATGCGGGTGCGGGGTACGAGCGGCGGCCCTCGCTTCTCGTGGAACCCCTGGACGACTGGGGGAAGGGAGCGGTCAACCTCGTCGAGCTGCCCACCGAGCTGGAAGTCAACGACAACATCGTCGCCTTCTGGATTCCCGAGGGGGAATTCAAGGCCGGGCAGGAGCACACTTTTCGTTACCGCCTGACATGGGGATCCATCGAGGAGCCCACGGACGAGCTTGCCCGGGTTTCGGCCCTGCGCACCGGGGTGGGCGGTGTTTCGGGGATGGAGAACGGGGAGGAGCTGCGGAAGTTCGTGATTGATTTCGAGGGTGAATCCCTCAGGAACTTATCTGCGGATGAAGGCGTTGAAGCCAACGTTTCAGCCAGCCGCGCAACAATCGTCCATTCTACCGTATCGCGGATCGAGGCAAACGGCGCCTGGCGGCTCGTGATCGATCTTACGCCCGAGGACGACGCTCCGGTGGAGTTGACCGCTTATCTGCGGCGTGGCGACCGCAAATTGTCGGAGACCTGGGTTTACCAATGGAGAAGAAATGATGCGCGTTCCTGAGGGACAAACCCGCTCGCGCCATCCTGTAGAGGAAAGCGGCCTGCCGGCCGCGCCGATGGCCATGCCGGAGCAGATGCTTGTCCGGCAGCGCGTCCGCAGCCTTTTCCTGCGGCCGCTGATCGAGTGGTTCGCGCCGCGATAGTCTTTCGCGCCGGCGTTGCCCGGCAGCAATGGGTTTTCACATGGTCACGCTCCGGCGCTCGCTTTCCGTCTCCTTTGCCATCGTGATGGCCGCCATCGCCAGCTTTCTGGCGGTGGGCTTCTACTATTCGGACGGACTCCAGTGGCTCGACCTCGTGCGTGTGGCGCTTTTGGCCGTGACCACGGCCTGGCTCGCCTGGGGCGCGGGGCTGGCACTCAACGGCCTGCTCGCCGGGCGCCAGCGGGCGATCCGGGCGCCGCCCATTCCCTCAGCGGCAACGACGGCGGTTCTGGTCCCCGTCTATAACGAGGACCCGGCCAAGACCTTTTCCCATGTCGCGGCCATGGTGAAGAGCCTTTACCGGACGGGTGCGGGCGGACGCTTCCATTTCGCCATCCTGTCGGACACGAACGATCCGCGCATCGCCGCGCAGGAGGCGTTCTGGTTCGCGCGGCTGAAGCAGGAGGTCGGGGAGAAGCACCGGATCTACTACCGCCGGCGCGAGACGAACCCGGGCAAGAAAGCCGGCAACATCGCCGACTTCATCAGGACCTCGGGCGCTCTCTACGACTATCTCATCATCCTCGATGCCGACAGCCTGATGGAGGGCGCCACGATGGTGGAGATGGTGCGGCGCATGGATGCCGATCCGGAGCTCGGCCTGTTGCAGACGCTGCCGAAGGTCATCCGCGCGCGTTCCTTCTTCGGCCGCGCCATCCAGTTCTCCGCCTCCTACTATTCACCCGTCTTCGCGCGGGGCCTTGCCCTGCTGCAGGGGCGCGAAGGCCCCTTCTGGGGCCACAATGCCATCACGCGCACGCGCGCCTTCGCCCAGAGCTGCGGACTGCCGGTCTTGCCGGGCAAGCCGCCCTTCGGCGGGCATATCCTCAGCCATGATTATGTGGAAGCCGCGCTGCTGGCGCGCAACGGCTGGAAGGTGCGCATCGATCCCGATCTCAGGGGCTCCTTCGAGGAAGGCCCCGACAACGTCGTCGATTATGCCAAGCGTGACCGGCGCTGGTGTCAGGGCAATCTGCAGCACGGGCGCATCATCGCAGCGCCGGAGCTGAAGCCGTGGAGCCGGTTCGTGTTCCTGCAGGGCATCATGGCCTATGTGGCGGCGCCGCTTTGGGCGCTGTTCCTGATCGCCAGCATCGCCGCTCCGGCGATGCAGGTGATCCCAGACTATTTTCCCGTTCCGGGCCTGCCTGTCTTTCCGCGCGTCGAGCAGGCCAACGCGCTGGCGCTTCTGACCGGCGTCGTGGGCCTCCTGATCGGCCCAAAGATCCTCGTCCTCATCGACGGCGCGATCTCCGGGCGCAACCGGCGCTTCGGGGGAACGCTGAGATGCTTTCTCAGCGCGGTCGTCGAGATCGCGCTCACCAGTGTTCTCGCCCCGATCATGATGCTGTTCCAGACGCGCGCCGTTCTGCAGGTCCTGGCGGGCGCCGATGCCGGCTGGCCGGCCGCCAATCGCGAGGCGGGCCGAGTGCGCCTGGGCGAGGCGTGGGCGGCGAGCTGGTGGATCGTCGCGATAGGCTCGCTGACCATCGGCGCGGCCTACCGGCTGGCGCCGGGCTTCCTGCCGTACATCATGCTGGTGGCCGGGCCGCAACTATTCGCCCCCGTGCTCATCAGCGCGACCTCGCTCGCCAGCCACTGGCTTTACCGGCATCTCGGCCTCTTTGCGACGACGGAAGAGCTGGCGCCGAGCCGGGTAATGCGCCAGCAGGAGGACATCCTCTCTCGCTGGCGACGGAATCAGGGTGTCGAGCTACCCACCGAGCCGCTCCCCGGCGCTGCCTCGGCCGAGACGGAGAAGCTGAGGTGAATAAGTCCTTGCCACCGCGGAAGACCAGCCGCGACCTTCGTCTCGACGTCTTCCGTGGCCTGGCCCTCCTGACCATCTTCGTCAATCACGTTCCGGGCAATTTCTACGAACGCTTCACCTCCCGCAACTTCGGCTTTTCCGACGCGGCGGAGGCGTTCGTCCTGATGTCGGGCATTGCCGTGGGCCTTGCCTATTCACGCGGTTTCAGGGCGGGCGATTTCGGCAGCGCGCTGCTGCGCGTCTGGCGCCGGGCGGGAACGATCTATGTCGCCCACATCGTCACCTCGGTCATCGCGATCGCCATCGTCGCCTCGGGCATTCTCTACCTCGACACGGTGGATATCGTGCGCCGGGTGAATTTCACGCGGCTTCTCGACCGGCCGCTTTCGGCAATGGTGGGCATCCCCACGCTCGGACACCAGCTCGGCTATTTCAACATCCTGCCGCTCTACTTTACCCTCCTGATCGTCTCGCCGTTTTATATCGTGCTCGGCCTCAGGAATCGCTGGGCGATGCTGGGACTTGCCTTTGCCATCTGGTTTCTGGCGGGCATGTTCCGGCTGAACCTGCCCAACTTTCCCAATCCCGGCGGGTGGTTCTTCAATCCGATCAGCTGGCAGCTCGTCTATGCCATCGGCATCGCGATGGGCCTTTCGATGACCGAGGGGCGAAAGCTGGTGCCCTATGACAGCCGGCTTTTCGGGCTGGCGGTCGCCTTTCTCGTCCTCGCCTTTTTCTGGGTGCAACTGCGGCTCGGCGCGCTTCCGGGAAGGGAGACGCTGCCCTTCTTCATTGCCAGCTTCGACAAGACGTTCGTCGCGGCACCGCGCCTTCTGCATGTATTGGCGCTTACCTATGTGGTGGTGAACCTTCCCGCCGTCGCGTGGCTGATCGCGACACCGTTCTTCCGGCCGGTTGCGCTGATGGGGCGGAACGGTCTCGCCGTCTTCGCCACGGGCTCGGTCCTGGCGATCGCGCTGCAGGTCCTGCGCGCGCGTTTCCAGACCAGCTTTTTCGAGGATACCGCCCTGCTCGCCGGGGGGATCCTTGTTCAGTACGGGATTGCCTGGTTCCTCACCGCGACGTCGGAGAAAAAGCGCACCGACGAGGAATACCAACCCGTGCCGGCCGGACAGCCGGCCGAACCACCCCTGGCCGGACAGCCGGGAGTGGCGCTCTACAGCCAGTCAGGCATCGAATCGCGGCCGATGAGATCCCCGTAGCTGGGACGCGGCCGCACGACGTGGAAGCGCTCGCCGCTCACCAGAACCTCCGGCACCAGCAGGCGGGAGTTATACGTGCTGGACAAGACCGCGCCATAAGCACCGGCGGTGGCGACGGCGATCAGATCGCCGGCAGCGAGCACGGGCAGATCGCGGTCCAGCGCCAGATAGTCTCCGGTCTCGCAGACCGGACCGACCACATCGGCCCGCATCCGCGGTGTGTCGTCGGCCGGCGCGCGGACCGGGCGGATGGCATGATAGGCCTCATAAAGCGTGGGGCGGATGAGGTCGTTCATCGCCGCGTCGACGATCAGAAAGTTCTTCGCCTCACCTTCCTTCACATAGATGACCCGCGAGACGAGAACGCCCGCGTTGCCGGCGATCAGTCGGCCCGGCTCGAGGAAAACCTTGAGGCCCAGCCGGGTGACGTGCTTGCGCACGACCTCGCCATAGGCGTCGGGCAGCGGAGGAGGCTCGTTGTCTTCGCGGTAGGGCACGCCCAGCCCGCCGCCGAGATCGACATGCTCGATGGCATGGCCATCGCCGCGCAGCGTCTCCGTCAGCTCCGTCAAAAGCGAAAAGGCCTGGTCGAAAGGCTGAAGTTCGGTGATCTGGCTGCCGATGTGCATGTCGATGCCGGTCACCCGCAGGCCGGGCAGGCGGGCGGCGCGCCGGTAGGCCTCGCGCGCATCCTTCCAGGGAATGCCGAACTTGTTCTCCGCCTTGCCCGTGGAGATCTTCTTGTGCGTCTTCGCGTCCACATCCGGATTGATGCGCAGGGAGACCGGGGCTTCAACGCCCATGGCCTCGGCGCGGGCGGAAAGCAGTTCCAGTTCCGGCAGGGATTCGACATTGAAGCACAGGATGCCGGCCGAAAGGGCATAATCCATCTCGTGCTCGGTCTTGGCGACGCCGGAGAAGAGAACCCTGTCGGCCGGGATGCCGGCGGCGAGCGCCCGCCGCAACTCGCCTTCCGAAACCACGTCCGCGCCGGCGCCCAACTGGCCAAGGGTCCGGATCACGGCCTGGTTCGAGTTCGCCTTCATCGCATAGCAGATGAGGGAGTCCAGCCCGGAAAGCGCCTCGGCGAAGACGTTGTAGTGGCGCGACAGCGTAGCCGTGGAGTAGCAATAGAAGGGCGTGCCGACGGCGGCCGCGATCTCGGGGATGGACACGTCTTCGGCGTGGAGAATGCCGTTGTGGTATTGAAAGTGGTTCACTAAGCGACTCTTGTCGTGCGCGAAGGGGCGCGGAACATCCCGTGGTCTGCCGTCTCAGATCAATCCGTCGAGAATGAACGGCCGGTCCTCGACCGGTTTTTTCGGCTCCGGCGGCAGGGGCTCGCCGTCACGTTCGGCCTGCTCGCGCGCTTCGACGGCCGCCTCGTAGGGCGTGTCGAGGGGCGCCTTGCGGCCACAGGCGGTGAGCCCGAGCGCCAGGCCGAGCATCAGAAGGATAAGCGTTCCGCGGGCCGTCATCTGCCATCCGTTTCCTGGTTGGTGAGCGTGCGGGGGTTTTAGCGGTTTTTCGCCCGCGTTGCATCCCGTTTCAGGCGCTTTCTCCAGGCGCGGATCTGGCGGCGTACTTCGGCGGGCGCGGTGCCGCCGTAGGAGGTGCGGCTTTTCACCGAATTCGCCACCGACAGGACGGAATAGACGCCGTCGTGGATGGCCGGATGAATCTGCTTGAGCGTCTCGAGCGGCAGCTTTTCCAGGCCGCACTTCCGCTCTTCGGCGAGCGCTACGGCGCGACCGGTCACGTGATGGGCCTCGCGGAAGGGCAGACCCGCCTCCCGGACCAGCCAGTCGGCAAGATCCGTGGCGGTGGAAAAGCCCGCTCCCGCCGCCTTCTTCATGGCTTGCTTGTTTACGTCCATGTCACCCACCATGCCGGTCATCGCGGCAAGCATCAGGTCCAGCGTCTCGGCGGCGTCGAAGACGGCTTCCTTGTCTTCCTGCATGTCCTTGGAGTAGGCGAGCGGCAGACCTTTCATCACCGTCAGCAGCGCCATCAGATGGCCGTTCACGCGGCCGGTCTTGGCGCGGATCAGCTCTGCGGCATCGGGGTTCTTCTTCTGCGGCATGATGGAAGAGCCGGTCGAGAAGGCGTCCGACAGGCGCACGAAGCCGAACTGCGGGGTCGACCAGATGACGATCTCCTCGGCGAGCCGCGAAAGATGCGTGGCGCAGATGGCGGCGGTCGACAGAAATTCGAGCGCAAAGTCACGGTCGGAGACCGTGTCGATGGAATTGCGCGTCGGCTCGCGGAAGCCGAGTGCGGCAGCCGTCATGTGCCGGTCGATCGGAAAGCCGGTGCCGGCGAGCGCGGCCGCGCCCAGCGGGCATTCGTCCAGCCGCTCGATCGCGTCGCATACCCTCGAGCGGTCGCGGCCGAACATTTCCACATAGGCCATGAGGTGGTGGCCGAAGGTGACGGGCTGGGCGGCCTGGAGATGGGTGAAGCCCGGCATGACGCTCGCGGCGTGCTCTTCGGCTCGCGTCAGAAACGCCTCGATGAGGCCTGTCAGGGCCGCGTCGACACGCTGAAGCTCTTCCTTCACCCACAGGCGGAAATCGACGCCCACCTGATCGTTACGCGAGCGCGCGGTGTGGAGCTTGCCGGCCACCGGCCCGACCAGTTCGGCGAGCCGCGCCTCCACATTCATGTGGATGTCCTCAAGCCTGGTGGAGAATGTAAAGTCGCCGCGCTCGATCTCTGACAGGATCGTGTTGAGCCCGTGAGCGATCTTCTTTTCCTCTTCCGCCGATATTATGCCAGTTTGGGCCAGCATCGCGGCGTGGGCCAGGCTGCCGCGGATGTCCTGGGCGTAAAGTTTGCGGTCAAAGCTGATCGAGGCGTTGATGGCTTCCATGACGGCGTCGGGGCCTGAGGCAAAACGTCCGCCCCACATGCGGTTGCTGGCTTTGTTTTCGCTCATCGTGATATCGGGCCTGGAGTGGTGATTTAGGAAATGGCGGACATTATGCGGAACCTTCCAGCGCTTCGCCTGGTCGCGGTCGCCGCGGCCGCTGGCATCGTCGCCGGGGTCACAAGCCTATACGTGATGGGCGGTCCCGATGGCAACACGGGCGAGACGGCACAGGCCGGCGCCTGTGCGGCGAAGGCCGAGAAAGTCGCCGCCCTGGAACCGGCCATCAGCGGCGAGGTGGCGGCCATGCTCCCCGCCGATCCGCCCCAGAGCATGAGCGACCTCGCCTTCAACGGACCGGATGGCGAGGCCATGACCGTGGCCGATCTTTCCGGCAAGACACTGCTGGTCAATCTCTGGGCCACCTGGTGCACCCCCTGCCGCGAAGAAATGCCGGCGCTCGACGCCCTGCAGCGGGAGAACGGCTCGGACAAGTTCGAGGTGGTGGCGGTGAATATCGATCGGGGAAGCGATGAAAAGCCGAAAGCCTTCCTTGAGGAAACCGGGGTCGACTCACTCGCCTACTACCGCGACAACTCGATGGATGTCTTCAATACGTTGAAGACGCGCGGCCTCGCCCTCGGCCTGCCGGTGACCTTGCTGGTCGACGAGGACGGCTGCCTTCTCGCACACATGAACGGGCCGGCCGATTGGGCGAGCGCGGACGCAGTGACGCTCGTGCAGGCGGCAATGGGCGAGGGCGGGGGCTGAAGCCTTTCCCGTATTCGTCAGAACTTCAGCTTGAAACTGGCGGTGACCTTCTGCCGCGCGTTAAATTCGCCGAGCGCGGAGGAAACCGCATATTCGCCGTTGATGGTGGTGCTGTCGGAGAGGGCCCAATTCAGCCCCGTTCGCGCGGAAAGCTTGCCGGACCGGCTGGTCGAGGCCGCGGCGAGGTCCTCGATCGACTCCGCAAAGGTAAGGGTGGTGCCGGACCGGCTCTTCATGGTGCGCGAGATCTCCAGCACCGCATGGGGCGAGACCTTCCCGAGATTGGTGCGCCTGGACGTCTCGCCGCGCAAGCCGAGTGTCAACTCGAGCGATTGGGCCGTTGAGGACGCGAAATAGGCGCCGCTCGGGGTCCTGCAGGATCCGAAATAGGTCTGCAGGTACTTGGCCTGTCCGTAGGACCGGAACCGTAGCTTGTCGCGCCGGAACGTGCGGCTATGGCGAGCCAGGCCGAAAACCTGGGTTGCCGGGCTACCCCCGGCGTCGAAGAAACCCGTGCCGTCGTGCCGGCGGAAAGTGCCGCGGGAGGCACCGACGGCCACATCGAGATAGGTGTCTGTCGCGGTCGTCAGGCTGCCGTAAAGCGTGTTGGAAAGATAGCGCGTCGCCAGCGTTCCCCCATCGCCGATGCCCGTCCGGTCGAATGCCATGCCGACGGCATTGCCCACCAGGAGGCGCCGGCCGAAGCGGGTATCCACGCCGAAGGCAAGGCCGTCGGTGTAGACCGTGGCAAAGCGAGGCTTCTCGGCGCGGGCGCTGTCCAGCGTGACGTTGCCGCCGAACCAGACGGCCGTGCGCCGGGTGCGGCGCTCCTTCTCCGGAGCAAGGAGCCTCCTTGTCTCGAATGTGGCGCTCTTTTCCGGCGAGTCTCCGGAAAACCGTACGGCGAGCGTGCTTGCATTCAGATTGCGCCCGTCGAGGCGTGGGCCACGCGTGCGTTCGAGCCTGCCGCCGATCAGGCCCAGATGCCGCTCGGCGTTCTTAATGCTCCTGGTCCTCAGCCCGGAAAGCACCGCTCGGCTCTCCGACAGGGCGGCGGTCGTGACAACCTCGTCGGCCGTGCCGTTCCGCACGCCGGCTGCCAAAACGGCGGCGACCAGCCCGGCCATCATTATCTGTTTGGCAAATCCTGATGGAAACATTCATTCGACCGCTGTGTCCCCGGCCGAAAGCGGACGGTGCTTCCATTCCGTATCCGCCCCGGCTCATGTTCAACGGCTGCCAATATAGTGATTTGCAGCTTCGGATAACAGCGAATTTCTAAATGTAACACAATGTGTGAACGGGTATCGCGGCGATGCCTCTGATTGAGCGCGACCGAAACCGGAGGCGACGTTTCGCGTTTGACAGTTCCGCTGCTATGCTGCGGCAGGAATTGAGCGGAGGGGATCGATGTCGCGCCTTGTCATTTCTGCCGCTTTCGGGCTTTTCAGCCTCATCGTTGGCGCGGCACACGCAGCGGAGGTCACGCTGTCGCTGCCGGGGGACGATCCGGTGGACCGCCGGACCGTCACATATGAATGCGGCGATGCCGGAACGCTGGATGTCGAGTACATCAATTCAGGCAGCGTTTCCCTCGCGGTCTTTGCCCATGACGGCGAGCCGGTGGTCGCCGCCAATGTGCTTGCCGCCTCGGGCGCGCGCTATGCCGGCGGCGTGTATGTCTGGTGGTCGAAGGGCAAGAACGGGTCTCTCTACAATCTCATGCAGGGGGAAGATGCGGCTCCCGTGGCCGAATGCGAGGAGGCGCAGTAGGCGCCACGGGCTTCCGGATGCACATTCGCGGAACATGGTCGCGGCGTGTGCCTTTCTGCATTAGTCTCGCGTGATGCGGGGCAGACAAGCAAAGGGCACATTCATGGATTTGCGCACATTCCGCCGCGACCGACTCACCGCGCCGATCTTCAAATGGGCCTCGCGCATCATGCCGCCGATCTCCGAAACGGAGCGCGAGGCGATCGATGCCGGGACGGTGTGGTGGGATGGTGAGCTGTTCACCGGCAACCCGGACTGGAACGCGCTTCTGATGATGCCGCCGGCCAGGCTTTCGGCCGAGGAACAGGCCTTCATGGACAATGAGGTCGCCGAGTTGTGCGGTCTCGTCGACGACTGGACGCTGAACTGGCGCGACCGGGACCTGGCCAAGTCCGTCTGGGACCATATGCGCGCCAAGAAGTTCTTTGGCATGATCATCCCGAGGAAGTATGGCGGCCTCGGCTTTTCCAATACTGCCCATTCGGAGGTGGTGCGAACGGTCTCCTCGGCCAGCGTGGTGGCCGGTGTCACGGTGATGGTGCCGAACTCGCTGGGCCCCGGCGAACTCCTGATGCATTTCGGCACGGAGGAGCAACGCGACTACTGGCTGCCGCGGCTCGCCGACGGGCGCGAGATTCCGTGTTTCGGGCTCACCTCGCCGGACGCTGGCTCCGACGCGGCGGCCATGCAGGATACCGGCGTGGTCGAATACGGCACCTGGAAGGGCAAGAAGGTGCTCGGCGTGCGGCTCAACTTCCACAAGCGCTACATCACGCTTGGACCCGTCGCCACGGTCATGGGACTCGCCTTCAAGATGCGGGATCCGGAAAACCACCTGGGCCGCGGCGAGGAACTGGGCATCACCGTTGCACTCCTGCCGATGGATACGCCGGGCGTTTCCCATGGCGAGCGGCACATTCCGCTCTTCACCTTCTTCCAGAACGGGCCGCTCTACGGCAAGGACGTGTTCGTGCCGCTCGACCACATCCTGGGCGGCGAAGCGCAGATCGGCCAGGGCTGGACCATGCTGATGACGGCGCTCGCCGCAGGACGCAGCATCTCGCTGCCGTCGCAGTCGGCGGCCTCGGCGGCCGTGAGCGCGCGGGCAAGCGGGGCTTATGCGCGGGTGCGCACGCAGTTCGGCGTGCCGATCGGCCTGTTCGAGGGTGTCCAGGAACCGCTCGCCGAGCTTGCCGGCAACGCCTATCTCATCGACGCCGCGCGGCGGCTGACGGTCGCCGCCCTCGACGAGGGGCACCGGCCGTCGGTCCTTTCGGCCATTATGAAATACCATGCGACGGAGCGTATGCGCCGCTCCTACACCCATGCGATGGACATCCACGGCGGCAAGGGCATCATCGAGGGCCCGCGCAACTATCTGGCCGCCGGCTATCGCTCCGTGCCCATCGGCATCACGGTGGAAGGCGCCAACATCCTGACGCGCAATTTGATGATCTTCGGACAGGGGGCGGTGCGCTCCCACCCCTATATGCTGAAAGAGATGCTGGCGCTTTCCGACGAGGACAAGACACGTGGGCTCGACGCCTTCGACCGGGCCTTCTGGGGTCATATCGGCCATGCGCTGAAGACGGCGGGCCGCGCCTTCCTGCGTGGCTGGTCTGGCGGCCGCATCGGTCCCGCCCCGCGTGATGCGGCGCTGCCTCACTATTTTCGGCGCCTGTCGCGCCACGCGGCGGCTTTTGCGCTGACGGCGGATCTGGCGCTGATGACCCTGGGTGGGGCGCTGAAGCGCAAGGAGCTGATTTCGGCAAGACTGGGGGACGTCCTGGCCGAGCTCTACCTGCTCGGTGCCGTGCTGAAGCGCTTCGAGGACGAGGGCCGGCAGGTGGAAGACCGGCCCATTGTCGACTATCTCATGCAGCAGGGCGAAAGCCGCATCGGCGCCGCCTTCAAGGGCGTTCTCGACAACCTGCCGGCGCGCTGGGCCGCGTGGCTGGCGCGCGCCATCGCCTTCCCTTTCGGCGTGCCGGAACCCGTGCCATCAGACCGGCAGATCGGCAAGCTGGCGGAGATCCTGATGAAGCCTTCCGCACAGCGCGAGCGGCTCGCCCCGGACCTTTATCTGGGGGAGGGCCACGCGGAGCATCCGATCAAGGATCTGGAGACCGCCTTCGCCCTGGTGGTGGAGGCCGCCCCCATCGAGAAGAAGTTGCGTGAGGCCCGCATCGAGGATCCGGACGAAGCGCGCGAGAAAGGTATCATTTCCGACGACGAGTTGGCGCGGCTTGCCGAGGTGAGGGCGGCGGTGGAAAAGGTTGTTGCCGTCGACGCTTTCCCTATGGAGGAAATCTCGCCGACGGCGGGCCAGCACAGGAGGACAAAGAGGACGGGCACCCGTGCCCGCCGGCAAAGGCAGCCGGCGCAGTAAGCGCCTGCTCCTCCGCTGGTAGGCTCAGGGTTCCTAGCTCTCGCCATCATGGGCCATGCGGGAATCCGCGGGCGCCTCGGCTCGCTCATGCATGCCGTAGGCGCGTACGACATGCGCGATCCGAAGCCGGTAGTTCTCGAAAATGCGGCCACGCCCGGCGGCTTGCGCGGCGCGATGTTCCTGCGTGTTGCGCCACGCCCTGACGGCCACCTCGTCGCGCCAGAAGGAGAGCGACAGGATACGGCCGGGTTCGCTCAAGCTCTGGAATCGCTCGATCGAGATGAAGCCGTCTATGCCGTCGAGCAACGGGCGAAGCTCGGCGGCGACTTCCAGATAAGTCTCGCGTTGCCCTGCCGCCGGCTCCACTTCGAAGATCACCGCGATCATGGCCTTGCGCTCTCGCCATGGGGGGCTGACGCGAGCTTCAGGAAAATCCGGTCCTCCCTGAGGATGAACCGCTCGCGCTTTGCGAACTCGTAGTTCTCGCGCCCGAGCGGGTCGGCGGCAAGCCGTGCGCGATAGGCTTCGTAATCGGCAAGACTGGCGATGTTGTAGACGCCGTAGGCGGTCGTGGCCGAGCCTTCATGGGGCGCGAAATAACCGATGAGATCGGCACCCGCGCGCGGGATCGCCTCGCCCCAGTTGCGCGCGTACCGTTCGAAGGCCTCGCGCTTGAACGGGTCGATCTCGTAACGGATGAAGCAGGTGATGGACATTGGTCTCTCCGTTTGCACTCAAGGTTCGTCGCTAGCGCCAGAAGGGCTTCCTGCATTCGCGGCGCACATCCTTCGGCGTCAGGCCGATATCGGCCAGAAGATGGTCATCGAGCTTCGCCAGCTGCCGTCGCTGCCGCCATCGTTCTTCGGCGCGGAGGAGCAGGGGGAGAATGGTCTGCAGTCGGAGCGAGCGTGCGCGCACGTCGCTGGGCGTGCTGTGTCGTCGCGAAATGATATCCGGCATCGCCTTGCTCCTTTCGCAAGGCGGGATAGCAGTTGTAGGGCGAAGATAGTTCGTTTACGGTCGAACTATGAAGGCAGGAACCGACATCGCGCAGATCGGCAGCCTCGTAGGCGACCCGGCGCGCGCCAATATGCTGGCCGCGCTCATGGGCGGAGTGGCCCTGACGGCAAGCGAGCTTGCGCAAGAGGCGGGCGTGTCCCTGTCCACGGCGAGCGCGCATTTGGCGAAGCTGACCGACGGCGGGCTCATCACCGTGGCGCGGCAAGGCCGGCACCGCTACTACGCGCTCGCCGACCGGCGTGTCGCGGCGATGCTGGAAGGCATAATGGGCATTGCGGCGGAGCTCGGGCCGAAACGCATTTCGCCCGGCCCGCGCGATCGCGCCATGCGCGAGGCGCGCATCTGCTACGATCATCTGGCGGGCGAGGCGGGCGTTGCCATGTTCGACAGTTTCATCCAGCGCGGCTTCATCGAACTGGAGGACGGGCAGCCTTTACTGACCGGAAGCGGCACCGCGTTCTTCGCGAGCGTGGACATCGACGTGGGAGACCTTCGCCGTAAGAGACGACCTTTGTGCAGGACCTGCCTCGATTGGAGCGTGCGGCGCGCGCATCTGGCCGGTGGTCTGGGTGCGGTGCTGCTCGAGCGCATTCTGACGAAAGGCTGGGCACGGCGGGAGCAGAACAGCCGCGTTATTCGATTTACGCCCATGGGGCGGCGCGAATTCGAGCTTTTCCTGCGCTAGGCTTCTGGGGCCACGCGATTCTAAACGCGCGTCAGCGGGTCGGCACCGGCGGATCCTCGCGGTAGTCGTAGAAGCCGCGGCCCGATTTGCGGCCGAGCCAGCCGGCCTCGACATATTTCACCAGCAGCGGGCAGGGACGGTATTTGGAATCGGCCAGCCCCTCGTAAAGCACCTGCATGATGGAGAGGCAGGTGTCGAGGCCGATGAAGTCGGCAAGCTGCAGCGGGCCCATCGGATGGTTGGCGCCGAGCTTCATGGCGGTGTCGATCGCCTCGACCGAGCCGACGCCCTCGTAAAGCGTGTAGATCGCCTCGTTGATCATCGGCAACAGGATGCGGTTGACGATGAAGGCGGGAAAGTCCTCCGCCACGGTGATGGTCTTGTCGAGGCTTTCGACGAAACCGCGGGCGGTCTCGAAGGTCAGGTCCTCGGTGGCGATACCGCGCACCAGCTCCACCAGCTTCATCACCGGCACCGGGTTCATGAAGTGGATGCCGATGAAGCGCTCGGCGCGGTCGGTCTGGGAGGCAAGCCGCGTGATCGAAATGGAGGAGGTGTTGGTGGCGAGCAGCGCTTCCGGGTTCAGGATCGGACAGAGCTGGGCGAAGATCTTGCGCTTGATCGTCTCGTCCTCGGTGGCCGCCTCGATGACGAGGTCGGCATCGGCGAGATCCTCCAGCACCTTTGCCGGGGTGATCTTGCCCAGCGCCTGTTGCCGGGTGCCGTCCTCCAGCTTTCCGGAGGAAACCTGGCGCGCCATGTTGCCGCTGATGGTGGCGATACCGGCTTCGATCCGTTCGGAAGAAATGTCGTAGAGCTTCACGTGATAGCCGGCCAGCGCGGTCACATGCGCAATGCCGCTTCCCATCTGCCCGGCGCCGACGATGCCTACCGTCTCGATCTTGCCCGTCATGTCACTGATCCTGTCGCAGGGCTTTGCGCCCGTTCACGAGGTTGCAGCGCAACCTAAAAGGGCGGGGCGACCGCGTCCACCCCGCCCTTCGTGAATTGTGCATGCAGTTACTTGTTTGTCAAAGCGCCTTTTCGAGTTCCGGCAGGGCCTCGAAGAGGTCGGCGACGAGGCCGTAATCGGCAACCTGGAAGATCGGCGCCTCCTCGTCCTTGTTGATGGCGACGATGACCTTGGAGTCCTTCATGCCGGCCAGATGCTGGATGGCGCCGGAGATGCCGCAGGCAATGTAGAGATCGGGTGCCACAACCTTGCCGGTCTGGCCCACCTGCCAGTCGTTCGGCGCATAGCCGGCGTCGACCGCCGCGCGGGACGCACCGACGGCCGCACCGAGCTTGTCGGCCACCGGCAGGATGACCTCCTCGAACTTCTCCGCCGAGCCGAGCGCCCGGCCGCCGGAGATGATGATCCTGGCGGAGGTCAGCTCCGGGCGGTCGCTTTCCTCGATCCTGTTTTCAACGAAGCTGGAAAGGCCGGGATCGTCCGCGGCGCCGACCGTCTCGACCGGAGCGGAACCGCCTGCCTCCGCCGGCTGGAAAGATGCCGTGCGCACGGTGATCACCCGTTTGGCGTCGGTCGATTCCACCGTCTGGACCGCGTTGCCGGCATAGGTCGGACGCTTGAAGGTCGCTGCATTCACCACCTCGATGATGTCGGAGACCTGCATGACGTCGAGCAGGGCCGCCACGCGCGGCATGACGTTCTTGCCCGTCGTGGTGGCCGGCGCGATCAGCGTATCGTAGCCTTCCGCCAGCGAGAGGATGGTGGCTGCCAGCGGCTCGGCCAGGCGCTCGGCGAGCGAATCGCTTTCGGCGAGAAGCACCTTGCGCACGCCGGCAAGCCCCGCCGCAGCTTCAGCGGCCGGCCCGGCGTTCCGACCGGCCACCAGAATATCGATATCGGGGCCGATCGCCGCGGCCGCGCTCAGCGCCTTGGCGGTCTGCTCGGAGAGTGACTGATTGTCGTGTTCGGCGATGAGAAGAATAGCCATCTGTCGTCTTTACTCCCGATTTAGAGCACGCCGGCTTCGTTCTTGAGCTTCTCGACGAGCTCGGCGACGGAGCCCACCTTGACCCCGGCCTTGCGGCCCGCCGGCTCCTCCGTCTTGAGGACCTTGAGCCGGGTCTTCACCTCGACGCCGTAGTCGGCCGGGCTCTTCTGGTCGAGCGGCTTCTTCTTGGCCTTCATGATGTTGGGCAGCGAGGCATAGCGCGGCTCGTTGAGCCGGAGATCGGTGGTGACGATGGCCGGCAGCTTGAGCGACACGACCTGCAGGCCGCCGTCGACCTCGCGCGTGACCGTCGCCTTCTCGCCGTCGATCTCCACCTTCGAGGCGAACGTGCCCTGGGCCCAGCCGAGAAGGGCTGCCAGCATCTGGCCGGTCTGGTTGGAATCGTCGTCGATCGCCTGCTTGCCGAGAATGATCAACCCCGGCTTCTCCGCCTCGGCGATGCTTTTCAGGATCTTGGCCACATCCAGCGGCTCCACCGCCTCGTCCGTCTTGACGAGCACGGCGCGGTCGGCGCCCATGGCGAGCGCGGTGCGGAGCGTCTCCTGCGCCTTGTCCGGTCCGATGGAGACGGCGACGATTTCCTCGGCCTTGCCGGCTTCCCTGAGGCGGAGCGCTTCCTCGACGGCGATCTCGTCGAACGGGTTCATCGCCATCTTCACATTGGCCAGTTCGACACCGGAACCATCCGCTTTCACCCGCGGCTTCACATTCGCGTCGATGACCCGCTTCACCGGTACGAGGATCTTCATGCGCATTCCTTTCTCAACTGTGCGGTCTTGGCGCTGAATAGCAGCGTGCGCCCCGCTTCGATGGCCGATTTCCGCCACGCTCCGGGGAAATTGAAACAGCGTGCAAACCTCGGATCAACGGACCATTCGCCGCAAGCCGCCGGACCGTAGTGAGCCTTTACGCGCACGTCAATATCCACGGCGCGAAGGTGCCGGCGTAGTGGGCGGAGAGGTGCTGCGGCCGTCATGAGCGTTCGATCTGCGCCGCCTCCGGCGCAACGATCCGACGGTCGAAAAGCGGTACGCCGCGCCGGCGCATCGGCACGACGAGGATCGTGCCGGCGACGATGCCGCCGATATGCGCGGCCCAGGAGACCTGGTTTTCCTCGTCGACCACGAACATGAAGAACTGCGTGCCGATCCACACGACAAGCGCCAGCCAGGCCGGCACGCGCAGGGGGATGCGCGCGAAGGCGAGTACCCACAGCTTCACGCGCGGATGAAGGACGAGATAAGCGGCGATGACGCCGGCAACCGCGCCCGAAGCGCCGATGAGCGGCGCCTGGGATTCGGGCATGACCATGCCGTGGAAGGCCGCGCCGGCCACGGTGCAGGCCAGGTAGAAGATCAGGTAGCGCAGGTGGCCGAGAGCATCCTCGACATTGTCGCCGAATACCCAGAGAAACAGCATGTTGCCGCCGAGATGCAAGAGATCGGCGTGCAGGAACGAATAGGTGATGTATGTGAACGGGGTCGGCACCAGATCGAGCTCCGGCGGCAGGACGGCCAGGTCGTAGGCAACGGAGGGAATGTAGCCGAGGCTCAAGGCGGTCGCCTGCGCAAGGCCGGTGCCGCCGAGCGATATGGCGCACCAGACCAGAAAGTTGAGGCCGATGATGCCGAGCGTCACATATTGATACCGGATGTGTTTCAGCCGGTTGGCGTCGTGGAGCGGTATGAACATGCCTGCCTCCCCCCACCCGCCGTCAGCGGTTTTCGCCCGGCACCCACAGCACGTCACCGGCACCGTTGCCGTTGGCCGCCCGGGCGGCGACGAAGAGGAAGTCGGAAACGCGGTTCATGTAGCTGATCGCCTCGCTGCCGACCGTTTCCCCGGGGGTACGGCTCAGCTCCACCATGAGCCGTTCGGCGCGGCGGGCGACCGTGCGGGCGAGGTGCAGGGCGGCGGCGGCCGGCGAGCCGCCCGGAAGGACGAAGGACCGCAGCGGTGCGAGGTCGGCATTCAGCGTGTCGATGTCGTGCTCCAGGCGCGCCACCTGCGCTGCGACGATGCGCAAGGGATCGTGGCCGGGCCTGGTCCCCGTCTCGGGCGTCGAGAGGTCGGCGCCAAGATCGAACAGATCATTCTGCACCCGCGCCAGCATCGCGTCGATCCCGGGATGCGCGGCGGCGGTGTGGATGCGCGCCATGCCGATGCAGGCATTGGTCTCGTCGACGGTGCCGAAGGCGGCGACCCGCAAATCCGATTTGAGGCGGCGCTCGCCCGTGGTCAGGCCCGTCGTGCCGCTGTCGCCGGTGCGGGTATAGATCTTGTTGAGCTTCACCATCGCCGCGCTTTCCCCTCAGTTGCTGGCCTGACTGTACCACAGCGCCAGTACGACGAGGACGATTGCGACCGCCTGCAGCGCAACGCGGGCCTGCATCAGCTTGTTGGACGTGTTGCCGGAGCCGCCGCGCAACATGTTGATGAGACCGCGGATCAGTACGAAGACGACCGCCACCATGACGGCGACGGCCAGGATGTTGAAGATGGTGGACATGGTTTCCTGCTTTGCTTCCTGGGAGGGACGGGCACCTGGGTCATGCCTGGGTGGCGAGCAGCCGGTAAAGGGCGGCGGCGGGCATGAAGCGCTTCATCGCCACGCCGATCTTCGCCGGCAAGGTTACGACATAGTGCGGCCGCGGGCGCGGGTTAACAAGCGCGTGGTGCAAAACCTTGTAAACCGCCTCCGGCCCGAGCTTGAGGCGTGAGGGGCGTCCGCCGCCCTCCAGCCGCGCAAGCTGCGCCTGATAGGCCGCGCGGTGGACCGAATTCTCCACGTCGATATGGCGCCGGAACCAGTAGAGCCCGTTGGTGGCGATCTTCGATCGCACGGGCCCGGGTTCGATGAGCGAGACATGGATGCCCGATCCGGCAAGCTCGGCACGCATGCACAGCATCAGCCCCTCGAGCGCGTGCTTGGAGGCCGCATAGGCGCCGCGATAGGTGACGGGCACGAGGCCGAGGATCGATGAGCAGTGGACGAGACGGCCGTGACCCTGGGAACGCATGATGGGCACGATGCGGCATGTGAGATCGTGCCAGCCGAAGAAATTGGCCTCGAACTGCTCGCGCAGGGCGTCGACGGACAGGTCCTCCACGGCGCCGGCCTGGGCGTAGGCGCCGTTGTTGAACAGCGCGTCCAGGCGGCCGCCGGTGCGCGACAGCACGTTTTCGACGAGGGCGGCGATCGAAGGGGGCTCCCGGTAATCGAGGTAAAAGGCCTCGATCCCGTCGTCTTCGAGCAGGCGGATGTCTTCGGGCTTGCGCGCCGTTGCAAAAACGCGCCAGCCGTCCTTTTTCAGGGCGCGGGCGCAATGGGCGCCGATACCGGAGGACGCGCCGGTCACGAGGATGGTCCCGTTCTTGTTCATCGGGGCTGCTTTTCCGCGATGGCAGGTTGCCTTACAGGGTACGGGTTTCACATATTAGGCTCGGCAAGACAAACGGCTATTCGGAACGCGATGTCATTCGAGGCGACAAGGTGCACTGGTTCAAGGCGCTGAGGCAGATCGGAGGAGATGCCTTCGGCCATTTCAACCAGGACGACGGCTGGGCGATGGCCAGCCATCTTGCCGTCAGCGCCATAATGGCGCTGTTTCCGTTTCTCATCTTCGCGACGGCGCTTGCCAGTTTCCTGGGCGCGCAGGCTTTCTCGGAAACGGCAGTGCACCTCGTCTTCGATACCTGGCCCGAGGAGGTGGCCGCGCCGATCGCAGCCGAGGTCGTTAGCGTCTTGAGCGTGCGGCGCGGGGACGTTTTGACCTTCGGCGTGATCGTCGCCGGGCTCTTCGCGTCCAACGGGGTGGAAGCCTTGCGCCTGTCGTTGAACCGGGCGTACCGGGTGGTCGAGCACCGGTCTTTCATCCGCGTGCGGCTGCAAAGCCTCTTGTTCGTCCTCATAGCGACGGCCGGCTTCCTGACGATCAGCCTGCTCCTGGTGGTCGCGCCGGTCGTGGCTGAGGTGGCGGCGGCGCGGCTGGAATGGATCGAGCCCTATATGGGTACCATCACCTTCTGGCGCTATGTGGTTGCGGTGACGGTGCTGATCTCGGCGCTGACGGCCATTCACATGTGGCTGCCGGCCGGGCGGCGCACGATGTTGGACATCCTGCCCGGCATCATCTTCACGCTTTTCGGATGGCTCGCCGGCTCCAGCGTCTTCGCCGCCTATCTGTCGCGTTTCAGCAGCTATGCCAACACCTATGCGGGGCTGGCCTCGATCATGGTCGCGGTGGTCTTCCTCTACATCATCTCGGTGGTGTTCATCCTCGGCGGCGAGCTCAACGCCGCCATCATGCGTTATCGCGGAACGCGCCTGACGAGCGAGGGCTGAACCGTCGCCAGCGCCACGCCCAGCGTGGTGATCACCATGCCGATGATCTGCAATGGCGTCAGCGTCTCGCCGAACAGCGCCCAGGCCATCACCGCCGTGACCGCGGGGACGAGGTAGAAGAGGGAGGCGACGCGCGCGACCGCACCCTTGCGGATCAGCACCATGAGCAGGAAAATCGCGCCCAGCGAGAGCACGAGCACCAGCCACGCCATGGCGAAGATCAGTTCGCCCGTGAGCACGAAGTGCTGGTTCTCGAAGAGAAGGGAGGCCGGGAAGGCGACCAGCCAGCCGCCCAGATACTGATAGAGCGTGCCGGTGATCAGGTCGGCATTGGTGACGAAGCGCTTTTGCCAGACCGTGCCGACGCTCATGGCGAGGACGGCGACAAGGCCTGCGCCGATGGTCGCGGCTGTCACGCCGCCCGTCACGTCGCCGAGCTTCGGCGACAGGACGACGGCCACGCCGACAAGCCCCACCGCGAGCCCCAGCCAAAGCCGCCGGTCCACGGTTTCGCCGGCGATCGCCCCGGCCATGACGGCGGTCAGCAGCGGCTGCAGCCCGATAATGAGACCGGCGATGCCGGCCGGCAGGCCGTGGCGGATCGCCCAGAAGACGCCGCCCAGATAGACGCCGTGCATCAGCATCCCGGCGATGCCCGCGTGGAGGGCCGTGCGCGGCGCCAGCCTGCGTGCACCCACCACGGGGATGAGCAGCAGAAGCAGCGCGAAGCTCAAGGCGAAGCGCACCCACAGAAAGGTGAAGGGTTCCGCCCAGGGCATGGCGTAGCGCGCGCCGATGAAGCCGGTGGCCCATAACAGGACGAACAGGGCGGGAATGGCTTTCTCGGCGGTGGCCATGGCAGATCCGGAGACTTAAACGAGGGTGCTTTGCGTTGTTTGCGGGCGGCAAGGAAAGCGAAAGTTTTCAATGGCAATGTCAATGGTGCTGAAGATCGGGAGAACTGGCCCAGGGGTGGCGGCACAATGCTGATGAAGCTCGATACCACCTGGCTGGTCTTCGCCGTCGCGACCGTGGCGATGCTCGCCTACATGTTTGCCATCGCGCTGCGCTCGCTTCTGGAGGAAGCAGGCTTCGGCCCGGTCCTCGGCGCCGCCATCATCACCTGCGGCTTCTTCGGCGCGATCCAGGCGGTCAATCTTCAGGGCGTGCGCTTCCAGACCATGCTGGAGGCGGCGATCGCCGGACTGGCAGGCGCCTTCGTCCTCTATCTCGTTCTGGTGCTTCTAAAACTGGTACTGGACCGCCTGGTCTAGCCCCACCATACGCAGGATGTCGCCGGGCGAGGCGCCGGCGGCACGCAGGGCGGCTATCCCCGTATCTCCCCGGCTCTTGGATAGCTTGCGCCCGTCGTCATCCAGGGCGAGGGCATGATGGTGGTAGGCCGGGACCGGCAGGCCGAGCAGTTCCTGCAGCAGGCGGTGAACGGCGGTAGCGTGGAACAGGTCGCGCCCGCGCACCACATGGGTGATGTCCTGCAGCGCATCATCGACGACCACCGCCAGATGATAGCTCGCCGGCATTTCCTTGCGGGCGATCACGACGTCGCCCCAGAGCTCCGGATGCGCTGAGACGCGGCCGGTCTCGCCGTCGGGACCGGCGCCGCTCTCCTCCCAGAAGAGCGGTTGGCCGACATGGGTTGCCGCGGCCTTCATGTCGAGCCGCCAGGCGAATGGATCGCCCGCTTCCATGCGCCGGCGGCGCTCCGCCTCGGAGCGCTGCCGGTCGACGGGGGGAAAGAGGGGGGCGCCGTCTGGGTCGCGCGGCCAGGCGGAGCCGTCGGCTTCGGCCTCGGCGACATAGACGCGCGCTTCGCCGCGGCTCATGAAGGAGGGATAGACGATCTCCGCATCGACCAGGCGCTCCAGAGCCTGCGCATAGTCGTCGAAGTGCTCCGACTGGCGGCGCACCGGCTCTTCCCATTCCAGGCCAAGCCAGGCGAGATCGCGATAGATCGCCTGCTCCAGTTCCGGCGTGCAGCGCGTGACGTCGATGTCCTCGATGCGCAGCAGGAAGCGGCCGCCGGCGGCGCGCGCCATGGCGAAGTTGAGCAGCGCCGAATAGGCATGGCCCAGATGCAGGGCGCCATTGGAGCTGGGGGCGAAGCGGAAGACAGGAGACGTCATGAGCCACGCAGGAAACGGATTGTGGTCGCCATCGTGTCGTTGCTAGAGGCTTTGAGGGACTATGGATGGTGCCGGACGGGGCCGCAAGGACCAAGACATGCAACGTATCGACACTGTGGAGGACCTTGCGCGCGGGCTCGATGCGCTGGTGGTGATCGATCCCCGGCTGGGGGCGGTGCGGGCGGCGGCGGGCCCGGTGCCGCTTCGGCGCAGTGCGCCCGGCTTCGACAGTCTTGTCTCCGTCATCGTCTCGCAGCAGGTCTCGCGGGCAAGCGCCGATGCCATCTTCAAACGGCTCAGCGCCAGGATCGATCCGCTGCTGCCGACCAGCCTCGCGGCGGCGGGGATAGCAACGCTGATCGAAGTCGGCCTGTCGCGCGCCAAGCAGCGCGCCTTGGCGGCGCTTTGCCGGGCCATCGAGGCGGGTTCGCTCGATCTCGACCGGCTCGGGCAACTGCCGGCCGACGATGCGGTCGCCGCGATGACGGCCGTTCCGGGCATCGGCCCGTGGACCGCGCAGGTCTACCTGCTTGTCGCGGCCGGGCATGCCGACATCTTTCCGGCGGGGGACGTGGCCCTTAGAAGCGCGGTGGCGCACGCCTTCGAACTTGATTCGCGTCCGGACATCAAAGGTCTGGCTGCCATGGCCGAATCATGGAGCCCCTGGCGCTCGGCTGCCGCGCGGCTCTTTTGGGCCTATTATCGTGAGATGAAGGGTCTTGAAGCGGCTCCGGCGGCTTGAAAGTCCGGAAAAACGGGGGCAAATGTCCTATTTGCCGGCGCTGGCAGCGTGATTAGACGCTTCACATTCCTGTCATCACCTGCTTACAGTATCGGCGTCGATCGGTTCGGCCTAGCGAAGGAGCCCAAGGAACGTGACGATCGCTGTATCGCCAGACGGTATGCCCGCTCTGGTGTTGAACGCGGACTATCGTCCACTCAGCTATTATCCCTTGTCACTGTGGTCGTGGCAGGATGCGATCAAGGCCGTGTTCCTCGACAGGGTCAACATCGTCGCCGAGTACGAGCACGCGATCTCGTCACCGTCCTTTACGATGCGGCTGCCCAGCGTGGTCAGTCTCAAGTCCTATGTGAAGCCGTCCCGCTACCCCGCCTTCACGCGGTTCAACGTCTTTCTGCGCGACCGGTTCCAGTGCCAGTATTGCGGGACGCGCGAGGATCTGACCTTCGACCACGTCGTTCCGCGCCGGCACGGCGGGGTCACCTCGTGGGAAAACGTCGTCGCCGCCTGTTCGCCCTGCAATCTCAGGAAGGGCGGCTTCATGCCGGCGCAGGCGAAGATGTGGCCGAAACAGAAGCCCTTCCGGCCGACCGTCTTCGACCTTCACAACAACGGCCGGCTCTTCCCGCCCAACTATCTGCACGAAAGCTGGATGGACTATCTCTACTGGGATGTCGAGCTGGAGCCCTGAGCCCGCCGTTCTTCTCAGCGTTTGAAAGCGCCGCTGAGGGCGACCGCCGCCAGGATGGCGCTCGCCACCACGTTCCAGCCGGCGAATGAAAGTCCCAGGAAGCGACCGGCGGCCTCGTCGCAGGCAGGCGGAACGACTTCGTTGAGCTGGTCGAGAAGGCTGCCGGCGCTCTCGACGGGGGCGACGACGCCGCAATCGGTGGGGCCCGCCCACCAGCCCCATTCGACGCCGGCGTGGTAGGTGCCGAGGCCGAGGCCCCACAGCATGAGGAGGCCGCCGGTAAGCAGCAGGCCGCGGGTGATGAGGGGCGGCCAGCGCAGGGCGGCCGAGGTGAGCGCAACGAGCATAACCGGCACGCCGATATAGTAGGGGACGCGCTGCTCCAGGCACAATTGGCAGGGAATAAAGCCGCCGATGTGCTCAAAGCCGAGTGCGGTGCCTACGGTGGCCGCCATGGCAAAGGCAAGGAAACCGGCGGCGGCGGTCTGCAGTGTGCCGGTCGGGGCGGTGAGCGTCATTACAACCTCAAAAAACGTATCTGACGGCGGCGAAACCGCCGACGAGCAAAACCATGAAAAGGGTGAAAAGAAGGCCCAGGTTCTTCTCGATGAAAATGCGGATCGGCGGGCCGAACATGTAGAGCAGCCAGGAGACGAGAAAGAAGCGCAGGCTGCGCCCGATGATCGAGACGGCAATGAAGACAGGCAGATTGAGCCCGGTCGCGCCGGAAAAGATCGTCAGCACCTTATAGGGGAAGGGGGTGACGGCGGCGAAGAGAACACCCCATCCGCCCCAGCGGTTGTACCAGTCGGCGACCTGCTGAAAGGCGTCCTCCTTCCCGTAAAAGCTCAGAATCGGCTGGCCCACGGCCTCATAGAGAAAGGCGCCGATGGCATAGCCCAGAAGGGCGCCCACGACCGAGGCGAGGGTGCAGATGAAGGCGTAGCGCAGCCAGCGCGTCCGCTCCGCAAGAACCATGGGGATCAGGAGGACGTCCGGCGGTATGGGAAAGAACGAGCTCTCGACGAAGGAGACGCCCGCGAGCCCCTTTTCCGCATGCCGCGTCGCCGCCAGCGACATGGTGAAGTCGTAGAGTCTGCGAAGCATCGGAAAGTGCCCTTGGATCGAGGCAATCTATGTAGCGGGCCCGCCGGGCAAGCGCAATGGCGCCACTGTCGGGGGAGTTGACGTCACCGCACCCGGCCTTATAGTCCGCGCCGGCTCACCTGTATCAGGTGCGGCTTCCTCTGTCGGGAGAAGGCCAAAGGCGCACGTGCAGAATGGGTGCAGGGCGCGGAGGCCGGGATCAGCGGCAGAAGTGCGGGCGTGGCGGAATTGGTAGACGCAGCGGATTCAAAATCCGCCGTCGCAAGACGTGTCGGTTCGAGTCCGACCGCCCGCACCACCCCTTCCTTCGCCAAGGCTTCACAGGGTCACTGGCGGCCCGAGAAGGCTTGCTGCGAACAGGACCAACTCAGGATCGAGATCGCGCCGTCATAGTGCACCAAAACTTCGCGCAAGCCCTATCCCAGCTATGAGATCGGCCGGGAAGAAGTCACCCGCGTCGCCCGTCGAGCGCGTGCTCGCGGCGATGGGGCGGCTCTAGTCTCTATATGCTGCCGCCGCTTTCACGATGCCTGGACGGTCATTGCCGCACCTTCGCTGCGCTGGCGGTCCGGTTTGCCGATTTCCGATTCGGCGACGTGCCAGGCGAACGTGCGGCTTTGGGCCGCCACGCCGTCGACGATGATATGCCCGAGCCCGTGGGAGCAGGTCTCGATCCGGGCCTCGACGTGATAGATCTCGCGCAGCAGCGCCGGCGTGATGATGTCCGGCGCCGGCCCGCAGGCGACGAGGCGGCCGCCTGCGACCACTATGGCCTGATCGCAGAAGCGCAGCGCGTGGTTGAGGTCGTGCAGTGCAATCAGGACGACCATGCCGCGCGCTCGGGCAAGGTTTCGCATCAGACCGAGCACTTCCACCTGGCGCGACAGGTCGAGCGCCGACGTCGGCTCGTCCATCAGCAGGATTTCCGGCTCGCGCACCAGGGTCTGGGCGAGGCTCGCGAGTTGCCGCTGGCCTCCGGAAAGCTCGCCGATGTTGCGAAAAGCGATGTCGGAGATGCCGAGCGCTGTCAGGGCCTCGTCGATGCGGGCGAGGTCCTCCTCGTCCACCGACCAGCCCGCCCCCTGCTTGCGGGCGAGCAGCACCGATTCATAGACGGTGAGCACCGCGTTGGCGGATGTGTCCTGCGGCATGTAGCAGATACTGTCGCGGCCCTTGCGGTTTCCCTCCACGTGCACGATCCCCGGCCCGGGCAAAAGACCGGCCACGCGCTTGAAGAGCGTGGACTTGCCGGCAGCGTTCGGGCCGATGACGGCCACCACGTCGCCGCCTTGGAACTTCGGCGTCGCCACGCCTTCGAGCAGTAGCTTCCGGCCATAGCGTGCGCCGAGGGATTCGAGCCGGATGGTCACCATGAGCGCCTCGTGCCGGAGAGGATGAGGGAGATGAAAAACGGGATGCCGATCAGCGAGGTGACGATGCCGATCGGGAACACCGTGCCGGGTACCAGGGATTTGCTCGCCACGGAGCTGGCCGAGAGGATAAGCGCGCCGGAAAGCGCCGAAGCCGGCAGGAAGAAGCGCTGGTCCTCGCCGATGATCATGCGCGCAATATGCGGGCCGACCAGCCCGATGAAGCCGATTGTGCCGACGAAGGCGACGGGAATGGCGGCGAGAAGGCTGACCAGCATCAAGGTCTCCATCCTGAGGCGCGCCACCTTTATGCCGAAGCTCGCCGCCTTGTCCTCCCCGAGCCTGAGTGCCGTCAGTGCCCAGGCGCGCCGCGCGAAGACCGGCAGGACGGCCGCCAGCACGAACGTGGTGACGGCGAGCTTGGGCCAGGTGGCCTTGGTCAGGCTGCCCATGGTCCAGAAGACGACGGCCGCCAGCGCTTCGGCCGAGGCGAAGAACTGGACCAGCGCCAGCAGCGCATTGAAGGTGAAGACCAGCGCGATACCGAGCAGCACGATCGTTTCGACCGTCACCCCGCGCTTGACGCTGAGCAGGTGGATGAGGAGCGCGGCCAGCATGGCCATCACGAAGGCGTTGACCGGCACCACATACGCGATCGCCGCCGGGATGAGCGCCACGCCGAAGGCGAGCGCCAGGGCGGCGCCGAAGCTGGCGGCGGCGGAAATGCCCAGGGTGAACGGACTTGCAAGCGGATTGTTGAGGATGGTCTGCATCTGCGCGCCGGCAACGCTCAGGGCCGCACCGACGACCACGGCCATCAGCGCTACCGGCATGCGGATCTCCCACAAGACCACCCGCACCTGTTGCGGGACGGCATCCGGGGTGAGCAGCGCCCGCACCACCTCGCCCAGGCCGTAGCGGGCGGGGCCGAGCGCCAGGTCGACACAGAGGCTGAAGAGGAGCGCTGCCCCAAGGCCGGCGAGTATAAGCTGCCGCCGCCAGACGAGGGCGCGGTAGCGCCCGCGCCCGCCGGCGGTCTCCACAGTGGCTGTTATCGCCCTCTCACTCGCCATCGGAAAGCGAGACCCAGTGGCCCGGCTTGTAGGCAACGGGCAGGAAACGCTCGTGCAGTTCCTCGAACGTCGCCTCGGGGTCGAGGTCGGCGAAGAGTTCCGGATGCAGCCACTTCGCCATCTGCTGGATGGCGACGAACTGGTAGGGGCTGTTGTAGAACTGGTGCCAGATGGCGTGAACCTGTCCGTTCTCCACTGCAGTGACACCGGTGAAGGCCGGCCGCTCCGTGAGCTCCTCGAGCTTGCGCAGGGCCTCCGCCTGGTCCCGACCGGGGCCGACGCCGACCCAGGCGCCCCCCGGCACGTAGGCTTCCCACCAGCCGCCGGTGACGATGATCTGGTCGGGGTCGGAGGCGATGATCTGCTCCGGATTCACCGTGCCGAAGGTGCCGGGGATGATGTCCTTGGCGATGTTCGTGCCGCCGGCCATTTCGACGAACTTGCCGAAATTGTCGTCGCCGAAGCTCATGCAGCAGTCGTCCGAATAGCCGCCGGCGCGTTCGACGAAAACGGCCGGACGTTGCGGATTCGCCTTCTCGATGACGTCCGTCACACGCCTGATCTCGGCCGCGCGCCAGGCGATGAACTCTTCGGCCCGTTCCTCCTCGCCAAAAAGCTTGCCGAACAGGCGCATGCTGGGCTCGGTGTTGGTGAAGGGGTGCTCGCGGAAATCGACGTAGACGAGCGGAACGCCGGCTGCGGCGAGCTTCTCGATATACCGCGCGTCCTCGGTTGCCTGCCTGGACTCGATGTTCATGATGACGACGTCGGGTTCCAGGGAGACTGCCTGTTCGACATCGAAGGTGCCGTCCTTGAAGCCGCCGAAGGTGGGCAGTTCCTCCATCTGCGGAAATTTTTCCAGATAGAATGCGTAGTTGTCGGGATCGGCGCTTTTGAAATCGTCGCGCCAACCCACCACCCGCTTGAACGGATCGTCCGGATCGAGCGCGGCCACCAGATAGACCTGCCGGCCTTCGCCCAGGATCACCCGGTCTACGGGAACGTCGACCTCGACCTCGCGGCCCGCGACATCGGTCACCGTGACCGTTTCGGCTCCGGCGACGAGGGTTGTCGACAGGACTGCGACGATGGCCGCTGCGCCGGCCGCGAGTTTATGGAAATTCATGGTGGTCCCGCTTAAAAGTTGACTCTGGATCGCGACTTATAAAATACAACTTCTTTTCTCAAGAAATATCTTTTAGAGCGGTTCCAAACTGGTGGACGGCTGGGCGGGGATGTCAGGACGGGCCAACTATTCGCTGCGCGACGAGATACGCGACTACTGGTCGGCGCGCGCCGAGACATTCGATTTTTCGGTGGGGCACGAGATTTTCTCGGAAGAGGAACGCGCGGCGTGGCACCGGCTGATCCTCAAGCATCTGGGGCCGGGGGAGCGGCGGCGGGCGCTCGACCTCGCATGCGGCACGGGCGTCGTCTCCCACCTCATGCACGACCTGGGCTACACCGTCACCGGCCTCGACTGGTCGGAGGCCATGCTCGCCAGGGCGCGGGCCAAGACGGCGGATCGCAAAAGCGATATCCGCTTCCTGCTCGGCGATGCGGAACGTACGCTCGAAGAGCCTGAGAGCTACGACGTGATCGTCACCCGTCACCTTGTCTGGACCCTCGTCGACCCGCAGGCCGCCTTCACCGAGTGGTTCTCGCTTCTGAAGCCCGGCGGGCGCCTGCTGATCGTCGACGGCGACTTCGTCACGGAGACCTGGGTGAGCCGCATGCGCAGGGTCATCGAGAAGCTCCGACCCGAAAAGGAGGAACCGTCCGCCCTTGGTGCCGAGATGCGGGCGAGACACCAAAGCATCCTGTCACGCGTTTATTTTTCCCGAGGCGCCAGGGCGGAGCAAATAAGCCGGCTTGTTTTAGAGGCAGGCTTCCTGGAGCCGGTGATCGATAAGCGCCTCGGCGCCATTCATCGGGCCCAGGCGCGGCATATGGGCTTTCTCAAGGCGCTGGAGCGCGCGGTGCAATACCGTTACGCGATCTGCGCGAGCAAGCGCGCGGAGGCATCAAAGACATCCCGGGAGCGCCGCCTCAGCGCGGCCGCAACCGGATGAAACGGAGCCGCGGGTGCACGGCCCTCCTTTGACGCCGATCGGGTGCGCGGTGTGGAGGAGACGAAGCCACTCACAGCCGGAAGGCACCGGACGTCTACCCAGGCGGAGCGGGACGCCGACGCCTGCAATAGGATAGAACCGGCAAGCTGGCGCGTCCCTCCACCTCAACGGCGTTTCACCAGCCGGCGGACCCGGTTGCGCAGAAGGCGCATCATATTGCGGGTTTCGCGGTGGAAATGGATCTGCCCCGCCGCCTGGTGGGCGGCCTTTTCGCTGCCCGGCGTCAGGCCGATGACAAGGGTGGCGATCGAGCGACGTTCCGCCCAGAGCCGGCTCATCACCGGATGGTCGGGAACGGCGCACGAATCGGTGCAGTCGATATTGGGATCCTCGAGGTGGCACTTGGTCACCTCGATCATCAGGAGCGTGCCGGGGGAAAACGCCGCGTAACTCTCGTCATAGGCCGTCTTCCATGTATAGGCGACACCCGACTCCACGAAAACGACGATGCAGGCGATCGGTTTTTCATCGAGCGTAAGTGTGTGAATGCGGCAAAGATCGCGCTCGCCCAGCCTGTCGACGGCCTCGCGGGCGAAGGCGGCGCGATAACGGTCCACGGCCATCGCCGTGCGCTCGCGGCCCTTCCAGCCGGAAGCTTCCAGGCTCAGAAAGGTCTCGATGCCGTTCCTGATTTCCTGGGCGGTACGGGCGATGTGGTGTTCCAGCCGGCCCTGCTCGGCCAGTCGGCGTTTGAGGCGCCGGAACTCCCGGTAGTGATGCGCGCGCAGGCTGTTGCGCAGATAGGTTTCGCCGTCGAGCGTGCTTTGCAGGAACGGGCGCTCGGCCGTCGCCGCGACCGTCAAGGGTAGATTGGCGGCCTCGGCGGTCGCCCGCAGCGCGGCGGCGAAAGGACCGTCGAGACGCGTTTCCGGCAACACCAGCACCTTCGGCAGGCCGAGATGCGGCCGGGCGAGGATGGCGAGGAAATCCTCGATCACGCCCGGCGGATCGTCGAAGTCGACGAGCGG
This sequence comes from Chelativorans sp. M5D2P16, assembly GCF_034427935.1. NCBI lineage: Bacteria > Pseudomonadati > Pseudomonadota > Alphaproteobacteria > Hyphomicrobiales > Phyllobacteriaceae > Chelativorans > Chelativorans sp. M5D2P16. The sequence continues at coordinate 35,039 of NZ_JAXQNM010000041.1, read as the reverse complement.
CGTGCCGAGCGGTGCGAAGGGGTTCGACCAGGTGCGCATGACGGCGGCGCCAAGCGGGGTGGCGGGGCGTTCGACCGAGAAAGGCATCAGAAGGCGCAGGCGGCTTCTCTCCTCCGTGCCGTCGCGAATGACGGCAAGCCGCACTTCCCGGTCCTCCAGCCGGGGCATGGCGGGTGCGAGAAAGCGCGGGTTGAAGAAGACATTCGGCTCTATGGCGCGGGCGCACAGATGGTCGAGCTCGTCGACGAGGTCGAAACCGGCGGAGGCGGAATAGATGGCAAGCTTTCGCAACGGCCGGGTGGAGGAGAAGAGCTCCAGGTCGGCCCCCTCCGGTGTCTCCCGGATGCCGGCAAGATGCCCGACAAGGGCGCCCGAGGCGCCGCCGATCTCTTCGACAATTGGGGTGGCTGCCATCTAGAGCGCCTCCTTTCGTGGTGTTGCCGGCAGGAACACGGCCATGGCGATGCCGAGTCTCCACCAGACGGTCAGGGAAAGCATCGCGGCCTCGAAAAGCACGGCGACGGTCGTAGCCAATGCGGCCCCCCAAAGGCCGAGCGCCGGAATGAGGAGAATGTTCAGGCCAATATTGATCGCCAGGGTTGCCGCATAGACGGCGGCGCAGGCGTTCTGGTGGCCGCTCATCGTCAAAAGCGCCTCGGCCGGTCCGACAGCCGAGCGGCAGACGATCGCCACGACGAGCAGGAAGAGAAGGGGATAGCCGGTCTCGAAGCCCGGGCCGAACAGCATGAGTATGGGTTTGCCCAGGAGGAGAACGACCAGCCCCATGGCGAGGGAAGGCCAGAAGGACCAGGAGACCGTCTCACGGGCAAAGTGCGCCAGTGCCGTCGTCTCGCCGCTGTGCAGGAAGGCGGCATAGCGCTGCGCCGCGCCTGCTTTCACCGCGAAGGAGACGAAATGGACCAGCGCCAGGGTCTTCACCGCGGCGTAGTAGACGGCGACGTCGGTGGGCGGCAGGAAGCGGCCGACCATCAGCACGTCGGCGTTGGTCAACAGGAAGAAGAAGCCTTCGACGAGGAAGATCGGCAGCGATACCGCGGCCCAATACCGGGGCAGGAAGCGCGGCCGTTCCTTAAGCCCGCGTTCGGCGCGCGTGCCGACGACGGCGAGCTGGATGAGCGTCGTCGCGTAGGTGGCGAGGATCGCGGCGACCATCGCGGTGGTTGCGTTGGGCGTATAGCCGGCAGCGTAGCCCGCCCATAGGAAAACCAGGATGAGCAGCGGGCGCATGAAGTAGGCCGGCGCCATGGCCCACAACGCCCAGGAATTGGCCCTGGCCACACCCTCGAGCTGGTCGCCGAGCGCGATCATCGGCAGGCAGACGAGACTCAGATAGAAGGGCACCACATAATAGCTTTCGATCCACCCCTGCAGGAACCAAATGCCGAGCGCGCCGAGTGCGGCACAGGCGCTGGAGAACAGCAGCACGAAGAGACGGCCGGCGATGAGAATGCCGCGCAGCTCCGCCATCTGGCCGCGCGTACGATACTCCGGGATGAAACGGATGACGGAGGTGTCGAGCCCCAGGCAGGAGATGCTGCCGAGGATGATGACCGTCACCCAGACGAGAACGAAGATGCCGTATTCGAACCCTCCCATGTAGCGGGCGAGCAGCACCTGGCTCAAAAAGGCGATGGCGGCGTTCACGATTCGCGCCAGGAAGACGATGATCGTCATGCGCCCGGCCTCGCCGCGCGCGTCGGGCGAGCGCATCAGCGTATCGAAACGCTCCGCCCAGGGCCGCGCACGCGCGGCCAGCCGCCCCGGCAGGAAACGTTCTGCAGTCGTTGCTGCTGAGAAGCGCACGCACTACTCTCCGCTTCACATTGACGGGGTGTTCTAGCGCAGAGTCTTTAAGAGCACGTTGCGAAAAGGATAGGGGAGGTCAACTGCCCGCGTTATCCCGGCCGATCGCGGGGGAGTCTTTGACCTGTCGGCCTTGGACCTGCCGGCCGTGCCCGGTTCCCAGCGGCAGCAGCTTCATTGCTTGCTGCGGAAACCGGCCGGGCTGATGATCCAGCGCTCTATGCAAATGCCCCGTGGCAGTGCTTGTACTTCTTGCCGGAGCCGCAGGGGCAGGCTTCGTTGCGGCCGACCTTGCCCCAGGTGGACGGATTTTTCGGATCGCGCTCCGCGGCCGGCACGGTGCCCGTCTCGGCGCGGGCCAGGGTCATCGTGTCACCGTCGAACTCGTCCTCGCCGGTGGTCTCGTCGAGGTGATGGGCTTCCATGTCAGGCGTTTTCGGCGGCGGGGCGTCGGCGGCCTCGCGCACCAGCTCCACGCGCATGAGCTGCGCCGTCACCACCTGGCGCAAATTGGCCAGCATCGACTGGAAGAGCTCGAAGGATTCGGTCTTGTATTCGTTGAGCGGGTCGCGCTGGGCATAGCCGCGGAAACCGACGACCGATCGCAGATGGTCGAGATTGACGAGATGCTCGCGCCACAGGTGGTCGAGCGTCTGGAGCAGGATCGATTTTTCGACATAGGTCATGATGTCGGGACCGAAGCGCTCGGCCCGTTCGGCCGCAGCCTTGTCGGCGGCCTCGGTGATGCGGGCGCGGATGTCGTCCTCGGCGATGCCTTCCTCCTGCACCCACTCCTCGATGGGCAGGTCGAGATTGAGGCTTGCCAGCACGCCTTCCTTGAGCCCCTTGGCATCCCACTGCTCGGCATAGGCCTTTTCCGGGATGTGCCGGTCGACGAGATCGTCGATGACGTCCTGACGCATTTCGGCGACGGTCTCGGACAGGTTCTCGCCATCCATCAGTTCGATCCGCTGCTCGAAGACGACCTTGCGCTGGTCGTTCATCACGTCGTCGAACTTGAGGAGGTTCTTGCGGATGTCGAAGTTGCGCGCCTCGACCTTCTTCTGGGCCTTTTCCAGCGCCTTGTTGATCCATGGATGGACGATGGCCTCGTCCTCCTTCAGCCCCAACTTCTGCAGCATGCCGTCCATTCGGTCGGAGCCGAAGATGCGCATGAGGTCGTCCTGGAGCGACAGGTAGAACTTGGAGCGGCCGGGGTCACCCTGACGGCCGGAGCGACCGCGAAGCTGGTTGTCGATGCGGCGGCTCTCGTGGCGCTCGGTGGCCAGCACGTAGAGGCCGCCGGCGGCAATCGCCTTTTCCTTCAGCCGCTGCACATCCTCGCGGATGGCCTTTTCCTTCGCCTCGCGTTCGGGCCCTTCAGGCATGTCGCCAAGCTCGTCGGCGATGCGCATGTCGGGATTGCCGCCGAGCTGGATGTCGGTACCGCGGCCGGCCATGTTGGTGGCAATGGTGATGGCGCCGGGCTTGCCGGCCTGGGCGACGATGGAGGCCTCGCGCTCATGGTGGCGGGCGTTCAGGACCTCGAAATCCTTGATGCCTTCCTTGCGCAGCCTTTCGGCCAGATACTCCGACTTTTCGATCGACGTGGTGCCGACCAGGATCGGCTGGCCCTTCGCCCGCGCCTCCTTGATCTCATTGACGATCGCCCGATACTTCTCCTCGACCGTGCGATAGACCTCGTCGTCCTCGTCGAGGCGCTGGACGGGCAGGTTGGTCGGGACCTCGGCCACATCGAGACCATAGATGTTGCCGAACTCCTCCGCTTCCGTCGACGCCGTGCCGGTCATGCCGGCGAGCTTGTCGTACATGCGGAAATAGTTCTGGAAGGTGATGGAGGCCAGCGTCTGGTTCTCGGGCTGGATCTTGACGTGCTCCTTCGCCTCGAGTGCCTGATGCAGGCCTTCCGAGTAGCGCCGGCCGGGCATCATGCGGCCGGTGAACTCGTCGATGATGATGAGATCGCCGTTGCGGACGATATAATCCTTGTCGCGCTGGAAGAGCTTGTGCGCCTTGAGCGCGTTGTTGAGGTGATGGACGATGGCGACGTTCTCGACGTCGTAGAGCGACTCGCCCTTGAAGAGGTCCGCCTCGCGCAGCAGCTCTTCCACCTTTTCCGTGCCTTCCTCGGTGAAGGTGGCGGTGCGCTGCTTCTCGTCGATTTCGTAGTCACCCTCGTCGAGCTTGAGGATGAAGGAGTCGATAGTGGTGTAAAGCTCGGACCGGTCGTCGAGCGGGCCGGAAATGATCAGCGGCGTGCGGGCTTCGTCGATCAGGATCGAGTCCACCTCGTCCACGATGGCGTAGTAGTGGCCGCGCTGCACCATCTGGGTGCGCTCATATTTCATGTTGTCGCGCAGGTAGTCGAAGCCGAGCTCGTTGTTGGTGCCGTAGGTGACGTCGCAGGCGTAGGCCGCGCGGCGCTCGTCGTCGGACAGGCCGTGCACGATAACGCCGGTGGTCAGGCCCAGGAAGCCATAGAGCTTGCCCATCCATTCGGCGTCGCGGCTGGCGAGGTAGTCGTTGACCGTGACGACATGCACGCCCTTGCCGGTCAGCGCATTCAGGTAAACGGGGAGCGTCGCCACCAGGGTCTTGCCTTCGCCGGTCTTCATCTCCGCGATGGAGCCCTCGTGCAGCACCATGCCGCCGATAAGCTGAACGTCGAAGGGACGCAGCCCGAGCGCCCGGCGCGAGGCTTCCCGCACCGCCGCGAAGGCGGGCACTAGGAGATCGTCGAGGCGCGCGCCGTCGGCCAGCTTCTTGCGGAATTCCTCGGTCTTGCCGCGCAGCGCCTCGTCGGAAAGCGCCTGCATCTCGCCTTCGAGGGCGTTGATCGCTTCGACACGGGGGCGGAAGCCCTTGATGCGGCGCTCATTGGCTGAGCCGAAAATCTTGCGGGCGATACCGCCGAAACCGACCATTATCTGGTCCTTTCAATTCGCGATGCGCCGATGGCTGGTCACCGGCTCGTTTCGCCAGTTATACCCCGGCGCGAACTAACAGCTGAAGTCGCGCCCGGAAACGATGGGGTTCTGGACGCAGGATCGAAGGAGAGATAAGAGGGGCTACCCACGATGTCAACTTCGCGCCAAACCCGCGCTGGACCGCAAAAATCCGCCATATTCATGGTCGCTTTGAAGGGTGCGCCATACGTCCAAGCAGACGCCCCGAGACCCAGGACTGGAGAAATTCCCATGAACAGATCTTTCCGTCGCTTTTTCGTTGCGCGCGCCGGCGCGGTGGTGCTGGCTGCCGCTCTCGGCGCGACACCGGCGCTGGCGCAGGATGACGGCGTCGTCGCTACGTTGAACGGGCAGCCCATCACCGAGGCCGACCTGGCTCTGGCCGAACAGGAACTCGTCCCCCAGGCCGGACAGATGCCCGAGGAGCAGCGCCGCGCGGCCGCCCTTTCGGCGATCATCGATGTACGGCTGTTCGCCTCGGAGGCCGAGGAGAATCAGATCGACGAAAGCGAGGACTTCCAGCATCGGATGGAATTCCTGCGCAACCGTGCGCTCCATAGCGCCTTCGTCGACCAGAACGTGGTTCAGAGCATCACCGAAGAGGAGATGCGCGCCCGCTATGAGGCGGAGGTCGCCAACCTGCCGCAGGAGGAGGAAGTCCGCGCCCGCCACATCCTTGTCGAGACCGAGGAAGAAGCGAAGGATATCATCCAGCAGCTCGAAGAAGGGGGCGATTTCGCCGAAATCGCAGAGGAGCATTCGCAGGACGGCTCGGCCGCGCAGGGTGGCGATCTCGGTTATTTCACCAAGGGACGCATGGTGCCGGCCTTCGAAGAGGCCGCCTTCGCCCTGGAGCCCGGCAGCTACACGCAGGAGCCGGTCGAGACGCAGTTCGGCTGGCACGTGATCAAGGTCGAGGACAAGCGCATGCAGGAGCCGCCGGCATTCGAGCAGGTGCAGAACCAGATTCGCTCGCTTCTCGTGCGCGACAAATATGTCGAGCAGCTGAGCGCGCTGCGCGAGGCAGCCGAGGTGGAGATCCCGAACGAGGAACTGAAATCCTCCGTGGATCAGCTCTTCCAGCAGCAGATGGGCGCCGGCGAGGCCGAAAGCCCGGCCCCGGATAGCGAGAACCAGCAGTAGGCGGGTTCTGCCCCTTCGCTTTCCAAGCCGCGGGAGCGCATGCTTCCGCGGCTTTTCTGGACGGCGCTAGAGTCCGAATTGTTTTCATGATTGGGAACGGAAGTCGGTTCAGATCTTGAACTGCGCTATCGTTCCGTATCCACCCGCACATGGGCCGCCCCGCGTACAATGATGCGCATGACGGCGCCCAACTCCTCCTCGCTTGCCTCTCCGCGATCGGTAAAGAGCCGCGTCCAGACGAAGGACTGGACGAGTTCGGCGACCAGCTCCGGATCGATGTCGGGAGCCACATCGCCCCGGTCCTGCGCCCGCTTCACCATCCCGGCCATATAGGTGCGGCGGTCGAGCGCGTACGCCTTCACACCCTCGGCAGCGACCTCGTCGTGCTGCGCTTCGGCAAGGATCGAACGAAAGATCTGCCCCGACGGGTTTGCGCGCCAGTAATGAAGGATCATGCCGGCAAAGCGCGCCAGATCCTTTTCAAGATCTCCGGTGTCCGGGAACGGAAAATCTCCCTTCTGTCGCCGATAGACGTCGAGCAGCAGGTCGGCCTTGCCGCGCCACCAGCGATAGATGGTGGGCTTGCCCGCCCGGGCACGGCGGGCCACCGCTTCGATGGAGAAGCCGGTATAGCCCGCTTCCTGCAGGACCTCCTCTGCGGCCTCCAGGATCGCTTCTTCCGTTTCCGGATTGCGGCGGGCGCCGATCGAGCGGCGCGCCGGCTTGTCGTCTTCCTCGTCCATCGGCTCCCCCAAATTTCCTGCGGCAAGCGTAGCATGATCCCTTGACGAAACGAAACGGTGCGTTTTATATAACGAAACGTTCCGTTTCTATTGGAGGCAAATCATGACTGATCGCAGTCCCCGCTCCGCCGTCTCGGCCACGCGCTTTTCGCGGACCCGCTTTGCCGCGCTCGTACTTGCGGGTGTCTACCCGCTGGTCACAGGCATCCTCTATCTCGTCTTTCCGCTCACGGAAGGATGGCTGCTTTGGCAGCGCACGCTCGTGATCGTCCCCATCATCGTGTTCGCCATGATCTGGGGACTTATTCCCTTCGTGCAGCGGACATTCCGCGATTTTCTCAATCCGCCGCTGCGCCAGTGAAGGACGGTTTCGGCTTGCGTCGGCTGCTCCGATGGGGCAGAGGGGCGTCAGACAACGCTTCTGTTCCCGGACATGCCATGCCAGCAGCCGTCTCGCCGCTCGCGCCGAAACGCTACCCGCAAATGCCCATCATAGAAGGGGTGCGCATCGCCACCGCCGAAGCCGGCATCAAGTACGAGGGCCGCAAGGACCTGATGGTGATGGTGTTCGACGAGGGCACTGAGGTGGCGGGCGTCTTCACCCGTTCCAAATGCCCTTCCGCGCCGGTGGAATATTGCCGGCGCAATCTTTCCGGCGGGCGGGCGCGCATTCTCGTCGTCAATTCGGGCAACGCCAACGCCTTTACCGGCCGCAAGGGGCGTGAGGCGACGGCACTGACGGGCGGGGCCGCCGCACGGGCAGCGGGTGCCGGCGAGGGCGAGGTGTTCCTTGCGTCGACGGGCGTCATCGGCGAGCCGCTCGCGGCGGACCGCTTCGCTCATCTGCTTGGGAACCTGGTCGCGGAAGCCCGGCCACAGGGCTGGAACGAGGCGGCACGGGCGATCATGACCACCGACACCTATCCCAAGATGCTCACGGCGACCGCGCGGCTGGGCGAGACCGAGGTCACCATCAACGGCATCGCCAAGGGCGCCGGCATGATCGCACCCGACATGGCGACCATGCTTTCCTTCGCGGCGACCGACGCGCCGATTGCCGCGCCCGTCCTGCAAGAGCTCCTTTCCAAGGCGACGGCGAAGACCTTCAACGCGGTCACTGTGGACAGCGATACCTCGACGAGCGACACGCTCATGCTGTTTGCCACCGGGCAGGCCGCCGCGCACGGCGCACCCCGGATCACGGATATCAGGGATCCCCGGCTCGTGCCTTTTCGCCGCGCGCTAGGGCGGCTGCTCAAGCAGCTTGCGCTGCAGGTGGTGCGGGACGGGGAGGGCGCACGCAAACAGGTGGAGGTGACGGTCACGGGCGCGAGGTCCGCGCGTTCGGCCAAGCGCATCGCGCTCTCCATCGCCAATTCCCCGTTGGTCAAGACGGCGATCGCCGGCGAGGATGCCAATTGGGGCCGCGTCGTGATGGCCGTCGGCAAGGCCGGCGAGCCGGCAGAGCGCGACCTGCTCGCCATCTGGTTCGGCGACATCCGCGTGGCCCACGAGGGTGAGCGGGATCCGGACTACTCCGAAGAACAGGCCTCGGCCTACATGAAGCAGGACGAAATCACGATCCGCGTCGATCTCGGCATCGGCCGCGGCAAGGCCACGGTCTGGACTTGCGATCTCACCAAGGAGTATGTCGCCATCAACGGCGACTACAGGAGTTGATGTTCGAGGTGGGGCGCAAGGCGAGCGAGAAACTGGCTGACATCCGCCGCTTCGAGGCGGCGGGGTTCCGCGCCTGGCCGGCCACCTCCGTCCATTATGACGGTGCCTGGGCAGTGCGGCTGACGGCAAGCCACCCGGCGGGCCGGCTGAATTCGATCAATCCGCTCGATCCCGGGGATGACCGCAATCTCGACGAACGCATCGAACGACTGACGCGCCGCTTCGAGGCTTACGGGCGGCCGCTCACCTTTCGCATTTCGCCGCTCGCCGCGCCCGCCATCTCCGCCCATCTGGACGAACTGGGCTGGACGACACTGCGGCCTTCTCTGGTCATGCGCATGCCGCTCACCGAGCGGGCAGTCGGGCAAGCGATGCATCAGATTCCGCTCAAGGATCTGAATCGCTTCGTCTCTGCCGCCTTCCAGGTGCATGGCTATGGGGCGGAGCTGCGGCCCGGTTTCACCGAAGTGGTCAGCGCGATCAAGGCGAATGCCGGCCTCTTTGTCCTCGAAGACCAGGACAGGCCGGTGGCGACCGTCATCTGTGTCCATGACGGCCGCCTGGCAGGGCTGTTCGAGATCGCCACGTCGGCTGCCCAGCGCGGCAGAGGGTTCGGGCGGCGCACCATCACCTCGGCGCTCAAATGGGCCCATTCGCACGGTGCGAAGGAGGCGTGGCTGCAAGTGGAGGCGGACAACGAGGCCGCACTCGGGCTTTATCGCTCGCTCGGCTTTACCGAACTCTACCGCTACCATTACCGCCAGCCGCCGAGCGAGGCCTGACCCCCATGGACATGTCCGTGAAACCGGTTCTGCTCGTTGCCGCATGTGCCCTGATCGATCCCGACGGGCGCGTGCTGATTGCGCAGCGGCCGAAGGACAAGCCCATGGCCGGGCTGTGGGAGTTTCCCGGCGGCAAGGTGGAAGCCGGCGAGGCGCCGGAAGAAACGGTCGTTCGGGAGCTTCACGAAGAACTCGGCATCGAGACCAAGAAGGCGTGCCTGGCACCGCTCACCTTCGCGAGCCATACGTATGAGGACTTCCATCTCCTCATGCCGCTCTATGTATGCCGGCGCTTCTGGGGAATACCGGGGCCGCGCGAAGGGCAGGCGATCAAATGGGTGCGCCCGCAGCGGTTGCGTGAATACCCCATGCCGCCGGCCGATGCGCCGCTCATCCCCTTCCTGATCGACCTGCTTTAGCAGCGCACGACGTTAATCGTTCCTTTAGCCGAAAATGCAAATTTTAGCCTGCGGCGGCCGGCCGCAGGACAGCAACCAGCATGGCTGGAGAGGGGCGATGCATTCGCAAAACGACGAATCCAGTGGCCGCAGAAGTTGGGCGCGCGTCAGCAGCGCAGGTGCCGGTGCGCTGAGGGTTACGCTGTTGTTCGGCTCCGTGGCGCTCGCGCTCGCGCTTCTGCTCACTCCACTCTTGGAGCGTAAGACGCACAACACGGCGGCTTTCGATACGCGGCTCGATAATGTCAAGACCGGTTCGGTCGGTCGGGGGCGCAGCGCCTATACGGTGCGCCGCAGCGTGCTGCAGCCGTCGCCGGACTCGGTCTGCATCATCAGCGCCGACGGCAGCAGGCGCGGCGACTGCTGACGGCCATCGTCAAACTTTCTTAACGGCTTGCTGTCAGCTTGCATGGCGATCGGCGCGAGGCTGCGATGTTGAAAGAGTTCGTGAGAAGCAACAAGGGCGCCAGCGCGGTCGAGTGCGCGCTGATCGCGGGCATCCTGGCGCTTGCGATCATCGCCAGCGCCACGGAACTCGGGCGGCTCGTGGGGGAAGCCTATGGCGGCCCGGGGCAGAGCCTCGCCACTGCGGTGCGATAGCCTTTTCCTTAACTCTCGTCCTTTCCGCCGGACAGGGCGCTTTTCAGAGAGACCTTGGCGCTGCCCGGCTTGAGCGGCTTCTGCTGGGAGGTATGCGGTGCCCAGCCGGACATCCAGACGATGTTGAAGGTTGCGCGGATGCGCCCGTCGGGATCGGCGAACCTCTCCTGGTAGATCTCCGCAGCGCGCAAGAACAGCGCGCGTGTCGCCGGCCGGCGGCTGCGCTCGGCGAGCGCGCTGGTGGCACCCATGGCACGCAGGTCGCGCATCAGATCGAACATGGTGGAATAGCGAACCGTCAGCGTCTCGAGATCGGTGACGGGCAAGGCGAAGCCCGCCCGCTGCAGGAGCGCACCGGTATCGCGTACGTCGGCGAAGGGGCTGACGCGCGGTGCGGCACCGCCGCTGATCTCGGTTTCCGCCTGAAGCAGGCTCTCGCGCAATTCCTGGAGCGTGCCGGCGCCGGCCAGGGCGGCGAGGAACAGGCCGTCGGGCTTCAGGGCCCGCCGGATCTGCAGGAGCAGGCCGGGCGTGTCATTGGTCTCGTGCAGCGTCAGCAGGGAGACGGCCAGGTCGAGGCTCTCTGCCGGCAACGGCACGGTTTCGGGCGCGGCGAGCCGGCCCTCATAGCCGCCGTCCAGAAGGCGTTCGTCGGCTTCCACGCGCACGACCTCGTCCGCCTTGCCGCTCTCGACGATGGCGTCGGCGGCGTCGGCGGTGAGGCAGAAGACGGCGGCCGCGCGCGGGAAGCGCCGCTCCACCGTCGCAAGGCGGTCCATGAGGTCTTCGGCGGTGCGGCGCATGAGGAATCCGGCGCCTTCCTCGCGCGCAGCGAGAGCGCGTCGCTTCCGCGCGCGCAGGAGTTGGGGGGCGAAGATCAGGTCCATTCGTCGCTTTCCGTTCGACCGTGCGCAATGGCACAAAACTGCTATAGTGCAAAGGTGGGTGGCATTTTCCGGCAGACAAGCATGGGGTTTATCAGGCAGGTGGGCGAACGGGCGCGGCAGTGGCCTGCGCGGGTGCTTTTCCCGCCGGTCTGCCTCGGCTGCCGCAATCTCGTAACCGCGCCCGGCACGCTTTGCCCGGAGTGCTGGCCGGACCTGCGCTTCCTCGAGCCGCCCTGGTGCCCGGTCATGGGAACGCCTTTCAGCTATGACATGGGCGAGGGGTTCCTCTCGGCCGAGGCGATCGCCAATCCGCCACCTTTCGCAAGGGCGCGTGCGGCTGTCGCCTATGACGGGGTGGCGCGGCGGATGGTGCAGGGGCTGAAGTTCTCGGATCGCACGGATCTGGCGCCATGGATGGCGCGCTGGATGCTGCGGGCGGGCCGGGAACTGGTGGCGGACGGGGCGGTCGTGGTGCCGGTGCCGCTGCACCGGTGGCGCTTCTTTTCCCGTCGCTTCAACCAGTCGGCGGAGCTTGCCCGGGCTTTCGCACGGCTTGCCGGGCTCGATTACCGGCCGGATGCGCTCATCCGCCGCCGGGTGACGCGTCAGCAGGTGGGGCTCGGCGTGCGCGAGCGGGAAGCGAATGTGCGCGGTGCCTTCACCGTGCCGGCCGAGGGCAAGCTTGCGCTCAAGGCGCGGCGGATCGTTCTTGTCGACGACGTCTACACGACCGGCGCCACCGTGGCGGCGGCGGCTCGCGTGCTCAAGCGGGCGGGCGCGCGCCAGGTGGATGTCCTGACCTTCGCCCGGGTCCTGCCGGGGGACTTTGCGTCCGCCGAGGCCGGAACTATATAGGCGGCGAAGGAGCGACGGATCATACAATGGCGAATGTGACCATCTATACCCGCATGGGCTGCGGATTTTGCGCGGCCGCGAAGCGGCTTCTGGATCGCAAGGGTGTCGCCTACGAGGAGCACGACGCCAGCTTCTCCCCGGAACTGCGCCAGGAGATGATCGACCGTGCCCGCGGACGCACAACCTTCCCGCAGATATTCATCGGCGAGCGCCATATCGGCGGGGCGGACGAACTGCACGCGCTCGAACGCGACGGGCGTCTCGACACGATGATCAAGGAGACCGGGGCATGAGCACGATACGCGTTGCCGCGCTGCAGATGCGTTCGGGGACGGACATTCAACGCAACGTCGCCGATTTCGAGGCGCTGGTGCGGGAAGCCGCCGGGATGGGGGCTGCTTATGTGCAGAGCCCGGAAATGACCGGGATTCTCGTGCGCAGCCGCGAGGCGCTCTTCGAGCGGGTCAGGTCGGCGGAGGAGGACCCGCTGGTCGGCATGGCCGCGGCGCTGGCGCGTGAGCTTTCGCTTTTCCTGCACGTGGGGTCCACGGCTATCCGGCTTGGCGACGACAAGGTCGCCAACCGCGGCTTTCTCTTCGGACCGGACGGGGCGCGGATCGCCACCTACGACAAGATCCACATGTTCGACGTCGATCTCGACAATGGCGAGAGCTGGCGCGAATCGGCGACCTATGCGCCGGGCAGCGAGTCGGTCGTGGCCACGCTCCCGGACATGCGCCTCGGCCTGTCGGTGTGCTACGACTTGCGCTTCCCGCAACTCTTCCGCGCTCAGGCACTGGCGGGCGCCGAGGTTTTGACGGTGCCGGCGGCGTTCACGCGGCAGACAGGCGTGGCGCACTGGCATGTGCTGACCCGTGCGCGCGCTATCGAGAACGGTGCCTGGCTGATCGCCGCCGCCCAGGGCGGACGGCACGCGGACGGGCGGGAGACCTACGGGCACTCTCTGGTTATCGACCCATGGGGCCGCGTCGTGGCCGAAGCCGAGCATGATGATCCGGCGGTGATCGTGGCGGATATCGATACGGCCGCGGCGGATGCGGCGCGGGCGAAGGTTCCCAATCTTCAAAATGCGCGGGAATTCGCGGTCGCTGAGGCAGTGTATGGGCGGCGCGCGTCATGATCCGTTTCGGCCTTGTTTGCGACAATGAACACGGCTTCGAGGCGTGGTTCCGTAATGGGGAGGACTTCGAGGCGCAGAAGGGCCGGCAGCTTATCTCCTGCCCCCATTGTGGTTCGAACGCGATCGAAAAGGCGCTGATGACGCCGTCCGTGGCCACCGGCAGGGACAAGAAACCGGTGGCGCTCGGTATGAGCGAGGAACAGAAGAAAGCGCTTGCGCAACTCAAGGCGCTGTCGGAGAAGATCCGCGAGAAGGCCGACTATGTCGGCGACAAGTTCGCCGAGGAGGCACGCAAGATCCACTTCGGCGAGACGGACCCTCGCGGCATCTATGGTGAGGCGACGCCCGAGGAGGCCAAGGAGCTTGCCGAGGACGGCGTTGAATTCATGCCGCTGCCCGTTTTTCCGGAAGATCGCAACTAGATCAGTTCACCGTCTCACGGAAACGGTGAACTGATCTAGCTATTTGATTATGCGCAACTCCGACGGAAAAACCGGCTTCCACTTTTCCTGGAATTGCTCTAACGCGAAGACGCGGCGCCACGCATTCACGCGGCACCGGATCTCTTCTGCGCTACTGACGTAGGCGGCGCGGCTGTTCCAGTCGAACGGCTGGTTCGGACGGGGCTCGTACCTTGCCGGAAATGACCAGGCCGCGGGCTGCCGACTCATCGCAGGTGGAGCCGCCGCCCCCCGCCTTACAGATTTCGGAAACGATCTGCTTCAAGCACTCGTCCGAATAGTAAGGCCATTTTTGCCCCTCACATTTGTCTTCCGCCTGTGCGGTGCCGGTCATGCAGGCCAGGGCGAGCAGCCCCGCGCCGAAGGCCAGGGACAGGGATGCCGGTTTTGCGGTGTAGATCGTCATGACTATTCCTCCTTGTTGACAGGAGGTGTATTGCCCGCCTCGGTTGAACCGGTTCTGAAGCACATGGTCATGTCAGGTTAATGCTCTTCGCGCCCGCGCGGGCTTCACGATCAATCGGACGATGCGGATGCGTTCTTTTCGGCGAGAACCATGTAGTTGACGTCCATGTCACGGGAGCGCTGCCAGCGGTCGGAGAGCGGATTGTAAATGACGCCGGTGCGGTCGCGCATGACAAGGCCCGCTCCGGTCAGGGCGCGTTCCAGCTCTTCCGGGCGCACCAGCTTCCCGTATTGGTGGGTGCCGCGCGGCAGCCAGCGCAGAAGGTATTCCGCGCCGATGATGGCAAGCCCCAGTGCCTTCAGCGTGCGGTTGATGGTGGCCACGAACATGATGCCGCCGGGATTGAGCATCTCGGCGCACTTGCCGATGAAGAGGTCGAGATCGGCCACATGCTCGACCACCTCCATGTTGAGGATGACGTCGAACTTCTCACCCTTGTCGGCCAGTGATTCGGCGGGCTCGGCGCGGTAGTCCACCTTCACGCCGCTGTCGGCCGCATGCAGCCGGGCGACCTCAATATTGGTTTCGGAGGCGTCGGCGCCGACGACCTCGGCACCGAGCCGCGCCATCGGTTCGCACAAAAGCCCGCCGCCGCAGCCGATGTCGAGGAACCGCAGGTTGGCGAAGGGCTGCGCGGCCCTGGGGTCGCGGCCGAAATGCGCGGCGACGTGGTCGCGGATATAGGCGAGCCGCACGGGATTGAACTTGTGCAGCGGGCGGAACTTGCCGTTCGGGTTCCACCACTCCGCGGCGAGCGCGGAAAAGCGCTCGACCTCGCCGGCATCGATGGTCGTTCGTCGGGCTTCAGGCATGCTGGCCTCCTCTTGCGAAGCAATCAAGTCGGGTCAGCCGGGGCCGTTGTCAAGCCTGTCCGATCCGTGGCGCGGCGTCATCCCATTTTTTTGCGACAGACGCGCTCGCTTGCGGAAGCGCCCGCCATTGGCTATTGAAAACGCGCCGTTCAAACGGCCCGAGTTCCACGAGCCCGGTGCGGCGGAGCCGGCCGGGTATCCGTTACGACGAAGGCATTTCCGAAGACCATGGCGCGCATTGTGATGAAATTCGGCGGGACGTCCGTCGCCGATATCGCCCGCATCCATAACGTGGCGCGCCACGTCAAACGTGAGGCGGATGCCGGACACGAGGTGGCGGTCGTCGTCTCCGCCATGGCCGGCAAGACCAACGAGCTGGTCGGCTGGGCGCGGGAAATGCCGAGGGCGTGCGATGCAAACTCGCCGTTCTTCGATGCGCGCGAATATGATGCGATCGTTGCTTCCGGCGAGCAGGTGACGAGCGGTCTGCTTGCCATCGCACTGCAATCGATCGGGGTGGACGCGCGCTCCTGGCAGGGCTGGCAGATCCCCATCCGCACCGACAACGCGCACGGGGCCGCGCGCATCCTGGACATCGACGGCAGCGAGATGGTGCGCCGGATGGAAATGGGCCAGGTGGCAGTGGTCACCGGTTTCCAGGGGTTGGCGCCGGACAACCGCATCGCCACGCTGGGCCGCGGCGGCTCGGATACGAGCGCGGTGGCGGTGGCGGCGGCGGTGAAGGCGGACCGCTGCGACATCTATACCGACGTCGACGGTGTCTACACGACCGATCCGCGGGTCGAGCCGAAGGCGCGGCGGCTTTCCAAGATCTCTTTCGAGGAAATGCTGGAGATGGCCTCCCAGGGGGCCAGGGTGCTGCAGGTGCGCTCGGTGGAATTGGCCATGGTGCACAAGGTCAGGACCTTCGTAAGATCGTCATTCGAGGATCCGGACGCGCCGGGCATGGGCGATTTTGACAACCCGCCCGGAACGCTCATTTGCGACGAGGAAGAAATCGTGGAACAGCAAGTCGTCACCGGTATCGCCTACGCCAAGGACGAGGCGCAGATCTCGCTGCGCCGCGTGGCCGACCGGCCGGGGGTCTCCGCCGGCATCTTCGGGCCGCTGGCCGAGGCCAACATCAATGTCGATATGATCGTCCAGAATGTCTCCGAGGACGGCTCGAAGACGGACATGACCTTTACCGTGCCGACGGGCGATCTCGAGAAGGCGGTTGCCGTGCTCGAGAAGGCGCGCGACGACGTCGGTTTCGACGCCATCCAGTCCGAGGCCGGCCTGGTAAAAGTTTCCGTCATCGGCATCGGCATGCGCAGCCATGCCGGCGTGGCGGCGACGGCGTTCAAAGCCCTGGCGGAAAAGGGAATCAATATCCGCGCCATCACGACCTCGGAGATCAAGATCTCGATTCTGATCGATAGCGCCTATGCGGAATTGGCGGTGCGGACTTTGCATTCCGTCTATGGTCTCGATAAGCAATAGAGACATTTGTCTTGATCCGTGCCCCGGTGCTGCCAAACCGGCAGGGCCGGGGAGAGGCTTTGGAGCTAGGTGAGATGCGAGAGATTTCCGCCGGCCCGCGCGTATTGCTGAGGCGCCTCCGCGAGATGCTCGCGGAGGCACTGGAGCCGCAGGAGCGGCTCGACCGCATCGTGCGCGAAATCGCCCAGAACATGGTGGCCGAGGTCTGCTCGCTTTATATCCTGCGGTCCGACTCCGTGCTCGAGCTCTATGCAACCGAGGGACTCAATCCCAATGCCGTGCACCTGGCGCAGCTCAGGCTCGGCCAGGGCCTCGTCGGCACCATCGCCGCCAGCGCACGGCCGCTGAGCCTGTCGGAGGCACAGGAGCATCCGGCCTTCACATACCTGCCGGAAACGGGCGAGGAAATCTATCACTCCTTCCTCGGCGTGCCGGTGTTGAGGGCAGGCCGCACGCTCGGCGTGCTGGTCGTGCAGAACCGTACAAAGCGCCACTATCGCGAGGACGAGGTCGAGGCGCTGGAAACGGTCGCGATGGTGATCGCCGAGATGATCGCCATGGGCGATCTCGCCCGCCTCACCCGGCCGGGTATCGAACTGGACCTGCGCCGCTCTGTCTCCCTCAAGGGGCTTGCTTTCAACGAGGGTATCGGCCTCGGCCACGTGGTGTTGCACGAGCCGCGCATCGTGGTCACCAACCTCTTCAACGAGGACAGCGATCAGGAGACGGAGCGGCTGGAGGCGGCGCTCTCCTCGCTGCGTCTTTCCATCGACGACATGCTGTCCAGGCGCGACGTGGCCTTCGAGGGTGAGCATCGGGCGGTGCTGGAGGCCTATCGCATGTTCGCCAACGACCGCGGCTGGGTGCGGCGCCTGGAAGAGGCGGTGCGCAACGGGCTGACGGCGGAAGCGGCGGTCGAGAAGGTCCAGAGCGACATGCGTGCGCGCATGATGCACATGACGGATCCCTATTTGCGCGAGCGCATGAGCGATTTCGACGATCTCGCCAATCGGCTGTTGCGTCAGCTCATGGGCGGCGGCCCGGATGCGCTGTCGGAAGCCGTGCCGAAGGATGCCGTCATCGTCGCACGCTCCATGGGTGCGGCGGAGCTCTTGGACTACCCGCGCGAGCGCCTTCGCGGCCTCGTATTGGAGGACGGCGCGCCGACCAGCCATATCGTCATCGTGGCGCGGGCGATCGGGCTGCCCACCGTCGGCGAGGTGAAGGGTGCGGTCTCCATGTCGGAGAACGGCGATGCGATCGTCGTCGACGGGGAGGACGGTCAGGTGCATCTGCGGCCGCAGCCCGATATCGAGGCGGCCTATGCGGAGAAGGTGCGTTTTCGCGCGCGCCGGCAACAGCACTACCGGGCGCTGCGCGAAAAGCCCTCGGTGACCAAGGACGGCATTCCCGTCGACCTCTTGATGAATGCCGGGCTCGCCGTCGACCTGCCGCAGCTCGCCCAGTCGGGCGCGGCCGGCATCGGCCTATTCCGCACAGAGCTGCAGTTCATGGTGGCGCTCACCTTCCCGCGTGCGGAAGCGCAGGAGCGACTCTATCGGGAGGTGCTGGACGCGGCGTCCGGCAAGCCCGTCACCTTCCGTACGGTGGATATCGGCGGCGATAAGGTGCTGCCCTATTTCAAGGGCGCGCAGCACGAAGAGAATCCGGCGCTCGGCTGGCGCGCCATCCGTCTTACGCTCGACCGGCCCGGGCTCCTGCGCACGCAGATCCGCGCGCTGCTCAAGGCGGCCGGCGGGCGCGAGCTGCGGCTGATGCTGCCCATGGTGACGGAGATCGACGAGGTGCACCGGGCGCGCGAGATCATCGACCGCGAGGTGCGGCATCTCTCCCGCTTCGCGCATCATCTGCCCACCCGTCTGAAGCTCGGCACCATGATCGAGGTGCCGTCGTTGCTTTGGCAACTCGACGAACTGATGCAGGCGGTGGACTTCGTCTCGGTCGGCTCCAACGACCTGTTCCAGTTTGTCACTGCGACGGATCGGGGCAATACCCGCCTTTCCGATCGGTTCGATCCGCTGAGCGTGCCGTTCCTGCGGCTCCTGCGCCAGATCGTCCAGGCCGGCCAGGCGGCGAACAAGCCCGTGACCCTGTGCGGCGAGCTCGCCGGGCGGCCGATCTCCGCCATGGCGCTTCTGGGAATCGGCTACCGCTCCATCTCCATGGCAGCGGCCTCCATCGGACCGGTCAAGGCCATGGTCTGCGAGCTGCCGCTTGGGGAACTGACGGAGCGAATGGACAAAGCCCTTGCCAATCACGGCGCGAAGACCGATATCCGCGCCGAACTGACCGCGTTCGCCAAGGAACACGGCCTTTCCTTTTGAGCCAAGAGACAGAATGACCGAACTGCCGCGCGACCGGATGGACCAGGTGTTGAAGCGATTCGAACTGCTCGAAGCGCAGATGGCGGCCGGCCCCGCGCCGGAGGTCTATGTAAAACTGGCGTCCGAGTATGCCGAGTTGCAGGAGGTCGCCGATGCCATCCGCGCGCTCAAGAAGGCGGAAGCGGAGCTTTACGATCTCGAGGCGATGATCGCCGACACGTCCACCGAACGCGACATGCGCGAGCTGGCCGTGGCCGATCACGAGGACGTGTCCGAGCGCGTGGAGGACCTGCGCCAGAAGCTGCAGGTGCTTCTGCTGCCGAAGGACGAAGCGGACGAGAAGAACGCGATCCTGGAAATCCGCGCCGGGACGGGCGGCGACGAGGCGGCGCTTTTTGCCGGCGATCTGTTCCGCATGTATGAACGTTATGCCGGCGAGCAGGGCTGGCGCGTCGAGGTCGTGTCGGCGAGCGAAGGCGAGGCCGGCGGCTATAAGGAGATCATCGCCACGGTATCGGGCCGCGGCGTCTTCTCGCGGCTCAAGTTCGAATCGGGCGTGCACCGGGTCCAGCGCGTACCCGCGACCGAGGCGCAGGGGCGGATTCACACATCGGCGGCGACGGTGGCGGTGCTGCCGGAGGCGGAAGAAATCGACGTGGAGATCCGGCCGGAGGACATCCGCGTCGACACGATGCGGGCCTCGGGCGCGGGCGGTCAGCATGTGAACACCACCGATTCGGCGGTGCGCCTCACACACATCCCGACCGGCCTCGTCGTGGTGCAGGCGGAGAAGTCGCAGCATCAGAACCGGGCACGCGCCATGCAGATCCTGCGGGCACGCCTGTTCGACGCCCAGCGGGTGAAGGCGACCGACGAGCGTACGGAGGCGCGGCGCCTGCTAGTGGGCACCGGCGACCGCTCCGAGCGCATCCGCACCTACAACTTTCCCCAGGGACGCGTGACGGACCATCGCATCAACCTGACGCTCTACAAGCTCGATCGCGTGATGGAGGGCGAACTGGACGAGGTGATCGATGCGCTGATCGCCGATCACCAGTCCAAGCTGCTCGCCGAAGCCGGCTCCGATGGATGACGATCGCCCGGTTACGCTGGGGGCGCTTCTGAAGTCCGCCAGGCAGCGGCTCGCCGAGGCCGGTGTGGATGATCCAGCCCTTGCGGCACGTCTGCTCGTCGAACATCATACAGGGGCAAGCTGGACGGATATGATCGCCAGGCCGGAGCAGGCGGTGGCGGTTGCTGCAGCCGAAGCGGCGCTTGAAGCGGTGGCACGGCGGGAGGCGGGCATGCCCGTCCATCGTATCCTCGGGCATCGCATGTTCTACGGCTTGAAGCTCTCGCTTTCGCCCCAAACCTTGGAGCCGCGGCCGGACACCGAGACGCTGGTGGAACTGGCGCTGCCGGAGGCCCGGCGCATCGCGGCGAAACGGGGGCGCTGCCGGATCCTCGATCTGGGCACCGGCACCGGGGCAATCGCACTCGCCCTTATGAGCCGGGTGGCCGAAGCCGAGGCGCTGGGCGTCGATATTTCCGAGGATGCCCTTGCAACGGCGCGTGCCAATGCCGATATAAATCGCCTAGGGTGGCGATTCAGTACGCTGAAGTCCGATGTGTTCGCGGAAGTCGAGGGATGTTTCGACCTGATCGTTTCCAACCCACCCTATATACCGACGGCCGTCCTGGAGACGCTTTCACGCGAGGTGCGTGAACACGATCCGCGCATCGCGCTCGACGGTGGGCCCGACGGACTTGATTTCTACAGACGGATCGCCGAGGGCGCAGGGCGCCATCTTGCTCCCGAAGGAGCAATCGTAGTGGAAACGGGATATGTCCAGACCCGCCCGGTGCGGGACATATTCGCAGCGAGGGGTCTTCATACGGCCCGAATGGCCCGCGATCTGGGCGGGCATGACAGGGCGCTGCTGGTACGTGCGGCGCGCCCGATCCGAGGGATGGAAAAAACACTTGGCAAGATGCCGGAATGCCGCTAGGTTCCGCCTGCCGGATGAGACGAAGCAGGCAGCGCCGTTTTCGATTCGGTTCCCGCGGACAGTCTGCCTTTTTGCGTTTTTGACGCATGCGCTTCGTGCGGGGATCATTGGGCAAGTAGACACCAATCGGACCATTATGGCATTCGCGCCTGTTCAGAGGCGCCATCTCGCCAGGGGAAAATTGTGAGACAGACGGCCTAGGCGCTCGTTTTCTCTGCAATACACATGCAATCGACGTCTCGAACAAAGAGAATGGAATGAGGCCACAACAGCAGAACAGGCGTATGCGCGGACGCGGCAATGGCAATCGCAAGGGACCCAATCCGCTCAACCGCAGCTATGAAAGCAACGGGCCGGATGTGAAGATTCGTGGCACGGCTCAGCAGATCGCCGACAAATATGCCACGCTGGCGCGTGACGCACAGAGTTCCGGCGACCGGGTGATGGCCGAGAATTATCTTCAGCATGCAGAGCACTATAACCGGATCATCGCCGCTGCGCAGGCGCAGGTGCAACCGCAACAGAACACCCGCGACGGCCGCGAAGAAGGCGACGAGGATTTCGACGAACGCGGCGTGCGCGACGAGCAGCAGGCTCCGACGCAGAATGGTGCCGAGCGCTCGCGGGTGGACGATGGGACCGGTCCGCAGCCGGTAATCGACGGAACACCCGCAGAGGTCGCCCTCAACGAACGCCAGCGCGGCAACCGGGCCAATGGCGCCAAGGCCAACGGCAACGGGCGCGATCATGCGGAGACCTCCGAGGCGGAGGCTGGCAAAGAGGCTGAAGCCTCGAGCAAGGCCGCGGACGGCACCGAGGAAGCTTCGGAAGCCAAGCCGAAGCCGGCAAAGCGCACCCGGCGTCCCCGCGCCAAGAAGACCGATGAGCAGGCCGCCGCCGGCACGGAAGAGGCGCCTGCACAGAGCTGACCTTCGGGCGCGCGCGCTTTTCAGACACGAATTCACGACGTTGCGCGGCGGGCATTTGCCCGCCGCTTTGCGTTCGTGCCACAATCTTGTGCATCCGGAAAAATGTCCCCATATCTCGCTCGAGTGGGCCTGCCGAGAGAGCGGCGATGACCTCGGTCAAAGTCGTTGGGGGTCCGTCACATTAGCCTGTCTGACGCCGCGGAGCCGGGTCGGCACGGAAATGGAGACACGGAATGAACATTGAGAAATATTCCGAGCGGGTGCGCGGCTTCATCCAGTCCGCCCAAACGCTCGCTCTTTCCCGAAATCATCAGCAGTTCACGCCCGAGCACATCCTCAAGGTACTCGTCGATGATGGCGAGGGGCTCGCCGCCTCGCTCATCGAGCGCGCCGGTGGGAACGCCAAGGATGTGAAGCTTGCCGTCGATGCCGCGCTGGAGGCAATGCCGAAGGTGGAGGGCGGCAGCGGTCAGCTTTACCTTGCTCAGCCGCTGGCGAAGGTGTTCGCGACCGCCGAGGAGGTGGCGAAGAAGGCGGGCGATAGCTTCGTCACCGTCGAGCGGCTCCTGACGGCGCTGGCCGTGGAGAAATCCGCCAAGACGGCCGATATCCTGGCCAAGGCCGGGGTGACGCCGACGGCGCTCAACCAAGTCATCAACGATTTGCGCAAGGGCCGCACCGCCGATTCGGCGAGCGCGGAAGAGGGCTATGACGCGCTCAAGAAGTATGCGCGGGACCTGACGGACGATGCGCGAGCAGGGCGGCTCGATCCCGTCATCGGCCGCGACGAGGAGATCCGCCGCACCGTCCAGGTGCTGTCGCGGCGCACGAAAAACAACCCGGTGCTGATCGGCGAACCCGGCGTCGGCAAGACGGCGATCGCCGAGGGGCTGGCGCTTCGGATCGTCAATGGCGACGTGCCCGAATCGCTCAAGGATAAGCAACTGATGGCGCTCGACATGGGTGCGCTGATCGCCGGCGCGAAGTATCGCGGCGAGTTCGAGGAGCGGCTGAAGGCGGTTCTATCCGAGATTCAGGCCGCCACCGGCGGCATCATCCTCTTCATCGATGAGATGCACACGCTCGTCGGGGCTGGCAAGGCCGACGGCGCCATGGATGCATCCAACCTTTTGAAGCCGGCGTTGGCGCGGGGCGAACTGCACTGCGTGGGCGCCACGACGCTGGACGAATACCGCAAGCATGTGGAAAAGGATGCGGCGCTTGCCCGGCGCTTCCAACCTGTCTTCGTCAACGAGCCGACGGTGGAGGACACTGTCTCCATTCTGCGCGGGCTCAAGGAGAAGTACGAGCAGCACCACAAGGTGCGCGTCTCCGACTCTGCGCTTGTGGCGGCCGCCAATCTGTCGAACCGTTACATCACCGACCGTTTTCTGCCCGACAAGGCCATCGACCTCGTGGACGAGGCGGCCTCGCGGCTCAGGATGCAGGTCGACTCCAAGCCGGAAGAGCTCGACGAGCTCGACAGGCGCATCATGCAGCTCAAGATCGAGCGTGAGGCGCTGCGCGTGGAGAAGGACGCGGCCTCGAAGGACCGGCTGGAGAAGCTGGAGAAGGAACTGGCCGGGCTCGAGGAAGAGTCCGCCCGGCTGACGAGCGCCTGGGCGTCCGAGAAGGACAAGCTGGGGCTTGCCGCAGACCTCAAGCGCCAGCTCGACGAGGCCCGCAACGAGCTGGCGATCGCCCAGCGCAAGGGCGAGTTCCAGCGTGCCGGCGAACTGGCCTACGGACGCATTCCGGAGCTGGAGAAGAGGCTCGCCGAGGCCGAGGCGACCGGCGATGGCGCCCGCAGCATGGTCGAAGAGACCGTGACGCCGGACCACGTTGCGCACATCGTCTCGCGCTGGACGGGCATTCCCGTCGACAAGATGCTGGAAGGCGAGCGGGATAAGCTCCTGCGCATGGAAGACGCGCTCGCCAAACGCGTCGTCGGCCAGGGCGAGGCGGTGCAGGCCGTCTCCAAGGCGGTCAGGCGCGCGCGCGCCGGCCTCCAGGATCCGAACCGGCCGATCGGCTCCTTCATGTTCCTGGGCCCCACGGGCGTGGGCAAGACGGAGCTGACAAAGGCTCTCGCCAACTTCCTGTTCGATGACGAGCAGGCGATGGTCAGGATCGACATGTCGGAGTTCATGGAGAAGCATTCGGTGGCCCGGCTGATCGGCGCGCCTCCCGGCTATGTCGGCTACGAGGAAGGCGGGGCGCTCACCGAGGCTGTCCGCCGCAGGCCCTATCAGGTCGTTCTCTTCGACGAGATCGAGAAGGCGCATCCGGACGTCTTCAACGTGCTCCTGCAAGTGCTCGACGACGGGCGGCTGACCGACGGGCAGGGCCGCAAGGTGGACTTCCGCAACACGCTGATCATCATGACGTCGAACCTCGGCGCCGAATACCTCGTCAATCTCGCGGAAGGCGAGGATGTCGACAAGGTGCGCAACGAGGTGATGGGCGTGGTGCAGGCCTCCTTCCGGCCCGAATTCCTCAACCGGGTGGACGAGGTAATCCTGTTCCACCGCCTGCGCCGCCAGGACATGAACCAGATCGTCACGATCCAGCTCGAGCGGCTCGAGCGTCTGCTTGCGGACCGCAAGATCACGCTGGATCTGGACGAGGAGGCCGTGGAGTGGCTCGCCGGAAAGGGCTATGATCCCGCCTATGGCGCGCGGCCCTTGAAGCGCGTCATCCAGAAGGAGCTGCAGGACCCGCTTGCCGAGAAGATCCTCATGGGTGAGATTCTCGACGGGTCCACGGTCAAGGTGACGGCCGGTTCCGATCGCCTGATCTTCCGGGCGCGGCAGAATGTCGAGGAAGCGGCCGGCCAGGCCGCCTGAAGAAGAGGGAGGCGTATTGAAGCTCGAGGACTACAACGGCTTCTGCGCCTCCCTTCCGCATGCCACCCACGTGGTTCAATGGGGCGGCGGGCACGTCTGGAAGGTAGGCGGAAAGGTGTTTGCCATCGGGGGAGGGCGTGATGGTGAGATGCTCGCCGTCACCTTCAAATGCTCCGACCTTGCTTTCGAGATCCTGAAGGAGCAGCCGGGCCTGCGCCCGGCGCCGTATCTCGCCTCGCGCGGCATGAAATGGATCCAGCGCCACTCGGCCGAAACAATGGATGACGATGCGCTGCGGGACTATATAGCCGAGAGCTATCGCCGGGTCTTTGCAGGCTTGCCGAAAAAAGTTCAAACACAGCTGGGCTGATTCACGCGCGTCGGCATAAGCTCGCGCTGTTGGCCATTTTAATGCCCGGTTCATTTTCTACGCGACACGATAAGCAGCCGAATCACGTCGCTTTCGCGAAAATGCGTCAGGAGCACCTGTCTTGAAGAGATTTCTTCCGGCCTTTCTGTGCATGGCTTTGGCCGCACCCGGTGCGGCCGCGGCTGCCTTGTCGGGGGACATGCACGTGCCTCAGGAAGAGGCAGAGAAGCCATTGCAGTTGGCGCAGGCCTACGATTTCGACGTCTATATCGATCAGTACGGGCGTGAGGTCGTGGTCGATCCGCGCACCGGCCGCGTGGTGGAGATTCGCGAGCCGCTGGCCGGCACGGCATCACCCCCGCCGCCTCCCCCGCCCCCTCCTCGAGAGCAGCGCGGGAACGGCTGGCGTAGCTACGACTTCACCGACCCGCGGGACGTGGAGCGCTTTCACCGCGATCGCGAGGCTGCGATCACCCGGGGCTGGGACGATTACGAATCAATCGAACCGGCCAATCCGCCGCTCTACGAGGACGACCGCTACGACGAGACCTACGGTGGACCGGAAAACGGCGACGATGGGTGGCGCGACCAGGCGCCCGTCGCCAGGGGCGCGTTGCCGCCTTCGTGGGAGGACCGCAGTGTGCGGCGCGATCCCCTCGACGACCCGCAGACCGACGGCGGCCGCGAGGCGTCCCGTTCCCCGCGGCAGCCGGATCTTGCCATCACCGTCCCGGATATCGACGGCGCCAGCGAGGATGTCGCGAAGTTCCAGGTCTTGCTCGACCGGGCGGGCGCCTCGCCCGGTGTGATCGACGGACGCACGGGAGACAACGTCAACAAGGCGATCGACGCTTACAAGGAGATCGCCTGGCAGCGGATGCGGACATACGACAAGGAGTGGATCGAGGCTGAACTGGAGCGGACGGGCGGCCCCGCCTTCACGGAATATACGATCACGGCGGAGGATGCCGCCGGCCCGTATATCGCTTCGGTACCCTCGGACTACGGTGAGAAGGCGAAGCTTGAACGCCTGGGTTACACCCGGGTCAGCGAGATGCTGGCCGAACGCTTCCACATGGACGAAAAATTCCTGATCGCCCTCAATCCGGAGGCCAACTTCGAGCGGGCGGGCACCATCATACGCGTTGCCGATCCGGGTGAGCCGGCTGAATACGAGGTGGCACGCCTGGTCGCCGACAAGAGCAGCAAGCAGCTTCGCGCCTACAACGGAGCGGGCCGGCTGGTCGCCGCCTACCCCGCCACCATCGGTTCGGCTGACACACCGTCGCCGACCGGCACGCACGAGGTGGCGCGTGTCGCCTTCAATCCCGAGTACACCTATGACCCGAAGAAGAACTTCAAGCAGGGTGACAACGACCGCGTGCTGACCATCCCGCCCGGACCGAACGGGCCGGTCGGGTCCGTGTGGATCGCCTTATCCAAGCCCAGCTACGGAATCCACGGCACGCCCGACCCGTCGAAGATCGGCAAGACCTATTCACACGGGTGCGTCAGGCTGACCAACTGGGATGCCGAGGAACTGGCAGGCCGGGTGAAGCCCGGCGTTACCGTCGAATTCGTCGAATAGAGCATTTTGCAGCCAAGTGGAATCACTTGGCGTGGCACAAATGCGGCGAAAACAAACAGATAGAGCAGCCAAGCGAACGAATGTGAGCGCACCCTGCTCTAGAGGCGGGCCGCGGCGCCGCGTGGCAACGCGGCGGGCGGAGGAGCGCGGCGGTTTCGGCCTTTGCCGTGGCACCACCCGGAGACGGGCGATCTGTCCGCAACCCGTGTTTCGCACCATGTTCCGGTGCGACCCGGACCGGCAACGGAGCCTTCGTCACGGCCTATTGTGCCGCCTCGGCGACGGGCACGGGCTCGTTGAAGGAATCCTGCAGGAGATTTTCGAGCCGGTCGCGCTCGCGCTTGAAGGCGGTCAGTGCCTCGCCCTCGAGCGTGTGGCTGTCGGGCAGGCGGACCCGCATCGGGTCGACCTTGCGGTCGTTGACGATCACCTCGTAGTGCAGGTGGTTGCCGGTCGACTGGCCGGTCGAGCCGACATAGCCGATCACCTGGCCCTGGCGCACATGGGCGCCGGCCACCACGCCCTTGGCGATGGCGCTTTGATGGTTGTAGGAGGTGCGGTAGCCGTTGGCATGGCGGACGATCGTCTGGCGCCCGTAGCCGGCTGCCCAGCCGGCGCTTTCGACCGTCCCGTCCCCGGAGGCGATGATCGGAGTGCCGCGGGGGGCGGCCCAATCGACGCCGGTGTGCATACGCGAATAGCCGAGGATCGGGTGCCGGCGCATGCCGAAGCCGGAGGTGAAGCGGCCGTTGGGAACCGGGTTGCGCAGGAGAAGGGGGCGCGAGCTGCGTCCCTCCCTGTCGAAATAGTCCACGGTCCCGTCGGGCATCTGAAAGCGATAGAAGGTCCGTGTCTTGTCTCCGAAGGTGGCGGAGACGTAGAGAAGCTCGGAATTGTCCGAGGCGCTGCCGTCCTCGTTGGGCTGCGAAAAGAAGACCTCTACGCGGTCGCTGGGCGAAAGCCGGGACTGGAAATCGACGTCGGCGGCCAGCAGGCGGATCAATTTCTGTGTCATCGCCTTGGTCAGGCCGTAGGAATAGGCGGCATTGTAGATGCCGTCATAGATGCGCGGCAGGTCGGTCCGCGCCGGCAGCGGCCGTGGCTCGTTGT
>NZ_JAXQNM010000041.1:0-2500 GCF_034427935.1 Chelativorans sp. M5D2P16 | reverse complement strand
ACGGTAACACGTACTGGAGGGCCGAACCCGTATCTGTTGCAATAGATTGGGATGACTTGTGGCTAGGGGTGAAAGGCCAATCAAACTCGGAAATAGCTGGTTCTCCGCGAAATCTATTTAGGTAGAGCGTCGACCGAATACCCTCGGGGGTAGAGCACTGGATGGGCTAGGGGTCCTCACCGGATTACCAAACCTAACCAAACTCCGAATACCGAGGAGTACTGGTCGGCAGACACACGGCGGGTGCTAACGTCCGTCGTGGAGAGGGAAACAACCCTGACCAGCAGCTAAGGTCCCCAAGTCATGGCTAAGTGGGAAAGGATGTGAGGACCCCAAAACAACCAGGATGTTGGCTTAGAAGCAGCCATCATTTAAAGAAAGCGTAACAGCTCACTGGTCTAATCAAGGGTCTTTGCGCCGAAAATGTATCGGGGCTAAAGCCATGCACCGAAGCTCTGGGCTCAGCTTGCTGAGCGGTAGCGGAGCGTTCCGTAGGTCCGTGAAGGAAGACCCGTGAGGGCTTCTGGAGATATCGGAAGTGCGAATGCTGACATGAGTAACGATAAAGGGGGTGAGAGACCCCCTCGCCGAAAGTCCAAGGGTTCCTGCTTAAAGTTAATCTGAGCAGGGTTAGCCGGCCCCTAAGGCGAGGCCGAAAGGCGTAGTCGATGGGAACCACGTTAACATTCGTGGGCCTGGAGGTAGTGACGGATTGCGGACGTTGTCCTTCCTTATCGGATTGGAAGGGCCGCCAAGCGGTTCCGGGAAATAGCTCCTCCATATAGACCGTACCCGAAACCGACACAGGTGGACTGGTAGAGCATACCAAGGCGCTTGAGAGAACTCTGCTGAAGGAACTCGGCAATTTGCACGCGTAACTTCGGGATAAGCGTGACCTTCTCGAGGGCAACCTCGGGGGGGTGGCACAGACCAGGGGGTGGCGACTGTTTATCAAAAACACAGGGCTCTGCGAAGTCGCAAGACGACGTATAGGGTCTGACGCCTGCCCGGTGCCGGAAGGTTAAGAGGAGGGGTGCAAGCCCTGAATCGAAGCCCCGGTAAACGGCGGCCGTAACTATAACGGTCCTAAGGTAGCGAAATTCCTTGTCGGGTAAGTTCCGACCTGCACGAATGGCGTAACGACCTCCCCGCTGTCTCCAGCAGAGACTCAGTGAAATTGAATTCCCCGTGAAGATGCGGGGTACCTGCGGTTAGACGGAAAGACCCCGTGCACCTTTACTATAGCTTTACACTGGCATTCGTGTTCGCATGTGTAGGATAGGTGGTAGGCTTTGAAGCCAGGGCGCCAGCCTTGGTGGAGCCACCCTTGAAATACCACCCTTGCGGACATGGATGTCTAACCGCGGCCCGTCATCCGGGTCCGGGACAGTGTATGGTGGGTAGTTTGACTGGGGCGGTCGCCTCCCAAAGAGTAACGGAGGCGCGCGATGGTGGGCTCAGAACGGTCGGAAATCGTTCGCTGAGTGCAATGGCATAAGCCTGCCTGACTGCGAGACAGACAAGTCGAGCAGAGACGAAAGTCGGTCATAGTGATCCGGTGGTCCCGCGTGGAAGGGCCATCGCTCAACGGATAAAAGGTACGCCGGGGATAACAGGCTGATGACCCCCAAGAGTCCATATCGACGGGGTTGTTTGGCACCTCGATGTCGACTCATCGCATCCTGGGGCTGGAGCAGGTCCCAAGGGTATGGCTGTTCGCCATTTAAAGCGGTACGTGAGTTGGGTTCAGAACGTCGTGAGACAGTTCGGTCCCTATCTGCCGTGGGTGTTGGAATATTGACAGGATCTGTCCCTAGTACGAGAGGACCGGGATGGACGCACCTCTGGTGGACCTGTTGTGGCGCCAGCCGCATTGCAGGGTAGCTATGTGCGGACGGGATAACCGCTGAAGGCATCTAAGCGGGAAACCCACCTGAAAACGAGTGTTCCCTATCAGAGCCGTGGTAGACCACCACGTCGATAGGCCGGGTGTGGAAGTGCGGCAACGCATGAAGCTTACCGGTACTAATCGCTCGATCGGCTTGATCATTCTCATTGCTCGTGCCCATCTTTCATGTCCTCACGGATGAGCGCGGCTTACGCCGCTATCCTCCGGACGGGGCGCGCAAGAATGCGCGACGGCCAGTCGGCCTTGCGAAGCTTCGCTTCGTAAGGCGGGGCTGCAAACCCAGCTTCTCGATTTGATGCGCTTGGCCGACCTGGTGGTCATGGCGGGGTGGCTGCACCCGTTCCCATTCCGAACACGGCCGTGAAACGCCCCAGCGCCGATGGTACTTCGTCTCAAGACGCGGGAGAGTAGGTCACCGCCAGGTCTGCCAAACGCATCAACAAACTTCTCTTCAAAACGCCAGAAAAGACGCAAAAACACACGCAATCCAAAACGCGTGGCAAAACCAAAATGACGCGGGGTGGAGCAGCCCGGTAGCTCGTCAGGCTCATAACCTGAAGGTCGTAGGTTCAAATCCTACCCCCGCAACCA
>NZ_JAXQNM010000040.1:7500-319574 GCF_034427935.1 Chelativorans sp. M5D2P16 | reverse complement strand
AGCGCACGAAGCATGGCCTTGGCGAGACCGAAGACAAGATCCGGAAACGCTTGAAAGACAAAGAGTAACAGTGTGGGCCGCGACCACCGCGGCCCATCCGCCTAAACCCGCACGCTCGGGTCATTCATCGTCACGGTTCCCCGGCTGAAGCTTCCCCGGTTCGATATCCTCCATGCCGTGCATGACAGCGCGCGGGATGGCACTGGCGACCGTCTCGGGGCTGTTGGGGCCGGCTGCAAGGGGCATGGTCGTTCCCGTCCAATGTACAATCGGTCACCCTTTCCCGATATAGCGCTCACCGGCCGATTGTGCTCACCGCAGTACCATTTCGACGGCTGATCCTTGCCGCGTGAATAGCCGAATCCTCCCCATGCCGGGCATTCCGGACGCTCGCAATAGTGCTCGTCGATGCCGGCCGGCGTGGAAGAGGGTACCTCGGCGCCGTTCGGACTGTCGCTCACAGTAAGGATCCCTGGGCGGATGCCGGTTCGTTTTCCGGAACGGCTGGTGCGTCAACGATCGTCAGCATGTCATCGGGGAGCGGCCGCTGCAGCGCTTTCGCATCGTCCCATGGCGCCGTCAGCCAGGTCTCGACTTCCACCTGGGTGGTCAGGATGACCGGGATGGCTTTCTGGTGGATCGGTTTCACGATGCCGTTCGGCGCGCACGTCATGAAGGCGTAAAGCTCGAAATCCTGTTCGCCGTCGCGCACGCGGCGGATGCCGCGCCAGGGCGTCCACATGCCGGCGAAGAAGGCGAGCGGAAAAGCTGGTGAACGGCACGACGCAGCGACTTTCCACGCCCAGCCAGCGGCGCCAATGTGGAGAGTTGACATTGCGGATGTTGGTCACGCCGCGGTCTGCCTTCCCCTTCACGAACTGCGGCGGCGTCGGCATGCCCCAGTTGAGCATGGCCAGCTCGCGCGCTCCGTCATGTGCATTGCGGACCACCGGCGCGCGGTAGTTCGGATAGATCTGCAGCGAAGGCTCGTTCCAGAAGGCGTTGTGGCGCATCGCGCGCGTCCAGCGGATAATCGCCTCCTTGGCGGTCGTGAGGTTGTAGAGATTGCACATAGCGCGACGAGTTGGTCGAGGAGAACCCCAATGCCGCTCCCCGTCCAGATCGAGCGGCTGATCGTGGAGACCAAGCGCGACAAGCCGCACTGGGGCGCCAGGAAGTTCCGGGAGCTGCTTATCAGGAAGATGGCCGGCGACGTACGCGTTCCGGCCAAAAGCACGGTCCACGCGGTGCTCGATCGCCGTGGCCTTGTGAGCCAGGCCCGCAAGAGGAACCGGGCTCACAAGGCCATGGGCACGCCGTTGTCGCAGGCGGTGGCGCCCAACGATTTGTGGTGCGCCGATTTCAAGGGTGAGTTCCGGCTTGGCAATCGCCGCTACTGTTACCCCCTGACGGTCACTGACCAGGCCTCACGCTACCTGCTCATCGCCGAAGTCCTTGAATCGACGAAGGAAGCGCCCGTCATCGAGGCCTTCATCCGCCTCTTCAGGGAACGCGGCCTGCCGGCCGCCATCAGAAGCGATAACGGCCTTCCCTTCGCCTCTCCCAACGGCCTCTATAACCTGTCGAAGCTGTCGGTCTGGTGGCTCAGGCTCGGCATCGCCATCGAGCGCATCAAGCCGGGACATCCGCACCAGAACGGCCGTCACGAGCGCATGCACCTGACCTTGAAGAAGGAGGCGACCAAGCCGGCCGGCATGAACATCCTCCAGCAGCAGGACCGTTTCGATCGTTTCGTCAGCGAATTCAACGAGGAAAGGCCGCACGAGGCGCTCGACATGCAGATGCCGGCCGAACTCTATACACCCTCCTCAAAAGCCTATCAGGGCCTGCCGGAGCTGGACTACCCCTTCCATGATAAGGACATCCTGGTCACCGCCTGCGGCCGCATCTGCATGCACCGCAAGAAGGTCAACGTCTCGACCGTGCTCGCCGGTCAGAGGCTCGGAATCAAGGAGGTCGACGATGGCATTTGGCTCGTGAGCTTCATGCACTATGATCTGGGATATATCGACCTGGAGCAGAGAACCTTGCAGACCATCGACAATCCGTTCGGCACGAGATTGTCACCCATGTCTTAGGTACAATCTATTACCTATGTCTCCGGGTCGTACAGTTGAGCGGTGGCGCACCCATCAGGATTCGAACCTGAGACCTTCGCCTTCGGAGGGCAGCGCTCACGCCATCGACCGAAGATGAGTGCCCCGAGCAACTGTTGCGAGCCCCTACGATTGGCCCCGCGAGAACAGGGGATATCTCGGTGACGGCACCATCCGATTTTTACGCCACGCTTTCCTTTTGCCGCCCACCTTTAAGTGGAGTCTTCCATCACACCAGTTCGATCGCTTTCTATCGGGAAGACCTTCATTTCGAGGAGAGTACTGATGACCCGGTCCGCAGAGTCAAATATCAGGAGAACTATCCGACGGCATCAACTCCACGAGATTGTACCGCTTGCCGACACTACGATATACGAGATGGAGCAGCGCGGAGAATTCCCGCGTCGCTTCTATTTGACGTCCCGTTGCGTCGTTTGGGACCTGGCCGAGGTGGAGGCATGGATCGAAGAGCGGCGCAAGGTATCGGACGCCAAGATCGCCCGGCGTGCGCCCATGCCCGATGTCCGTCTGCGGAGGACCCGCCCCGTCAAACGCTAGGATCGGGAGCCAGCAGGTCCATCGATGGCGGATAGAGGGTCGGCGTATACTTCTGCCCAGCTGCCCAGGCGTCCACCAGATTGGCCCATTCCTGCAACATGTGCCGGCGCTGGTGTTCGTACTCGGCCTTGTTGTAGACGCCTCGGGACGAACGGCCATCCTCGTGCGCCAGGCACTTCTCGATCCAGTCGCTGTTGAAGCCGAGTTCGTTCAGCAGCGTCGATCCGGTCTGCCGAAGATCGTGGACCGTAAACGGCTCGAGCGGTAGATCTTGTTCCTTTGCACGTTTGATGATGGCCATTGTGACACGGTTGAACGTCGCGCGCGACATCGGCGCATCGGCATGATAGCGCGACGGAAGAAGATACTTGGAATTTCCGGAGCAGGTCTTGAGTGCGACCAGGATGTCAAGCGCCTGCTGGGCCAGATAAACGTTGTGCGGCTTGGACCGCTTCATACGCTCCTTCCGTATCGACCACACCGCATTCTCGAAATCGACCTCATCCCAGGTCGCATCCTGCAGCTCGCTCTTACGCACCATCGTCAGGAGGATCAGCTTCAGGCCGAGCCGGATCGTCGGCAGCGTCGCCACATGCTCGAGCTGGTCGAGCATGATCCGGATCTCCGCCGGCGACAGCGCCCGGTCCTTCGGTGCGAAGGTCGCGATCGACGAAGGTCCGACCTCTTCGGCCGGATTGGCGACCTTCTCGCCATTCAGGATGGCAAACCCATAGATCTGCTTGACGATGTCGCGAACGTGTATTGCGGTCGCGGGAGCGCCCCGATCCTTCACCTTAGCGCATAGCGCCCGGAGGTCATCGGGCTCGATCTCGGTGAGCAGCCTCTTGCGGAACTTGGGCAGGATGTCGCGCTCATAGATAGCCCGGCGCATGGCTCGCGTGCTGTCGGCCATCGGCGCCACTTGGAAATAGCGCTCGCCGAACTCACCGAAGCTCTTGGCCTCCTTCAGACGCCGCTTCTGCTGCTGCTTCTCCCGCGCCGGAGATCGGCCCTCCTGCACCGCCCGCTTCGCATCGATCAGCTTTTCACGCGCTCGAGCCAGGGAAAGGCCGGCAGGTCCGTACCGGCCCAGAATGACCGTCTCCCGACGGCCGTTAAGGCGGTAGTCATAGCGGAAGCTGATGGCTCCAGTCGGCATGACGAGCACGTACATGCCGTCACGGTCCGTCACCTTGTACTTTTTATCTCGCGGCTTCAAAGCCTTAAGGGCTGTATCGGTCAACATTGTCCCTCCGAGAACGGCCGAAAAATGAGGGATAGCCGCCGAAATGTCCGTCAGGCCATTTTCACGCCCTCTGGACAATTATTTTTCTTTGTTTTCAGAGCAATAAGCTCAAAAAAAGTCCGTCAGAGGCCTTCACATCGCTGACGGTACTTTCAATTCGCGTCGGTAGCAAGGCTTCGGAGGTCCGTCACGCGGTCCGTCATTCGCAACGCTTGCGGGGCGATAGATCGTGAAGGACGGCGAACCTTTTTTCTTACACATCAATTGTTTATGTCGCATTCTGGCGTGCCGCCGAATACTCCCGGCATGGCCTGAATCATTCCCACTCGATCGTTCCCGGCGGCTTGCTCGTTACGTCGTAGACGACACGATTGATGCCTTTGACCTCGTTGATGATGCGGGTGGCGGCGCGGCCGAGGAAGTCCATGTCGAAGTGGTAGAAGTCGGCGGTCATGCCGTCGACGGAGGTGACGGCGCGCAGCGCGCAGACATATTCGTAGGTGCGACCGTCGCCCATCACGCCCACCGTCTGGACGGGAAGGAGCACGGCGAAGGCCTGCCAGATGGCGTCATAGAGGCCGGCCTTGCGGATCTCATCGAGATAGATGGCGTCGGCCGAGCGCAGGATTTCGAGTTTCTCGCGCGTCACCCCGCCGGGGCAGCGAATGGCAAGGCCGGGGCCCGGAAAGGGATGACGGCCGATGAAGTGGTCGGGCAGGCCGAGTTCTTTCCCAAGCACGCGCACCTCGTCCTTAAAGAGCTCGCGCAGGGGTTCCACCAGGCTCATGTTCATGCGCTCGGGCAGGCCGCCCACATTGTGGTGTGACTTGATGGTGACGGAGGGACCGCCGGTGAAGGAGACGCTTTCGATCACATCGGGGTACAGCGTTCCCTGGACGAGGAAATCCGCACCGCCCAGCCTCGATGCCTCGTCCTCGAACACCTCGATGAAAAGCCGGCCGATGGTCTTGCGCTTCTTTTCGGGGTCGCTCTCGTTCTCCAGCGCACCGATGAAGCGGTCGGAGGCATCGACCAGGATCAGCGGCACGTTGTAGTGCTCGCGGAACATCTGCACGACCTCGGCCGCTTCGTTCTTGCGCATCAGACCGTGGTCGACCAGGATGCAGGTGAGCTGCTCGCCCACCGCCTCGTGCGTCAGCAAGGCGGCCACAGAGGAATCGACGCCGCCGGAAAGGGCGCAGATCACTTTGCCGTCGCCCACCTGATCGCGGATCGCGGCAATCGCCTGATCGCGATAGGCGGCCATGGTCCAGTCGCCGGCGAGCCCGGCTATTTTGTGCACGAAATTGGCGATGAGCTTCGCGCCGTCGGGCGTGTGGACGACCTCCGGATGGAACTGCACGCCGTAATATCTGCGCTTGTCGTCGGCGATGGCCGCGAAGGGCGCGCCGGCGGAGGTGCCCACCACCTTGAAGCCGGGCGGGATCGCCGTCACGCGGTCGCCATGGCTCATCCACACCTGGTGCCGGGTGCCGGGGGCCCACACGCCTTCGAAAAGGGCGCAATCCTCCTCGACCTCCAGGAAGGCGCGGCCGAACTCGCGATGGTCGCTGCCTTCCACCTTGCCGCCGAGCTGGGCGCAGATGGTCTGCTCGCCGTAGCAGATGCCGAGGACCGGCACGCCCGATTCAAAAACGACTTCGGGGGCGCGGGGGCTGCCGACGTCGGCGGTGGAGGCGGGACTTCCGGACAGGATGACCGCCTTGGGCTGCAGGCGGCGGAACGCCTCCCCGGCAAGCTGGAAGGGGGCAATCTCCGAGTAGACGCCAGCCTCGCGCACGCGCCGCGCGATGAGCTGCGTGACCTGGCTGCCGAAATCGACGATGAGAACGGTGTCGGGATGTTTGGTGATGCTCATGGTGCTCCAACGGGTCCGGGTGAAAAGCGCCGGAAAGCGGCCTGGGCAATGACCCGGCAAAGCCTCCGTTGCAATGCCATATAGGAACCTTTGCACCGCTGCAATGCGGCCGACAGCGCCCCGAAGCCTCACGCTTTGCCGAAGCGGCGCAGTGGGTCGTAGGGGCTGTCGGGATTGACGTCCAGATCGACGATTTCGACACAGCTTTGCGGCCGCCGATGGCTGGAGCCGGCACGCCAGGGGCCGTCGCGAAGCCGAACGCCGCTCGCCTTGGAAAGCGAAAAACACTTCCACTGCCCTTCCTTGGGAAGTCCGCTCCTGCTGCCGCCGGCAAACTGGTAGACAAGCGCGGCCTCCCGCCCCTTGCTGTGCCCCAGGATGACCGGACAGACCTCGCGCGGATAGCCGTCATAGGTGCAGATGACCTGTTTGCGGCCTGCCATGGCCTGCGCGAACAGCTGGTAGGTCGAACTCGGCATCGCATTTCTCGTATGCTCAAGAGATCCACTGGGGAATAGCTAGGTGCCCCGAGGGCAAAATGCAGACCGATCTCGGCATCTGCGATGGCGCTTGCTTTCGTTCTCTATTTGTTCTAATATCTCGACCGGATTTGGGGGCGTGTATGGAGTGACGGAAGTGCCCCCGGTGCAAAGTGCGTTTCCGTTCTACCTCGACGGCCCCGCCAGGCCCGCGAAACCCGAACGGCTGATGTTCCTGCTGTTTCCGGACAAGGAAACAGCCCTTCGGGTATGGTGGTTCGCAGGACAGTTCATCCGGAAAAGCGGACTGCAAGGCAGGCGGATCAAGTGGAAGCGCCTGCACATATCGCTGCAGCATGTTGGAGACTACAGCTGCCTGCGGACGAAATTCATCTATGCGGCAAAGCAGGCCGGAAACGCCGTGGCGACGTGCCCGTTCGAGGTGACCTTCCGCTCTGTGGGAAGCTTCGAGGGGGCGCCGGCGGTCGCGGGCCGGCCGCGCAAGCGGCCGCTTGTCCTGCTCGCCGAGGGAGATGCGCTGCTGAATCTCCACGGGGTTCTCGGCGCCGCCATGGAAAGGAACGGCCTGAAAGCCTCGGCGGATTTCACGCCGCACATGACCCTTCTCTATGGTCGGCGGAAAGTGCCGTTCCAGCCGATCAAACCGATCCGCTTCACGGCGACCGCATTCGCCCTCGTCCACAGCGAGCTTGGGCTTTCGAAATATAACCTGATCAACCGTTGGTCGTTTCAGGGGTGACCTCAAGTCATCGCTTCGCTCCGGGCGGAAGCATGTGGCGTTCTATGCGCGTTCGAAGCCGGCGAAGTAAAAGCCGTCCGTGCCTGCCGAAGCGGGTGTCAGGGTGATGCCGCTGGCTTCATCCACGCGGGCGGCTGTCTGGTTGCCGGGAAAGCGATCACGCCACAGCGCGCCGTGGACGAGGGCGCGGAATTCGGGTGCGCGCGCCAGGAAAGCTTGCGCCTGTGCGCCGTTCTCCTCCTCGAAAATCGAGCAGGTGATGTAGGCAAGCCTGCCACCCGGCTTTACGTAGCGGGCGGCGCTGTCGAGGATGGCCATCTGTTCGGCGCAGCGGGCTTCGAGTTGTTGCGGGGTGAGCCGCCATTTGGCGTCCGGCCGCCGGCGCCACGTGCCGGAGCCCGTGCAGGGCGCGTCCACCACGACGAGATCCATCCGCCCCTCGAGCGCCTTCAGCGCATCCTCCTGCGCGATGACCTGGACATTGCGGCAGGCGGCGCGCTTCAGGCGCTCGAAGATGGGCGCGAGGCGCTGCCGGTCGGCATCATAGGCATGGATCTGGCCGCGGTTTTCCATCATCGCGGCCATGGCAAGGGTCTTGCCGCCCGCGCCGGCGCAGAAGTCGAGCACCTGGGCGCCGGGAGCGGCCCTGGCAAGTTCGGCGACGACCTGCGAGCCCTCGTCCTGCACCTCGAACCAGCCCCGGCGGAAGGCGGGCTCGGCCTGGACATTGGGGTGGCGCCGGTCACCCTCGACCGGGGGAATACGCATGCCATGGGACGCAATACGGGCGGGCACGGCCCCGACCCGCGACAGGGCGGCGAGGACCTTTTCGCGCCCGGCCTTCAAGGTGTTGGCACGCATGTCGAGCGGCGGCCGGGTGGCCAGGGCCATCCCCTCCTCCACCCAACCCTCGGCAAATGCACGTGCCATCATCGGCTCGCACCATGCCGGCACGCTGGCACGGACGGCGTCGGGCAGGTCCTGCCGAAGCCGGGTAACGAGCATCGCCTTCTCGGCATCGTCCAGAGGCGGCGGTGCGAAACTGTCATCGGCAAAGGCGGCCTCCAGCGCCTCCGGCCCTTTGCGGTTCTCCAGGAGGAAGCCGCCGAGGGCGAGCGCGCGCGGCGTGTCCGCGTCGAAAAGGAAAGCGGCCGCGCGCCGACGCCGCAGCCCGTCATAAACGAAATTGCCGATCGCCGCCCGGTCGCCTGCTCCAGCGAAACGATGCGACAATCCCCAGTCCCGCATCGCTTCGGCCGCGGGCCTGTGACGCGTCTCGATGTCCTGGAGAATCTCGATGGCTGCCGCCAGCCTGCCGCCGAGGCGCATGGGTGTTGCCTTTCCGGTTGCCCGTCTCGGCTCCTAGCTAAGCCGACCCGGCGGCGCAGACAAGCGCCCAATAGAAGAACGGGCGCGGATCGCTCCGCGCCCGTATTTCGCCTTCGTAAGGTAAGCGCTATTCGGCCGCCGCCTGCGGCGAGGACTCGGCGGTGGAGACGGCGTTGGCCTCGTAGCCGTGCATCTCCTTCAGCGCCTTGCGCACGCCATTGCCGTAGTCGGGGTGCACCTTGTCGAAATGGGCGAGCTGACGCTCGACGATCTCGCCCGGCACCCCAGCCATCGCCGCGGCGATGTTGTTGAAGAGCCGGTGCCTCTGGTCCCCGTCGAACAGATTGAAGAGCGCCCGCGGCTGGGAATAGTCGTCATTGCCGATGCGATGGTTGTAGCGATCGGCATCGCCGGAGATCTTCAGCGGCGGCTCCTTGGCGGCGGACTGCTCTACCGGACCATTCATCGAGTTCGGCTCGTAATAGGCATCCGCATTACCGGACTTGTGGCCGAAGAAGTTCATCTGGCCGTCCTTGTGGTAGTGGTGGACGGGGCAGCGCGGCGCATTGACCGGCAGCGCCTCGTAATGGGTGCCGAGCCGGTAACGGTGCGCATCGGCATAGGAGAAGATGCGCGCCTGCAGCATCTTGTCCGGCGAATGCGAAATGCCGGGCACGATGTTGGAGGGAGAAAAGGCCACCTGCTCGATCTCGGCGAAGTAGTTCTCCGGGTTGCGGTTCAACTCCAGCACGCCGATGTCGATCGGCGGATAGTCGCCGTGCGGCCAGACCTTGGTGAGGTCGAAGGGGTTGTAAGGTGTCTTGTCCGCATCGAGTTCGGGCATGATCTGCACCTGCACCTTCCACTTCGGGAAGTCGCCGTTCTCGATCGTGTTGAAGAGGGCCTCCTGATAGCTCTCTCGGGTCTTGCCGACGACCTTTTCCGCCTCTTCATTGGTGTGGAACTTATGGCCCTGCAAGGTCTTGAAGTGGAACTTCACCCAATAGCGCTCGCCGGCGTCGTTCCAGAAGGAATAGGTGTGCGAGCCGTAGCCGTTCATGAACATCGGCGCCGTCGGCAGGCCGCGGTCGGACATCAGGATGGTGACCTGGTGCAGGCTCTCCGGCGAAAGCGACCAGAAATCCCACATGGCCGTCGCCGAGCGCAAGTTGGTCTTGGGGTGCCGCTTCTGGGTGTGGATGAAGTCGGGGAACTTCAAGGGATCGCGCACGAAGAAGACCGGCGTGTTGTTGCCGACGAGATCCCAGTTGCCCTCTTCGGTGTAGAACTTGATGGCGAAGCCGCGCACGTCGCGCTCGGCGTCAGCCGCGCCGAGCTCGCCGGCCACGGTGGAAAAGCGCAGGATCAGCGGCGTCTCCGCGCCCGGCTGCAGCGCCTTGGCCTTGGTGTATTTGGAGATGTCGCCGGTGATCTTGAGCGTGCCGTAGGCGCCCCAGCCCTTGGCATGGACCACGCGTTCGGGGATGCGCTCGCGGTTCTGGTGCGCCAGCTTCTCGATAAGCTGATAGTCCTGCAGGAGAACGGGGCCGCGCTCGCCCGCCGTGATCGAGTTCTGGTTGTCCGGGATCGGTGCGCCCGCTGTGGTGGTGAGCGTCGGTTTATCGGCCATCGCAATTCCTCCTTGCTGGCGCATCCGCTCGTGGGAGTGCGCGGCTGAAAGACGGTGATTGGAACAGTTCCAGACTATATAGCCGGGCGTCCCCCAACTCCAATTGTCTTTCTTATTCTATGTGATAAGTTTTCCTTATGTTGCGATTGACACTCCGTCAGATGCAGTATTTCCAGCATCTGGCAGAAACCCTGCATTTCCGACGCGCCGCAGAGGCGGCCGGCGTCACGCAGCCCGCGCTTTCCGCCCAGATCGCGGAGATGGAGGCGCAACTGGGGGTGCGGCTGTTCGAGCGGGGTGGCGGCACCGTACGGTTGACCGCGGAAGCCCTGGAACTGCGCCCGCGCGTCGCGCGCATCCTGGCCGAGGTCGAGGATCTGGAAAATGTCGCCCGGCGCGGCCGGAGCGTGCTCGAAGGACCGTTCCGGCTGGGCGTCATTCCCACTGTCGCGCCCTATCTGCTGCCGCACCTGCTGCCGCTATTGAAGGAACGCTTTCCGGCGCTGCGCCTGGAGGTGCGCGAGGCCGTCACAGAAACGCTGCTGAGGGAGACGGGCAATGGCGGGCTCGACGGGATCATCGCCGCCGCGCCGCTCGACGCGCCGCAGCTCGTGCAGGAAACGCTCTTCGAGGACCGCTTCTACCTCGCCGTGCCGGAAGAGGAGGCGGAACGCATGGCGCCGCCGGTCGCCCAGGAGAGCATGGCGCTCGAGCGGTTGATGCTGCTGGAGGAAGGCCATTGCCTGCGCGCCCAGGCGCTGGCCGTCTGCGGCATGGTCAAGCCGGTAACGATGGCGAGTTTCGGCGCCACGAGCCTGGCAACGCTCCTGCACATGGTCTCGCACGGGCTGGGCGTGACACTGATCCCGGAAATGGCGCGTAAGGCGGCCGCGCTTCTGCCGCGCGTACGTGTGCTGCCATTCGCCGAGCCAGGACCTTCACGCACCATCTGTCTCGGCTGGCGCAAGACGAATCCCCGCCAAGCGGATTTCACGGCCATGGGTGCCGCCATCAGGGAAGTCCGGCGCGGGACCGCGACGACCGAGGCGCCGGGCACCGCCCGATCGCGGCCCCTGCGGAGTGCTGCAGGCCCGCTCAGCCTGCGCCCGGATA
Source organism: Chelativorans sp. M5D2P16 (assembly GCF_034427935.1). Taxonomy (NCBI): domain Bacteria; kingdom Pseudomonadati; phylum Pseudomonadota; class Alphaproteobacteria; order Hyphomicrobiales; family Phyllobacteriaceae; genus Chelativorans; species Chelativorans sp. M5D2P16. The sequence goes on along the minus strand of NZ_JAXQNM010000040.1, from coordinate 308,463 downwards.
ATTCGGGCTTTCGCGCAAGGCGTAGCGCTCAAACCCTTTTCGCAGAAGGCTTTGCACCGGAAGACGATATAACTCCTTGATTTGGCGTTTGTATTCTCCCCGCCGGCGCGAACGCCGCTGCTGTTCTAGCCGCGCGCTGCCTGTTCACAGATGGCCGATTCCCCAACTGCCTGACATCACGACAAGCAGCGTTCCGAGAAGGTAGAGCCCTCTGAAAATCCATTGGTTAATGCGCTCCGGTAGGCTTGAGCCCTCCATGGTTTCGATCTCCCAGCCCCGAATTGCCAGGGTTGCCCAGAAAAAGATGAGGCCGCCGATCGCTCCGAAGATCAATACGGCGATATTGTTCTCACCAATTTCGCGGAAGGCGATCCTGCCCATCATGAAACCGAGCGCCCCGATATAGGACACCACGCCGAGGGAGGTGAAAAACCCGCGTCGGACCGCCCGTGAGCGATATAGCATCCAGTCGTAACTATCTGGCCCCGGGAGTTGCAACGCGTCCGTTGCTTCTCTCGCGACCACCTCAGGATTTCTGAGGGTGAGGAAGACAAAGCGCACCTTCCCAAGCACTCCCGGATCGGGATCGTTAATCGCCATCCCACTTGTCCCCCTATACCACCATCCTGCCCCAGCCAGCAGGCCGCCATCTTTCGGTTGCGTTTTTTGTGCCCGGACCCATTCCGGGCACATTCAAGCGAAAATGCGGACATCCTGCTGACACGAACTGGCTGTCCGCACGCCCTGAAGGGTGATACCTGCTATCCCATTAATATTACTACGTTAACCGGAGAGCGAAATCGCCCCCTACCCGGCACCGGGATAATTCGGACTTTCGCGGGTGATCGTCACGTCGTGGGGATGGCTCTCGCGCAGGCCCGCGCCGGAGATGCGCACGAAGGTGGCCCGTTTCTGGAACTCCGGCAGGTTTTGCGCGCCGACATACCCCATGGCCGCCTTCAGCCCGCCCGTCAGCTGGTGCAGGACGCCAGCGGCCGGCCCCTTATAGGGCACTTGGCCCTCGATGCCCTCCGGCACGAGCTTCAACGTATCGCGCACCTCCGCCTGGAAATAGCGGTCGGCCGAGCCGCGCGCCATGGCGCCCACGGACCCCATGCCGCGATAGGCTTTGAAGGAGCGGCCCTGGTAGAGATAAACCTCGCCGGGGCTTTCGTCCGTGCCGGCCAGCAGGGAGCCGATCATGGCCGCGTCGGCACCGGCGGCCAGCGCCTTGGCCAGATCGCCGGAATATTTGATGCCGCCGTCGGCGATGACCGCCGCGCCGGCCTTGTGGGCGGCTTCCGCCGCCGCCATGATCGCCGAAAGCTGCGGCACCCCGACGCCCGCCACCACGCGCGTGGTGCAGATGGAGCCGGGGCCGATGCCCACCTTGACCGCGTCCGCGCCCGCGTCGATCAGTGCCTTCGTCCCGTCGGCCGTGGCCACGTTGCCGGCGACGATGCGCACGGCGTTGGAGATCGTCTTGGCGCGGGCGACGGCATCCAGGACCCGCTGGGAATGTCCGTGGGCTGTGTCGATCACCAGGAGATCGACCCCTGCATCGATGAGCCGCTCGGCACGCTCGAAACCATCGTCGCCGACGCTGGTGGCCGCCGCCACCCGCAACCTGCCCTGCGCATCCTTGCAGGCATGGGGGTTGAGCTGAGATTTCTCGATGTCCTTGACCGTGATCAGCCCGACGCAATTGCCGGCATCGTCGATGACCAGCAGCTTCTCGATGCGATGCTGATGCAGGAGGCGCTTGGCCTCTTCCTGGCTTACCCCTTCCTTCACGGTGATCAGGTTGTCGTGCGTCATCAGTTCGCGCACGGGCTGGGCCGGGTTCGAGGCGAAGCGGACGTCGCGATTGGTGAGGATCCCGATCAGCCGGCCGGTCGTGTGGCCGCCACGCCCGCCGTTCTCCACCACCGGGATGCCGGAGATGGTGTGGGCGTTCATGAGCGCATGCGCGTCGGCCAGCGTGGCGTCGGGGCCGATGGTGACGGGATTCACCACCATGCCGGACTCGAACTTCTTGACCTGGCGCACTTCCTCGGCCTGCTCAGCGGGCGTGAAATTGCGGTGGACAACGCCGATGCCGCCGGCCTGGGCCACGGCAATCGCCAGCCGCGCTTCGGTGACCGTATCCATGGCCGCCGACAGGATGGGTATGTTGAGCTCGACGTCGCCTGCGATGCGCGTGCGCACATCCGTCTGGCCCGGCATGACATCGGAATGTCCCGGCTGCAAAAGCACGTCGTCAAAGGTCAGCGCCTCGGCGCCGGTTGCGGTTTCGATGATTTTCGCCATGGCCGATCCTTGAAATAATGTGGGAGGCGGCCCGTCCCTGGCGGGACAACGGGCTGCCTCCTCGAATATGATTCCCTTTCAGGATTGGCGCTGGCTGGTACCACGTCTGCCGGGAATTGAAAAGACGGTGGATTGGCGCCATGGTGCACGCCTTGATTGAATCGCATTTTCACGAGGCGGGGCAGGATGAACGACGCCACACAACCGAGCCTGGCGGAGGGCGCACCCGGGGAACGCCGTCTCGAGCGGTTTTCCTTCACGGGCACGGCCGGCGAATATTTCGGCATCTGGATCGTCAACATCCTGCTAACGATCCTGACCCTCGGCATCTACTCCGCATGGGCGAAGGTGCGCCGGCAGCGCTATTTCTACGGCAACACGAAGCTTGCCGGCCGCAGCTTCGACTACCATGCACGGCCGATGCAGATCCTCATCGGGCGGATCGTCGTTCTGGCAGCGCTCCTCGTCTACAACGCCGTGGCCACGTTCTTCCCGATCGCGAGCCTTGTGCTGCTTGCACTTTTGATCGCCGTCACGCCGTGGCTCATCAAGCGGGGCCTGCGCTTCAATGCCCGCGTGACCAGCTACCGCAACGTCCGGCTCGACTTCCACGGCGGCTATTGGGGAGCCCTTCTGTCCTTCGTCATCGGCCCGGCCCTGGCCGCAGTCACCCTCGGCTTCCTGGCGCCGCTTGCCTCACGCTGGGCGTGGCGCTACACGCTTGGAAATGTGAGCTATGGCGGCCGCAAGATGGACTGCGACCCGCGGCTCAAGGCGCTCTACGGCCAATGGTGGCTGCCGGCGGTGATGGTGCTCTTGGGAACCGCGCTGCTCGGCCTGCTTGCCGTGGCAGTTTTTTTCCCGTTCGGCGGGGCGTTTCCGGGCGCGGACCTCGGGCTCGCCTTCCTACCGGTTGCCGTCTTCATCGCGCTTGCGCTGATCTACGGCGTGGCCGGCCTGTTCTACCGCGCCGGCGTGCGCAACGTCGCCTTCAACGCGGCGATGCTCGACGGCCGCCATCAATTCGTCTCAACGCTCGGCCGGCGCCGCTACGCCTGGATTTCGACCACGAACTTCCTGGCGACCATCTGCACCATCGGTCTGGCACGCCCCTGGGCCGCGGTGCGTATGGCACGTTACACGGCCACGGCCACGGCGGTCCTCGTCAGCGGCGTGCTCGACGACTATCTCAATCAGGTGGAGGAGACCGGTCCTGCCGTGGGTGCCGAATATATGGACGTGGAAGGCATCGACTTTGGGTTCTGACTGCCCAACCATTACCGGCGTCTGGCATCCCCCGCGCTCCAGCCGGGCGGTGCCCTCCCGGTTCACGACAGCCGACGGCATGGCCACCGTCACCGATGCCGAAGGAGAGGCCGCACTTGCCACGGGCGCCGTTGACGGCCTGGCGATCTCGGCCCGTGTCGGCGCCGTCCCGCGCCGCATCACCTTTGAGGACGGTAGCGTCTTCGAGACCGAGGATAACGACGCCATCGACCGCTGGCTGGGTGCGCTCTACGGCCGCCGGGCGGGGCTCGTGCACCGGCTGGAGCGCTTTCACCCGCGGCTCGTGCTTTTTGTGGTGCTTGTCGCCCTGCTCTGCGTTGGGCTTTACCGCTATGCTCTGCCGGTTACGGTCGAGGCGGCGGTGGCGCTGACGCCGCCGGCCGCCCCGCGCCTGATGAGCCAGGGCGTGCTTTCCTCACTGGACAAAGCGGTTCTTTCTCCCTCGCGCCTCGAGGAAGCCAGGCGTGCGGCGATTACCGAGGAGTTCCGCGCTCTTGCCGCGCTGACGCCCGAAGGCGCTGACGCCTTCGAGCTTAACTTCCGCGAAGGCGGCATCATCGGGCCCAACGCCTTCGCGCTTCCCGACGGTACGATCATCCTGACCGATGAGCTGGTGCGGCTTGCACAGGGCGAAGACGCCGTGCTCGGCGTGCTGGCGCACGAGATCGGCCACGTTGTGCACGAGCACAGCCTGCGCCGCCTCTATCGCGCAGCCGGCGTGACCGCGCTCATCATGTTCATCGGCGGCGATGTCGGCTCGGGTGTGGAGGAGGTGCTGGTCCAGGGCTCGGGGCTGCTGACGCTTTCCTATTCGCGCGCGCAGGAAAACGAGGCCGACCGCTACAGCGTCGAATTGATGGCGAAGGCGGGCCGGGAGCCCACGGGCCTAGCGCGCCTCTTCGAGGTGCTGCGCGACCGATACGACGACGTTAGCGGCAACGACTTTCTCTCCACCCACCCGGCAACCCCAGACCGCATCGAGGATATCCGCCGGCATGCCCAGGAGGTGGAGGGGCGGTAGGCGCTGCTGGCATCCCCTTTCCGTCCCTGCTGGCTTTGACAAGTCGCGGCGGAAGGCCGATACGGTCTGCGCCGACGATCTTTTCCGTTTTTGCCGGCGGTTCCGCGAAACGAAACGGACGCTCAGCCTTGAACCGCAGCCTGCCGTTGATCCTTGCCGTGGCGCTCTTCATGGAGCAGATGGACTCCACCATCATCGCCACCTCCCTGCCCGCGATCGCCGCCGACATCGGCACCAGCCCGGTCACGCTGAAGCTGGCCCTGACCACCTATCTGGTGGCGCTGGCCATCTTCATCCCCGTCAGCGGGTGGATGGCCGACCGCTTCGGTGCCAAGCGGGTCTTTCGGCTCGCCATCGGCGTCTTTGTCCTGGGTTCGGTCGCGTGCGCGCTCGCCCAGTCGCTGCCGGCCTTCGTGCTGGCGCGTTTCGTGCAGGGAATGGGCGGGGCGATGATGACGCCGGTGGGACGGCTTGTGCTGGTGCGGGCGACACCGCGCAATCAACTGGTCTCGGCGATGGCCTGGGTCGCCGTGCCGGCGCTGATCGGCCCGCTCGCCGGCCCGCCGGTCGGCGGCTTCATCACCACCTACTTCTCCTGGCATTGGATCTTCATCATCAATGTGCCGATCGGGCTGGCCGGGATCGTGCTTTCCGGGCGCATCCTGCCCGACTTCGAACCGGACGCGCGCCAGAGACTGGATTTCAAGGGTTTTCTCCTGGCGGGGCTGGCCGCAGCCGGCCTGGTATTCGGGCTGTCCGTCATCAGCGTGCCAACCCTGCCGCCTTCCGTCGGCTTTGCCACTGCCGGCCTCGGCGTGGCGATGACATGGCTCTACGTGCGTCATGCACGGCGGTCGACGCGTCCAATCCTCGATCTCCAGCTTTTCAGGAACCGCGCATTCCGCGCCGCCATCCTCGGCGGATCGCTGTTCCGGATCGGACTCGGCGCCGTGCCCTTTCTCTTGCCGCTCATGTTCCAGGTCGGTTTCGGCCTGTCGCCGTTCCAGTCGGGGCTGCTCACCTTCACCTCCGCCTTCGGCGCTATCGCGATGAAGTTCATCGCCAGCACCACGCTGAGGACCGCCGGCTTCCGTCTGGTGCTTGTGACGGCCGCCCTGGCCGGCAGCGGGTTCATCGCCGTCAACGCGCTCTTCACGCCCGCAACGTCCCACGCCGTCATCATTGCCGTGCTGGTGGCAGCGGGTTTCTTTCGCTCCCTGTTCTTCACCTCGGTCAACGCGCTGGTCTTTGCCGAGATCAGCGACAAGGAGGCGAGCCAGGCGACGGCGATCGCCGCGGTGAGCCAGCAGGTGAGCATCGCCCTCGGGGTGGCGATCGGCGGCGGTATCCTCGAGGCGACCGTGCGCGCAACCGGGGCGCCGCTCGGCCTTGACGCCTTCTTCAACGCCTTCGTGGTCGTCTCGATGATGAGCGCATTCGCCGTTCTGCCCTTCCTAAAGCTGCCGGCAGACACGGGAAGCGCCGTGTCGGGCCACCGTCACCGAGCGGCGGAGACGAAGCATACCGCCGCCGCCGAATAACGGCTCAGGCAGGCGCGGCGCCCTTGAACTCCCTGGCGAGCAGGTAAAGTTCCACTGATTCGCTGCGCGAGGCGGGTGGCTTAACGTGGTGGACGAAGCGGAAATTGCGCTTGAGCATGGAAAGCAGTTCCGCCTCCGCCCCGCCCTGAAAGGTTTTGGCGAGGAAGTGCCCGCCGGGGGCCAGCACGTTGACGGCGAAGTCGGCCGCCGCCTCGCACAAATGCATGGTGCGCAGATGGTCGGTGCGGCGGTGGCCGGTGGTCGGTGCGGCCATGTCGGACAAAACGACATCGGGCGGGCCGCCGAGGAGCGCGATCAGCCGGTCCGGCGCGTCGTCGTCCAGAAAGTCGGTCTGCAGAATGGCCGCGCCCGGCACCGGGTCCATCTCCAGATAGTCGATGCCCACGACGCTCGGGCTTTCGGGATCGGAGCGCACGCGCTCGGCCGCCACCTGCGACCAGCCGCCGGGGGCGGCCCCCAGATCGATCACCTTCATGCCGGGCTTCAGGATCCCGTACCTGTCGTCGATCTCCGCCAGCTTGTAGGCGGCGCGCGAGCGCATGCCCTCCGCGCTGGCACGATGGACGTAGGGGTCGTTCAGGTGGCGCTCCAGCCAGCGGCGGGAGGAGTTCTTCAGGCCGCGCTTCTTCTTCACCCGTGTCCTGAGCGCACGCGCGCCGGCGCCGGCCTTCGCCCCCTTCTTCATCCGGCTTCGACCCTCGAGCGCTTCCGGCGCCGCCACACGCCGTCACGCGCCATCATCTCGTTGAGCATGCCCTCGCGCAGGCCGCGGTCGGCCACCCGCAGGCGCTCGGCCGGCCACTGGCGGCGGATGGCTTCCAGGATCGCGCAGCCGGCGAGCACGAGATCGGCCCGCTCTGCGCCGATGCAGGGATTGGCCTTGCGTTGCTCGAAGCTCCAGCCGAGGATGGTCTCGATCATCCGGTCGACGTTGACGCGTTCCATCCACAGCCCGTCGACGCGCCGGCGGTCATACCGCCTCAGGCCGAGATGCACGCCGGCCAGCGTCGTCACCGTGCCGGATGTGCCCAGAAGGTGGAAACGCTCCCCGGAAACGAGATGGGCCAGCCGCCCGCCCCCGTCAAAGCGCTCGAGCATGGCCGATACATGCGCCACCATCGCCTCGAAGCGCTCGCGCGTGACTTCACGGCCGCCGAAGCGCTCGGCGAGCGAAACCACGCCGACGGGCAGCGAGGTCCAGGAGACGATATGGTCCGCCAGGCGCGGCGTGCGGTGGCGCGACAGGTCGATGAGCGCGATCTCCGACGAGCCGCCGCCGATATCGAACAAGACGAGACCGTCGGTCTCGCGGGTGACCAGCGAACTGCAGCCGGAGACGGCGAGGCGCGCCTCGGTGCGCCGATCGATGATCTCCAGCGAAAGCCCGGTCTCGCTGTGCACGCGTTCGATGAAATGGCCTCCGTTCTCGGCCGAGCGGCAGGCCTCCGTGGCGATCATGCGCAGGCCAGCGAGCCTGCGGTTGCCCAGCTTCTCCGCACAAACCGCCAGCGCCTCGACGGCGCGGTCCATGGCCGCCTGGGTCAAACGCCCGCTCGAGGCGAGCCCTTCGCCCAGCCGCACGATGCGGGAGAATGCATCCACCACCCGAAAGCAGCCCGGGCGGCCCGGCGTGGCGACGAGCAGGCGACAGTTGTTCGTGCCGAGATCCAGGGCGGCATAGAAGGTTTCGTCCGATCGGGAATAGGTCAGACGCGCCGCATAGGCGCGGCCGCGGCGCAGGGTCTCCGGTTCGCTGGATGCGGTCGGCGGGACAGCCGCCGGAGGTTGTGGACGCGTCTCGCACTCTGCCCCGTCACGGACAAAGACGCGGCGGCGCCCACGCTTTCTCCTGCGTTTGCGCTTGCGCTTCGCCGGGCCATCGCCCGCGAAACCCGAAAGGAGCGCCTGCGAGGGCTCCCCCTGTTCTTCGGCCACGTCGCCCCCGGCCGAGACGTGATCGCGAACGAGTTCCGCGACCGGTGGCGCGTCACCTTGCTCGTGCTCGTCCACCGCTGTTCCTTCTGCGCCGCGCGCACCAACGGGCGCTGCAGGCGTCTGACATTCCATGTTGGCGACACAGTAGCAGCGGGGCGCGTTTTGACCAAGAGCACAGGCGAAAGAATCCGGACAAGACCGTCACACCGCACCACCGACACGGATGCGGCCCGACGGATCCAGGGCCGGCGAATGAAACCGGCCTGGGTTGACTATTGCATGCAGATCGATAAATAGCGTGGAGCCACGCCGCCGTAGCTCTGGCCGGCATTGGGGAATAGTTTAACGGTAGAACAGCGGACTCTGACTCCGTCAGTCCTGGTTCGAATCCAGGTTCCCCAGCCACCTTCCACAAGTCATCGATATATAGCTACTTTCTGTGGCCTTCTCGGCGACATTTCAAAGGCTTGCGCGGCTGCGGGGCAAACAGAGACGCTGCTTTCACTCGGAAACGGGCCAGGAATGTCCCACCGTCTCAGCCAGCCAATTGGACGCTGAGAGTTTGCGGATAGGACCATCATCGATGCATCGGCCATGTCGGTGCCGCTCGGCGCCCGATGATGGGCAATGGTCATTATAAGGGTGGCGATTCTCAGAGTGTGGCGATGAGGCGCCGTTGCACCTGCCAGTCAGGCGGCAGGGCATTGCGCTGCAGCCATTGCGACGTCAGCCCGACCGGCTGATCGCCGAGGATAATCGCCTGCACGATGTCGGGTGCCAGGAAGGCCAGGTCGATCAGTTGCAGGATGCGCGGCTTGGAGGTGTTTTCGGCTGCGGCGATCTCATAGATCGTACGGCCTTGCCTGATCGCATCATAACAGCGATGCGCCCGGGCGATGTTGCGGATCAGGGTTTTGTCGACCGCCTTGGTCGCCGCACGCCCGATCACGAGCTTTGTTTCGACACCGCGCTTGCGGAATTGGAAGGAGGCGGCAAGGCGCAGCCGCTCCGCATTGAGCGTCGTGGCAGGAACACCCAGAATGCCCGCAACGGCATCGGCCGCGAGCGTGATGTCGATCTGCCCAGGGGCAATGGTCGCCCGCTCGATGCATGCGAGGAACATCGCCGGCTCTCGCTCGGGACCACCCGATGCATCGGCATTGAGTTGGTTTGCGATCCGGGCGATCTCATCGGCCGAGGGCTGGTGCAGGAGATCGACGGCGATATGATCGCGCAGCTGCCGCCCATCCACAACCCCTTCTTCTTCGAGGCGGCGATCTTGTCGCGGATGCGCTCGGCCGTGACCTCGCGCTCGAACTGGGCGAAGGAAAGAAGCACGTTCAGGGTCAGCCGGCCCATGTGGTCGCCGTGTTGAAGGACTGCGTCACTGATACGAACGAAGCTTCGACCGCATCCAGACGCTCGACCAGCTTGGCGAAGTCGGCCAGCGAGCGGGTCAGCCGGTCGAACTTGTAGACCACAATCTGATCGACCAGCCCTTCATCGACATCGTGCAGCAACCGTTGCAGCCCTGGCCTGACCAGCGTGCCGCCCGACAGGCCACCATCATCATAGTGCTCCGGCAGCAGCACCCAACCCTCATGCTTCTGGCTGGCGATGTAGGCGGCGCAGGCTTCGCGCTGGGCATGGAGCGAGTTGAACTCCGGCTCCAGTCCCTCCTCGGAGGATTTGCGCGTATAGATGGCACAGCGGATCTTCCTCATGACAAACCCAGACCGAAGAAGCGTGGTCCGGACCAGTGGGCGCCGGTGATCCTGCGGGCGACGGCGCTCAAGGAGCGATATGTCTTGCCGTCGAGTAGAAATCCCTTTTCCAGCACCTCGACCCGGTAGGTGCGGCCGTTCCACTCGCGCACCAGATGCGTGCCCGGACGCAAGATAACAGAGGATGCGCTCGCCGATGTTGCCGCTGTGCCGACCCCGTGTCGTGCCTCTTTCAAGGCAGTCTTGAGCGCTCTTCGGACCGCCGACGAATGTCCGCCATGCACCTTCAGCTGAGCCTCATGGGCCAGCGCCCGGCGCATGAAGCGGAGTGACATGTATTTTGGCGGTACCCGACCGAATTGCCGTTTCCATCGCGCGATGCATTCATCACGGTTCAATGCATCGAACACCGCGACGTCCGATGCAAGACGCTTCATGCATTCCCTTGTCATGCGCCGGACTCATCATGAGCGGCGGCTTGCTCGATCCGCCGGGCCGCGATCGCGTACAATTGAGACGTTCAATACCTCGGTGCCGTGTGTTGGCTCCTGCTGCAAGGCGATCAGATGCTCTGCCTTCCGCGGTCAGGCCCATGCCGAGCACCGGCTGGTTCGGCCGTTTTCGCTACCGAGGCCAGGTTTCGTGCGGTAGAAGCCGCCGCGGCGTTAGAATTTTCTTCCAAGATTTGCGCCGATTTTCAGTGATTTGTGAGACTTTGAATTTGAAGGGTCTTCAAAGGACGTTTGAGGGGTGTTTGAAGCCCGTTCGAGGGCCCGCGCGCAGGGCGCGAAACAGTTTTGCTTTTTGCCGGTCGACTGTTGCAGGGCGCGGTTCGGCCTGGCTATCGTTCCGGCAGTTCAAGCGTCACGGATATCCAACAAACATCGGCTTTCCCGCCTCGCGCGGGCCTTATGGAGATTGCCCATGCATTCGCCAAGCGAAGAGCTGTGCCCGATCGACAGGCTCACCCCCTACGCCAACAACGCACGCACGCATTCCAAGAAACAGATCAGGCAGATCGCCGACAGCATCAGGCGCTTCGGCTTCTGCAATCCGGTTCTCGTGTCCGACGACCATACGATCGTTGCGGGCCATGGGCGGGTCGAAGCGGCCAGGCTGATTGGCCTGACGGAGGTCCCGGTTCGCAAGCTGTCGCATCTGTCGCGCGAGGAGATCCGTGCCTACATTCTGGCCGACAACAAGCTGGCGGAGAATGCCGGCTGGGACCGCGAGCTGCTCGCCGTCGAAATGCAGGGCCTCATCGATCTCGATTTCGACATCGAGGTGCTGGGCTTTTCGACCACCGAGATCGACCTGATCATTGACGGCGAAGCCGCCGAGAAGCGCGGGCCTGATCCTCGTCTCGATGCGCCCGAGCCCGTCGCGGAAGGGCCGGCGGTGACAAGAAAAGGGGACATATGGCAGCTCGGTCCGCATCGCCTCTTATGTGCCGATGCGCGATCGGCAGACGAGGTCGGGCGCCTTCTTGGTGGTGAATGCGCGACGATGATGTTCACCGATCCACCCTATAATGTGCCGATCAACGGCCATGTCAGCGGGCTTGGCCGCATCAGGCATCGCGAGTTCGCCCTGGCTTCGGGCGAGATGGACGAAGCGGCTTTCACCGCGTTCCTGCGCCGGTCGCTCGAGACCGCGGTAGCCCACCTCAAGGGCGGCGCGATCGCCTATGTGTGCATGGATTGGCGGCACATGCGCGAGCTGCTGGAGGCGGGCCATGCCGTCTTCGACGAGTTGAAGAATCTCTGCGTCTGGAACAAGACCAATGGCGGCATGGGATCGTTCTACCGCTCCAAGCACGAGCTCGTCTTCGTGTTCAAGAAGGGTGGGGCAGCGCATATCAACAATTTCGGCCTCGGCGACAGCGGCCGCTATAGCACCAATGTCTGGGATTATCCGGGTATCAGTTCGCTCGGTGCAACGCGGGATGAGGAGCTGGCCATGCATCCCACGGTCAAGCCGGTCGTCCTGGTTGCCGACGCGATCCGCGACTGCTCCTGGCGCGGCAATCTCGTCCTCGATATATTCGGCGGATCTGGCTCGACATTGATTGCAGCTGATCAATGCGGCCGTGCGGCACGCTTGGTGGAGATCGATCCCCTCTGGTCGCTCTGAAGCACATCACCAGGGCCCATACTCTTCTGGCCGGTGTTGATCTTACCGACGCAGATCCGTCGACCTATAGCGGTATTCGCGCCCAACTCAACGCGATCAGGCGGACGCAACCTTCCTTGGGTGGTCGATTGAGGTCGAGTGGACTACCGTATTAAGCTTGCCCCCCGTGATTGCTTCACTTCGGGAGACCTTTGAGTTTTCCGTAAATTATAACGCTCCAGCAAAGTCTTATCTGCGCAAGTACCGGGATGAAAGACGCGCAATATCTTCGCATAGGGGCGGGATCGATATTGACCCCGATGCGGTGCAGGAAAGGTTGGAGACTCTCGGTTTCGTAAAGCGCAAACTTACCGCTGAGCAGCTTCGCGACGTTGCCGGAATGGCGACACTCGCGAACGGTGCCAATTTTTCTGTTCCTGGCGCGGGAAAGACAACCGTCGCCCTCGCAACGCACATGCTTACGTGCGAAGATGACACTCATCTCCTGATTATTGCGCCGAAGAATGCTTTCCCCGCGTGGAATGAAGTCGTCGATGATTGCTTGGCGGACGAGCTGGCCGAAGAGTGGTATCCGGTTCGGCTGACAGGCGGTTATGACGCCATTCGCGAGCAGCTTCGCGACCCGCCGAAGAGGATGCTGATTAGCTATGATCAGTTGACGAGGGTCCAGGATCAGGTCGCGCGTTTGCTCAGCACGCGCAAGACACACATCATTCTCGACGAAAGCCATCGGATGAAAGCTGGGGACCGCTCCCAGCGCGGATTGAGTCTGTTACGCATTGCGCATCTGCCGGCTCGTAAAGACATTTTGAGCGGCACGCCAATTCCCCGATCAATCGAAGATATCAAGTTACAGCTCGACTTTCTTTGGCCGGGGCAGGGTATCGGTCTGAGGGCGGCATCAGCACCGCACCCGCATACTGTTCTCAAAGGCCTGTACGTTCGAACGACCAAGCACGAGCTCGACTTGCCCCCGATTTCGCGGCACTTCGTTCAGGTTCCAATGTCTCCGCCGCAGATGGCGCTATACGCCATAATTCGTGAAGAGGTTCTCAAGCGGCTAACCGGCATCAAGGCGTCGGCCAATGTGGATTTAACGTCCGCTGCATCTAACCCGTTGTTGGTCGTGCGGCGGCTTACTCAGGAGGCCCCGGATACCTACCGGTACGATGATCCCAAGATTGAGGCGATTTTCACGAGTATTGTCGAGGAAGGTGACTCGGCGAAAATCCGTAGGGCATGCGAGCTTGCCCGCGAACTCGCCGATCAGGGCCAGCGGTCTGTTATCTGGACGAGCTTCACTGAGAATGTAGAGCGTATCTCCGAGGCGTTGTCGGACTTGGGCGCCACATACATCCACGGCGGGGTAGATACCGGGGACAGTGACGATCCGAGTACAAGAGAGGGGCGCATCCGGCTCTTCCATGAGGATTCCAGCGGGTGCCGAGTTCTCGTCGCCAATCCCGCTGCGTGCTCAGAGGGCATAAGCCTCCATCGAGCATGTCACCACGCAATCTATATAGACCGTTCGTTCAATGCCGCTCACTATCTTCAGTCTGTCGACCGGATTCACCGTCTAGGCCTACCCGAAGGGACGGAGACCCATATCTACATCCTCGAAAGCGTTACCCCACGGATCACAGGCTCCGTCGACTTCTCCGTACGCAGGCGATTGATCGACAAGCTACGAACGATGTCGTCGGCGCTCGATGATTTTGATCTTCAGCGTCTTGCGCTTGATGAAGAAGAGGGTGATGAGCCCATAGATTACGATATTACGCTCGACGATCTACGAGACGTGATCGACGAGTTGTCAGGCGAGGCACCTGAGCTTACAGAGGACGAGGTGCTGTGAACTCCATCGATGCCTATTTCCGGATGAGTGTAATCGATGGCGCACTCGCCGTCTGTGCGCATAAACGCAGCTACCCCGAATGTACGACCGAGATCGCGGTAAGGCAGCTACGGAACGGTCCTGCTGGATACGCGAGCCTTGATTATACTCGGGCCCTAGAACTCGGGAATACGGCCGGCTGGGATGCAATCGTCATCGATGGCGATCGCAGGACACAAGTCCGCGCCACCCTGCTACAGCTCGCACTTCGACTGCGTCCGTTCTGGGCGCGAACCGCTCACCTAGGGCGCCGGAGGGTGCTCTCCGTTGTTGGTGATGATCAATGGCAGTGTCTGGAGGCAGCAGGGCTCTTGGTAGAGCCCGCGGATGAAGATGTTGCAAAGTGGTGGGATACGCTTGCCGCGGTCTCCCGAGCGGCAGAAGAGCGACGCAAATTGGAGATCGGACGTGAGGGTGAGAGGCGGACCATAGAATATGAAAGCAAGCGGCTAAACGCCGAGGGCATCCCACAGGATCCTAAATGGGTTGCTCTGGATGATAATAGCAAAGGATACGATGTGCTCTCGTTTGATCGACTTGGAAGCGACGATTTGCAAAACAAGTGCATTGAGGTGAAGGCATGTGTCTATTCACCGACACACTTCCTCCTTACGCGGAATGAATGGGATTTTGCCGAGAAGCACAAGGCTGAAAGTGCTTTCCATATTTGGAATTTGGAAACCGAGGAACTCAAGGAGCTTCGCGTAGAGGATATGGCTAAGCATATACCAACGGATCAGGGCAATGGTCGTTGGGAGAATGTTGCTGTCGTCCTATAGCAGAAGCTGTCCCGTCTATTGTCCAGGTTCGGATATGGTTCCCCCGCGGCCTGATCGAAGGTCTGAGACGGGCGGAGGCGGACCTTCGCTGCCTAAACAAAACACGAGTGACGGATGATCGAAAGCGGACATTCAATTCCGAAGCTCCGATTGCAATACGCTCAATGCTGCCGCCCGTGGATTTGAGTCCGAGGAAGTCCATCCTTACACCAATGGACACGGCCCTGTTTGATCCAGAAATGACACCGGCACTCGTTTTGCTGATGCACCGACGGGTGGATTGATGGCCGCGCACAGAAGTCTTCCGAGACAATCCAGCGCAGCCGCTGGCTGGGATTCAAGGACAGATTGATGACCTCTCCGCAGCCGCCCGGGCATCTGAGGCAGGCTCATTCTTGACACCTCCACTTTCCACGAGTGTGAGGCTTTCGTTTACGATTGATGACTTGTCCGGCAAGGACGGACTGCGGTCGATCAAAAAGACAAAGCGCAACAACCAGAGATGGCGCAGAAGCCGTGAGATACAGTGTTTCATGTTAGGTTACCATGTCCAGGAACAGTTGCATGTCGGCGCGACCAAGGGTCTCGGACAGCGCACAGCAGGGGCAGTCAGTCCGAGGCTCGATTTTGGAGATTGTCGTGTGAGATCTTTTTGACCTGAGTTGAATTTCCGATGGCTAGGCGAGACCTTTCCCGCGAGGAGCTCTTTGCGCTGGTTTGGGAGAAACCGACACAGGAGGTGGCAAAGGAGCTTGGTGTATCCGACGTCGCAATCGGCAAGATGTGCGCGCGTTTGCAGGTTCCAAAACCACCGCGTGGATATTGGGCGAGAGTGCGGTCGGGGCAGACTCCGCGACGCCGCCGCTTGCCGCGTTTCGGGAGGAAATTGACCGCAAGCGCCGCGATGCCGCCCGGATCAAAGCCGCAGGATTGCTGTCAAAGCTCCAGCAACAATTCTATCAGGCTGCTCTTTCGGACCTGGAGCGTCGTGGTATCGACGTGGGTGCGGCTGAGGTACGCGGAGGCAGGTTACCCGATCTTACTCCGGACATCGCCGCTCAAATCCTGCTCCTCATCCAGAGCCGTGGGCATGAGTGGGTCAAGGAGAGGAAAGTAACCGCGCGGTGGCGCCATTCGGTTCAGAACAGCGCGGCGAAGCTTGTCGAAAAGCTGTTGCCGGTGGCGCGGCCACAGCTCTTGATGTTCGAGAGCGAGCGCAGGAAGAACTGGTACACGGCAAGCGGCCCCGCTGTTCTTGTGCGCTTGACCGCACCCTTGCAGGAACGGATCGCATCTCTCGTTCGCATCGTTCGAGAACAGAAGCTGCGTCACGTCGTCATGCCGCTGATGGCTGCGGATCATGCCTGGTCCGCCCATCACGTCTAAGCTGCCGGCTCGCATCTATTTCTGGAAAGCACATTGTGCGTCTCGGCATCCGAAATCTGGGTGGAATGCATACGCAAAGCATGGCGCGAAGAGGATCCTCCGGAACGCATCGTGACCGGTAGGCTGAAGCTGCAGGAGATCATGCCGAACGACTACTTGCCCGTGCGGGAGGTCCCGTTGTCGCCCGTGATTTCGAGGGCTGCCGTGGCTCCCTATCGTGAGCGCCTTCGTGCTCTTCTCGAGGCTGACCGGGTTCATGTTGTCCGACGCGGCCTATGCGATCGAACGGGAAGTCCCCGATGAGAGGCTCGCGGTTGCGGATCGGATATGGTTTGGGAACGACCGACCTTTTCGGTCGACACGAGAGGCTTGGCGGCGCCTGGAAGATGAATTGGAGCGCTGGGAGACGGAACTGGAAGCCGAACGCTCCGCGTTGGCCCAATCAATCCTCGGAATTGAAGTCGGAGACATCGTGACGGCCGACAGTGGTGGACGGCTACTCCGCCTTTCCGTCAGCGGTGTTACGCTCTACGGCAGTGACGAGAATATCATCTTTGTTGTGAGCGGTACACGCTTTCGCAAAGACGGCACCCTGGGCAAGCTGCAGGATACCGTTAGTTTGCATTTCGACGGCGGTGCGTGAGACGCTTTTTTTCGCAACAGAATCGCCTTATGCCGCCAACCGCGGTATTTCGCTTTCTGCGAGCCGCAAGAATCGTTGGTTGAGGGGGGAGGGATTTGATCTACGATCCAATCCTGCGCGGGTGGCAGTAGACGTCAAGGCGTTCTGGTGCCAGTAGAACTATAGCGCAGAAACGGCGAATGCATGTGTACCGTCACAAAGCATTCGAGGCTCCGTCGGTAGACGATAGTCCCCGAAACCACGGTTTTTCGCGTTACCCCGAAAAATACAATTATTTGAAAAGCCCGAATTTTTGACGGGATGCTCGACGGTGAATTTTTGTCGAAAAATTTTTTCTCGTTATATTTCAACGCATTTAGGTAGTTATCAATAATAGAGTGCGAGTGATTCAGGCGATGCCGGAAGTATCCGGTGGCGCGCCAGAATACGACGTATCAACGATAGAGTGGGCGAGCGGGTAAATGGCGACGATAGCATAATTCGGCGGCGGTTTTCGCTGCCGTCCTGTTGCCGTTCCCATACGTATCGTACTCCCGCAGAGTTGGCGTTCTCCATTTCTGACACGCGGTCCCATCCGCTGCCCACTTTCGGGATTGATGTCAAGCCGCTTCAAAGGGCGGGAGTGTTCCAGCGAAGAGTAGCGTACACAAAAGCGTCTCCGCTTCGCGCCGATCTCTGTTTATCCGAGCTGTCCCTGTTGCCCGCCAAGAGTGGACGGCGCTGCCGCCGAGGCCACGGGTGAGTTAAAGGGTTCCTGATGCCCGTGACGGGGTTGTCAGTTGAACAGCCTTCTCAGATGGAGAAGCTCATACGCGCTACGATCACCTTAGTGCACTTCGGAGCGTGGCGCCCAACCCGTCGACCAGGACAACACAGAACAGGATCGCAAGGAGAATCGCCGAGACCTGATCGTAGGCCAACAGACGCAGCGCCGCCATCAGTTCGAAGCCGATCCCACCAGCACCGACGATACCCAGCACGGCCGAGGCGCGGAAATGATATTCCCAGCGGTAGATCGTGATGTCGGCGAGCTGCGGCAGCACCTGCGGCAGAACGGCATGCAGGATGACGCCCATCGGCCCGCATCCGGCCGCCCGGGCCGCCTCGATCGGTTTCGGGTCCACGTGTTCGATGGCCTCGGCGTAGAACTTGCCGACCATACCGACTGAGTGAAGCCCCAGCGCAAGCACCCCTGGAAGTGCTCCGAAGCCGACAGCGGCGACGAAAAGCACGCCCATGATGATTTCAGGCACGGATCTGAGGAAGGAAAGGACCAATCGCGCGCCCTGGTAGATTACCGCATTCGGGGCGGTGTTCGGCGCCGCCAGCAGAGCGAGTGGAAGCGAGAACACCACCGCAAAGGCGGTTCCAGCGATCGACATGGCAAGGGTGTCGATCAGCGGGCGCATCCAGCTCTGCCAGCGGGAGAAATCCGGTGGCACCATCTCGTCGAAAAGCTGGGCGATCGCCGGACCGCCATCCCGCAGGCGTGCGAGGTCGAAGAAACCGGTGATCCAAAGCGCTCCGATGCACACGGTAACGATCAAAGCGGCCAGCGCGGCCGCCCAGCGGGCGGCGCGGCGCTCTTCCGCCAGGATGCCGGCGTAGATCTCTTCCGTCGACATGGCTCAGTTCGCCTTTGCCAGATTGATCTCGAGAATTTCGGCCATCTCGCGCAGCACGTCATAAGCAGCGTCATCGGTCGGATCGAGCCGCTCCACCCGAAACAGCTCGAGAATCTCGGGATTGTCGATATCCAGGAAGGCCGACCTGATCGCCTCCTTCAACTCCGGGACGAGGTAGCCTTGCATGGTGAGGGGATAGTTCGGCAGCGGATCGCTGTAGCCCAGCACGCGAATTTTGGAAGCATCGACCTTGCCCCGCTCGACCAGAACCTCGTAAATCGATTCCGACAGGCCGCCGGCAGGCACCTGGCCAGCAGCCACTGCCCGCGCTACGGCGTCGTGCTTGCCCAAATGCACGACCTTGTAGTCTGAATCGCCCTTGAGCCCAGCCTTGGCCAGCACCGTGCGCGGTGCCAGGTGGCTCGAAGTCGACGCCTGATCGCCAAACGCAAAGGGCTTGCCGCGAATATCCTCGTAGCCCTTTACCGGACCCTCGGCATTCGCGATCAGGATTGAGCGGTAGGTCGGTGAACCATCGACCACGCCCACGCCGAAGGGCTCGATTTCGGGCGCACGCGACTTGGCCATGACGTAGGAGAGCGGGCCAAAATACCCGACCTCGATGCGCCCGAAACGCATCGCTTCGATCATGGAAGAATAGTCGGTCGTCACGAGGATTTCGACGTCCCTGCCCAGGCGCTCAGCGAGAAACTCCTTCAGGGGCTGCGCGTTCTGGATGATGGTTGCAGCGTTCTCGTCAGGCAGGAGCGCCACGCGCAGGGTCTGCGGGTCGGCGCGGTCCGACGCCGCGGCAGGCAGAGCGGTGGCGAAGCTCGAGGCAACGAGAGCGGCGAGGACGTGGCGTCGGGTAGGCAGCATGGCGATCTCCTGATCGATCGGTTTGAATGGTTATGCGGCGGCAGCGGGCAAATCCGCAGGCAAGCGGCCATAGATTGCGTCGAGCGCATGAGGTGTGAGCGTTTTCGGGGTCCCGCGAAACACGACGCGTCCGGCGGAAAGCCCGATGATCTCGTCCGCAAAGCGGCGGGCGAATTCCACTTGGTGCAGGCTCACCACGGCGGTGATCCCGTCCTCGCTGCAAATTCTGTGCAGATCCGAGAGCACGCGCTCCGCAGTGGCGGGGTCGAGGCTCGCCACGGGTTCGTCGGCAAGTATCAGGCTGGGCTCCTGCGTCATCGCACGCGCGATGCCGACGCGTTGCTGCTGCCCGCCGGACAGTTGGTCGGCCCGATCGAGCGCCCGGTCGAGAAGGCCGACGCGGTCCAGTGCCTCCAGAGCCACAAGCCGGTCGGATCGCGGCAGTGGCAACAGCGTCCGCAAGACCGGATGCCGCGATAACCGGGCCGTTAGCACATTGGCCAGGGCCGTCATCCGTCCGATCAGATGATGATGCTGAAAAACCATGCCCGTGGTGCGCCGATGTGCGCGCAGGCGTGCCCGTGACGAAAAGATCGAGCCCGCATCGCCGCACTGAACATCACCGTGCGTTGGGCGCACCAATCCGTTGAGGCAACGCAGGAGGCTGGACTTTCCTGCACCGGAAGGACCCAGCAGCACGAGGAATCGACCTGCAGCCACCTCCAGATCGGTGTCGTGCAATGCCGTCACCCCGTTCGGATAAGCGAGCGACAGACTTTCGACGCGAATCATTTGCTTCTCCTGTGCTGGCAAGGGATGGCAAGCACAACGGCGGACCACTCCCCGGAGAGTCAGCATTGCTATTTGATTTCTATTTCCAATTATAAAGCCTTATCGATTGATGGCTTCCTAGCAGCGCAAGATGACGCCTGTATGAACGACATCCGGAAAAGTTCCTGCCTAAAAATGGATCTCTCTTCTGAGGATTGTTCCGCGCTTGATTTCCATATTGATTGGCTTACACGATTGATATACGACGATGATTATCAAACGCGAAGCATAGAGAGCCGAATGGCCTCGTAGCTGACCGGCTGGCCTGCCGACCATTCGAGGAGGTATCGAACGTGGCACGCAAGACCATCGTCACCAACTGGGTACATCGGGAGGTGCTCGACCGGCTCGAGACGAGAGGCGCGGTGGAAGCGAACCAGGCGCGCCAGCCGTGGTCGCGCGAAGAGCTTCTGACCCGGGCGCGAGACGCCGACGCGATGGTCGCTTTCATGACCGATCACGTCGATGAAGAATTCCTCGAGCAATGCCCGGACCTCAAGGTCATCGCCTGCGCCTTGAAGGGGGCCGACAATTTCGACCTGGCGGCGTGTCGGCGGCGTGGCGTGGCCGTCAGCATCGTCCCGGACCTGCTGACCGCGCCGACGGCGGAGCTCACCATCGGCCTCATGATCGCCCTCGGCCGCAACATCGTGGAAGGCGACCGGCTTGTTCGTGGCGGTTCCTTCACGGGCTGGCGGCCGATCCTCTACGGCACTGGCCTGGACGGTGCCACCGTCGGGATCATCGGTATGGGCGCCGTCGGCCAGGCGATCGCATATCGGCTGCGCGCCTTCCGGTGCCGGCTCCTCTACTGCGATGCGCGTCCGCTTTCGCCAGGAAAGGAGGATGCGCTCTGCCTGGGACGACGAGACCTGTCACCGCTCCTGCGGGAGTGCGACTATGTGGTCCTGGCGCTGCCACTCGTTCCCGACTCGCTCCATCTGATCGATGCGGTTGCACTGGCGGCAATGAAACCCGGCGCAATGCTCGTCAATCCGGCCCGCGGCTCCCTCGTCAACGAAGCGGCCGTCGCCGATGCGCTCGAGGCCGGCACTCTCGGTGGCTACGCGGCTGACGTTTTCGAAATGGAGGACTGGGCGCGGCCGGACCGCCGCTGCGATGTCGAGTCACGGCTGCGCGCCCATCCCCGCACCGTGCTGACGCCCCATCTGGGCTCGGCCGTCGACAGCGTGCGCCGCGACATCGCACTCGCCGCCGCCGACGACATCCTGCGCTTCCTCGATGGCGGGCGGATGCACGGAATGATCCTCGATCCGCACAAATCCATGGAGAGAACCGCCTGATGCTCAACTTGACGCATGTCCAAGCGTTCCTCGCCATCGTGGATTCAGGCGGCTTCCATGAAGCGGCCCGCCGCCTCGGTGCCTCCCAGCCGACGGTGAGCCAGCAGTTGCGCAAGCTCGAGGAGAGCCTCGGCGTGACACTCGTTCATCGTGCCCATCGCAATGCTTCCCCAACGGCGCGGGGGGCGGCCTTCCTCCCGTTCGCCCGGCGCCTCATCGAGGGCGCGGAACGCTCGATTCAGGCGGTTCATCGCCATCCCATCGCTGTCGGGGCTGCCTCCAATCCGGGCATTTACCTGCTGCCGCCCTATATCCGCCGCTTTGAACAGGAGGATCCCAAAGCGCTTCCCGTGCGGCTGCGCATCGGCACCAACCCCGAGACGATCGCGCGGCTCGAGAGCGGAGAGATCGATGTCGCCGTGACGGAGTGGTGGGAGCCCCGTTCGGGCTGCGAGGCGGCACCCTGGCGGCGCGATCCGATGGTGGTGATTGTGGCGCCCGACCACCGCTGGAGCCGAAGACGCTCAATCTCTGCGGAAGAATTCGTCACCGAACCTGTATTGGGAGGCGAGCCCGGAACGGGTACGGGACGATTGTTGCGCTCGGAGTTGAGAAGTCTAGTGGATCGAATGAATGTGACGCAGCAACTCGGCAGCACGGAGGCCGTGAAACGGGCGGTCGCCGCGGGCCTTGGCATCTCCATCGTACTTGCAAGTGCCGTTCGCGACGAAGTCGCCTCGGGCAGCCTCGTCGCCCTCACTCTCGAAGGAGTCTCGATGGAGCGCCAGCTCTTCGTCATCACCCCCGCCGATGCGCCGCCGACAGCGATGTCGCGCCGTTTCACGGCTACCCTGATGCAACTGGCCTCGTGAGACCGGTGATGAGGCGGAGCACAGGGCGAGCCTGCCGGCACGATCTGGATTTCTGCACCGCGGCAGCATGATCTGCGCATTGGAAAACGTCACATGGGCGACAGCATTTTTGCCGATGGTCGATTTTACTCGGGTATACGCACGTAGTCCGGCCGGCTTCGCTTCCGCAGGCCTCTGATAGTCCATGGCGATTCGGATGAAGGTCCGCTGTTCGGGAGCAGATCCGATCCGGTAATCTCCGCCGCCCTCTACGGCGCAGCCGTCATAATCCTCGTCAGACGCATCATGCGCCGAGCATGATCAGTTTCGGCACGGACTGGAAGAAGCTCTTTCAACGAACTTCGGGATTTTCACGCAGCAGCGGCACCACGGCCATTTTGAGGCCAGATCACTTTAAGAAACTGCATAATTCATTTAGCGTGTCTTCATATAAGCAGCTGGGAAACTGCCAAATGCGGGATATAAATCTCAAGGCCACCGAGTACTTCGAGGCGGTTGCCCGTCTCGGCTCGGTGAGCAAGGCGGCGGAGGATCTCGGAATCTCGGCTTCGGCCGTGAGTCAGCAGCTTCGCGCGCTGGAAACGCAGTTTGGCGTCAAACTGTTTCGGCGCGAAAAGCGGCAGTTGGTGTTGACACTGGACGGCGATCGCTTGTTTCAGACGACAACGCAGGCCTTCAGCGCTCTTCGTAATGCCCGGAATGCCATATCTCGCCAACGCCACGCCCGCGGACTGACGATCCGGGTCAGCCCGAGCTTTGGGGTTCGCTGGCTCGGTCCGCGGATCGACCGTTTCTCGGCAGACAATCCCGAATGGAACATCCGCGTGGATGCCACGCCCGATTTCTCGGCCTTCGATACGGAGGCGGTGGACTTCGACCTTCGCTATGGTCTTGGAGGCTGGTCCGGGCTTTCGGTAACCTGCATCATGTCGGACTATGTCATGCCGATGTGCAGCCCTGCCTACTTGAGCCAGTTGCAGCAATATTCCGACAACCCAGTCGAACAACTCGGACATGCGCGATTGATTGACAGCGCAAAGCAGCTTTTCCGTTGGGACCTCTGGTTGGCCGAACATCGGGTAACCCTCCCGGAGCTCAGCTATCCTTTCCGGTTCGATCGATCTTCGATGTCGATAGAGCTGGCAAAACAGGGCGGCGGGGTCGCCCTCGAGAACGTCATGCTTTGTCTGCCGGATTTGGAGCGCGGGGATCTCGTGCCTTTCAGCCCGTCGTTTGATGTAATCAGCTTCTTTGCCTATTGGCTGGTTTGCCCACCACGCCATTTCAATCGACGAATCGTGAAGCGCTTTGCCGACTGGATTTCGCAGACGTGCAGTACCCACGAGGTCCAGGCAAAGGATTTCCTGAACAGCGCAGGGTGCCGTATTCGCACGATTTCCGGGCCCGACCTCATTGAGGTCGAGCCGTGGGTTTTCTAATAAATGGTCAGGAATGGAACGTAAGAGATCAGCAGCAGAACGAGCAGTGCCACGAGGTAGAAAGGCATGAGCGCCTTTACCGTCTCGCCGATCCCCGCACGCGCGATGCCGGCGGAAATGAAGAGCGTGGTGCCGACCGGGGGCGTGTAAAGACCGATCGACAAGTTCACGACCATCATCAGGCCGAGTTGCACGAGATCGATCCCGATTGCCTGCCCGATTGTCACGAAGAGCGGTCCCAGCAGGAGAACAGCCGCCGGCAGATCGAGGAATGCCCCGACAATCAGCATCACTACGTTCAGCGCGAGTATCACCATCCATGGATCGGCAAAGGCACCGGTTACCCACTCCGCAAGTCTGGTCGGCACCTGCTCCGCTGTCAGCACCCACTGGATCGTCGAGGATGCCATGATGATGAACATCACCGCCCCCGTCATCACGGCCGTCTCGATCGCTGCCTGCCAGATCCTGCGCCACGTCAGATCGCGATAAACGAGACCGCTGACGAGCAAGGAATAGGCAACGGCCATGACGCTCACCTCGGTCGGCGTTGCCACGCCGAAGCGTAGCGTGCCGATGACAAAGACCGGCATCAGAAGGGCGGGAATGGCCGAGATGATTTGGCTGCGGAACACGCGAATGCCCCCGGTCAGGGGCGAGCGCGGCAAGTTCAGACGATGAGCCAGGAGCCAGACCGAGAAGAACATGCCAGTGCCAAGCAGAACGCCGGGAAGGATCCCCGCCACGAACAGATCGACGATCGAGACGTTGGAGACGAGGCCGTAGAGAATGAGTGGGATCGACGGTGGAATGAGGACGGAAACAGTCGAGGACGCCGAGTTGATGGCTGCGGAGAACCCAGCAGGGTAACCTTCGCGCTTCTGTACTGGAATTAGGGCGTTGCCGAGCGCGGAGGCATCGGCCACAGCCGAGCCGGAGACGCCGCCAAACATAACGGACCCTATGATCGAAACTTGGCCCAGGCCGCCCTTGAAATTGCCCACCAGCAGCCGTGCGATGTTGACGAGATATACACCGAAACGGCCTGACATCATAAGGCTTCCGGCCATGATGAAGAATGGGATGGCAAGCATCGGGAAGCTCTGTGTCGGCGTGTACAGCCGCTGAGCGATCACCGCCATCGGCTTCCCGTCGAGCCAGAGCGCTGCTGCAACGCCGCCGAGCATGGCGTGGGCGACCGGTACGGCGATGGCCAGCAACACGAGAAATATCCCGATCAGGGGAGCGGTCATTTGACGGTCCTTTCAACCGAGGCTCTGGCGCTCAAGGTCAAGAGGGTCGGGATCGCCGCCCGCGAGTAGCCGCACGATCTCCACGACGCCAATCACGCTCATTGCACCGAAGGCGAAAACGAGGCTGGCGTAACCCCAGATCTGCTTGATCCCGAGGGTGGAGAGCGTCTGGAATTGTGCTGCCTTGAGGATCGGTTGAGACGACCAGAGAACGCTTGTCGCGATGAGGACGATCACAAGATGGATCAGGAGTGTCAGCACTCGGCGTCCTGAGGCGGACAACAGATCGGGCAGCAGGGTGATGGCTATGTTCCGGCCGCGCGCGGCGGCGATGACAATGCCCCCGGCGACCAGCCACGGAAGCAACAGCGCGTGGATCTCATAGGCCCACGCGATACCCGACCCGAAAGCGTAGCGAAGGACAACATTAACGAAAAGCGCAACGAACATGACACCGAGGCAGGCTGCCGCTATGAGCCGGCCACTCCAATCGAGCAGGGTCACCACCCGACTTGCTAGGGAGTGGAGGAGGCGCAGGGGCCTCCTCCGCTCGACCGGGGAATCGCAATCCCCGAGAGTCATTACTGCCCCTTGGCCGCGGTGCGGAGCGCTTCAACTAGGTCCGGATATTTGTTGGCATATTTATCGTAAACGGATTGCGTGGCCTGTTGATAGGCAGCCTTGTCGGCCTCGGCGAAGGTTACGCCTTCTTCCTCCATGGTCGCTATCAGGCTGTCGGAGGCTTCGCGCACGGCCTGGCGCTGCTCTTCACCGGCTTGGGCGGTAGCGTCGAGAGCGCACTGCTTCGTGGCGTCGTCTAGTCCCGACCACCAGGACAGCCCTGCGACCACCGGCGTGGACTCGTACTTGTGGCCAGTCAGCGTGATATAAGGGGTGATCTCATGGATCTTTGAGGAGTGGATGTTGACCAGCGGGTTCTCCTGTCCGTCGAACACGCCCGATTGGAGCGCCGTAGGCAGTTCCGAGAAGGCAAGTGGGGCCGGAGCGGCGCCCAGCGACTCAAAAATGTCCACGGTCATCTGATCCGGGGGCGTGCGGATCTTCATGCCCTTCAGATCGGCCGGGGTCGGAACAGTTTTCGAGACGTGGCTCACGTGACGAATCCCGTTGTCCCAGAAGCCCAGCACCTTCAGTCCAGCCTCCTGCGCGCGTTCGTCCAGCATCTCACCGACCTCGCCGTCAAGCACCTCCCAGGCGGTCGGAAGGTCTTGGAACAGGAAGGGCAGTCCGAGTAGGCCAATCTCAGGAACGATCTGGCTCATCGCCCCCTGGCTGTTTGCGGACACATTGATCACGCCGGCGGTAGCCGAGGTCAACATCTCGACGTCGTCGCCCATTGTGGCCGACGGTGCGACGGTCACGCTGTGCTCTCCACCGCTGCACTCGGAAAAGAGATCCGCCCATTTCTCCGCGGCCACGAACCGCGGGTTCCCCGGATTGGCGCCATGCGCGAAGGTGATCTCTTCGGCATGCGCGACGCCAGCGAGCATAGTTGTTGCGGCCAGAATGGCTATGAATGTCGTCTTCATAATGTTTCCTCCCTTTTTTAAAGACTGTGGTATTGCGCCGGTGGCTCTTCCGTCCCGGCGCTGGTTCTCAGTGGATAAGCGAGCCTCCGTTCACGTCGACTTCGCTTCCTGTGCAGTACGCGGACAACTCGGAGGCCAGGAAGAGCGCGCAACCGGCTACGTCGGTTGCGGCACCCGCACGCCCCATCGGTATTCCCGCGAGAATCTGCTCGTGCATCTCCGGCGTGAGTTTTCCGGCTGTGATGTCGGTCGCGATGAAGCCGGGGCAGATGGCGTTCACGCGGATGCCGTCTGGCGCCAGTTCACGGGCCATCGCCTTGGTGAGGCCCAAAATCCCGGCCTTGGCAGCCGAATAGTGCGGACCGCCGAAAATGCCGCCACCGCGTTGTGCCGAAACCGAGCTGAGGTTCACGATCGCCCCCGCCCCACGCTGGCGCATGGCCGGGACCACCGCTTGGCTCGCGTAGAGCGTTCCGCGGAGGTTGACGTCGAGCACCGCGTCGTAATTCTCCGGCGCTATGTCCATTAACTTCAGCGGTTGGGTGATCCCCGCGTTGTTCACCAGGATGTCGATGCGGCCCCAGCGCCCAAGTAGTTCCTCCACCGTAGCGACACATTTGGCCCTGTCGGTTACATCGCAGGCAAGTCCAATGTGGTTGTTCCCGAGGTCGGACGCGGCGGCCTGGGCGCCATCCCGGTCGAGGTCGAGAATGGCGACCGTTGCACCGTGATCGGCGAACATCTGCGCAATGGCCCTCCCGAGACCGCGGGGCGATGCCGCACCGGTCACGATCGCATATTTGTCTTTTAGAAGGCTCAATATCCTACTCCCGATGCCTTGCGGTTTGCTCCCGGGCCACATCCGAGCCAGCCACGGATCTGTTCGGCCACTTTGTCGACCGTGAGGCCGTACATGTCATGCAGCGTCGGCAGCGCTCCGGCCTCCAGAAACTCGTCTGGCAGGCCGATCATTCGGAAAGTCGGGCGAGCGTCGTTGGTCAGCAGCGTTCGCGCCACCGCCTCGCCCAGCCCGCCAACAACGGAGTGGTTTTCCGCCGTCACGACCAACCGGCCGCCCTTGTGCACTTCGGCAAGGATCGTCGCGGTGTCCAGCGGCTTGATCGTCGGCACGTGCAGGACCGACACATCGATGCCGTCCGCAGCTAGCCTCTCGGCTGCATCGAGCGACCGCATCGTCATGAAACCAGAGGAGATCACAAGCACATCCTTGCCCTCGCGGATTGTCTCCGCCTTGCCGAGTCTGAACTTGTAATCCGGCTTATGGCGCGTGAGGACAGAGGGCACCTTGCCGCGCGGCAGGCGTGCGTAAACCGGACCGTTGTGGTTCGCCACCGCGGGAACCATCCCCATCACGTCGTCCGCGTCACAGGGATCTATAATCGTCAAGTTCGGGAGGCCGCGGAATATTGCGAGATCCTCGGTCGCCTGGTGACTGGGCCCGTAGCCGGTCGTCAGGCCCGGCAGGGCACACATGATCTTGACCGGGAGGTTCTCTTCGGCGATGGCCATGGCGATGAAGTCGTAGGCCCGGCGCGAGGCGAAGACCGCATAGGTGGTCGCAAAAGGGTTGAAGCCTTCCCGGGCCATGCCGGCGGCCGCGGAGACGAGCAGTTGCTCGGCCATGCCCATCTGGTAGAACCGGTCGGGCATCGCATTCGCGAAAATGTGTAGATCGGTGTATTTCGAGAGATCCGCGGAAAGCCCGACGATCTTGTCGTCCTTCTTTGCCGCGTCGACCAAGGCATGACCGAAGGGAGCGGCAACGGTATCGTAGCCTTCTGCCGCGAGCGAAGCGATCATCGCCGAGGTGGCCTGCCGCTGCTCCTTTGGAATGACCTTGCGCGGTTCGTATTTCCGCTTCATCGAGGCAAGGGTCATTGCGGCTTTCCTTCTTCCAGAGTGGCCAACGCCTTGGACCATTCGTCGGACTCGACGCGCACGAAGTGCGTGATCTCCCGGTTCTCGAGAAAGTCCACACCCCTGCACATCTGCGTGTCGAAGATGATCACGCGCGGCTTTGGCTCGGTGACAGCACGGGCCGCATCAAACGCGGCGACCACGGCCCCCATGTCGTTCCCGTCCACGCGTTGAGCGTGCCAGCCGAAGGCTTCCCACTTGGCCTGCTCGGGCACCTGCGCGAGCGCCTCTGTCGTCTTGCAGTCGGCCTGCTGATTATTAAAGTCGACGAGGCAGATGAGGTTGTCGAGCTTCCACTGTACGGCCGACATTGCGGCCTCCCAGGTCACGCCCTCGCCCAGTTCGCCGTCGGACATCAAATTATAAACGAAGGCCGGGTTCTTCTTGCGCTTCAGCCCCAGCGCCATGCCGACGGCTATGCCGAGGCCATGTCCCAGAGAGCCGCCGGTGATTTCCATTCCGGGGGTGTAGGACCCCATGCCCGACATCGGCATGCGGCTGTCATCCGCGCCATAGGTCTCGAGCTCTTCCTCGGGCAGTATGCCGGCTTCCATCAGAACGGCGTAGAGCGCGATCGCGTAATGCCCGATCGACAGCAGGTACCGGTCGCGGCCCTCCCATTCCGGCTGCTCGGGGCGGTATTTGAGGGCGTGGAAGTAGCTGGCCGCCAGCACGTCCGCAATGCCGAGCGCCTGACCGATATATCCCTGACCCTGAACTTCTCCCATTTGGAGCGCCTTGCGGCGGATATTCCACGCCCGCAGCTCAAGCGACATGTTGCGAACCACGCCGGGGCGTTCTTCCACTGTCATGATCTCCTCCCATTTGGCGACTTCCCGGAACCTCTACCAGCCGAGGCAGCCGTTAACACGCAACAAAATTTCAATACTTATGAAGCTCAGCTTCACAAGTTCCGGCGTTCAATGTCGCGTCCGTATCGATCGCAAGCTCAACTCCACCCTCGTCATCGACGACCTTGCGTGCGGTGATGGGGCTCGTGCCTTCCACCGGCGAGATCAAACGCGACGGAAGAAGCATTCGCTCGGCGAATATGCTTGCAAAAAATTCGGGCCTTCCTTGCTGTTGACAGATAGTTCCTTTCAGTTTCTATTGTTTATGTTCGTTCTCAACGGATAAACCGACAAGGTTATGCGGCATGCCGTATCGAAGGCCGGTTCCAGAACGCGTCGGTTACGGGCTGTACCTCGACGGATCGATGATGTCCGAGACGGCACGCAGAATGGCATGAAGCTGGCGGCTGACGACTACCCTGTCTATCCGTCCGAAGCCCGCGCCCGCCCGCAACCTTCACGCGCAAGGCCGGTGCTTTTCGAATTCACGGGCGACCAGACGCACGGTTTCGTCCAGTCCGAGCATTGCGAGGTCGTGCTGACGAGCGACGGCTGCGGCTGGACCAGCGCATATGTCTCGCGGCAGAAAGAATATCCTTATCGGAAGAGCTTCGCCGCCTGCCCGGATACGATGGTCGCCTTCACGCTCGACGGTCCGATCCGGGTCTGGCGCAACGTCCATGGGGTCGCGGACGAGAAGGACATGCTTCCCGGCAGCTTCGGCATCGTCCCGGCAGGCGCGCCGTTCGAGGCCAAGCTGGACCGCCCTCTCGAATCCGTCCAGGTCTATATTCGTCAGGCAATTGTCGAGGAGGTGTCGGTTGACCTGGTCAAGGGCGATCCGGACCGGCTGGAAATAATACCCCGGTTCGCGGCCCTCGATCCGATGCTCGAGCAGCTCGCGATGGGGATGTGTGATGCGGCGCGCGACCCGGTCGCGACGTCGCCGCTCTATGTCGATCATCTGGCGACGGCTTTCGCCGCGCATCTCGTCCGGAACCATTCGAGCGCGGCGGAGCGGCCTGTCCGCGCCGCATCGTCGCACGGGCTCGACCCGCGCCAATTCGCCAGGGCGGTGGAATTCATCGAGGCCAATCTGTCAAAGCCGCTGTCGCTGGCCGATCTTGCGCGGGACAGCAAGCTGAGCCCCGGGCATTTCGCCCGCCTGTTCAAGAAGTCGAGCGGGCTCACGCCTTACAGATACGTCATGCGCCGCCGCATCGAGCGCGCTCAGCGCCTTCTTGCCGAAACGACGATGACGGTTGCAAGCATCGCCTTCGAGTGCGGTTTTGCCGATCAGATGCATCTGACGCAAACCTTCCGGCGCATGACCGGCACAACGCCGGCAGCCTACAGGAAGGAGTGCAACCGATAGATGCAACGCTCGTTTTGGCGCTTCGACACGCCGTGTTGCAGATATTCCATAAACAATAGTCGTATCACATAAAGACTATATGGCGGAAATGTGCCTTATTCCGATAAGATGCGTATAGGAGAGACAGTCTGGTGTCGAATGCGGCGTTCGACCAGCAGTTGTCGCGGAAGGAAGTCCAATCGAAATCGGTTACTCCTTCTGGATCGACGAGCGAGGATAGTGAACAAGGCGATCCGGAAAGCGTGCTGGACACAGCTCTGGCTTCTCTGGAAACTCCTGAAATCCAGGTTTTCGCCACCAAGGTGGACGCGGCGTGGAACGTGCTGCACGGACGCTACGCCAGCCGGATCCCGCAAGCGCAGATCGATCACCTTTTCGCATGTTTCGTATTCGGCTTGACGTCCCCGGTCTACGGCGACGCTGAACCGTCCGTTCATTTCGCTGCCTGCCGGGCGCTGGTTTCGCCCAAGATGACCCCAGAGCGCGCTCATGCAGCCTTGCATGCCGTGCCCGTGCCCACCGAGCCATGGGTCGAAGCCGCTTATCAATCGGTAGAACGGCGTGGCATCGACATGGGCCTCGCCATTACCAACCACAGTCGCGTTCAAGATGTCCGTGCAGCCGGTGAGGCAGGTACCAGCCGTCGAACTGCGGTCGTCGAAGAGGAGTTGTCATGACCGGTTCCATTGGGAATTTCCCGCCAGCCAAGCTCCGCCGTGGTTTCGTCGACAACTGGATTTCGGGTGCTGCCGAAAGCCGTTCGCTCCGGCGCCGGCTGATGGCGGTGCTGCGCATGGCGCATTCGGTCCTCGGCATGCGGCGCGGCCGACTGGGGCTGGGCACGCTCGGTATCGGCGGCTCGATTGCGGCAGTCGCCCTGGGAATGTCCGCGACCTCGGCCCTGGCGGGCTACGCCGCCGGCAACGGCCAGCTCACCGGCACTGGCCAGGGCGCGGTTTCGATCGGCACGGGCCCGCTTTGCCATACGTTCGTGGCCGACTACAGCACCGGCATCGGCTGCACCGTCACGGTAAGCGGGCTTTCTGGAGTCGGTATGGGAATGAACACCGTCGTTAGCGGGGATCACGCCGTCGGCATCGGCCGGAACGTCACTGCCAGTGGCAATCATGCTATCGGAATGGGCATCTCGGCAAAATCCGAGGGGCGTTGCCTCCATCGCGTTTGGTTCGGCTTCCGTCGCGAATGCCGATTCCGCGGTCGCAGTGGGGCGCCTGGCGCAGTCCCAGGGCCTCAACGGCGTGGCGCTTGGTTGGTCAGCGACAGTCACTGATAAATATGGCGTCGCTATCGGCTCATCATCAAGTGCGGCCCTGACTGGAACGGCAGTCGGTGTTGGCGCCAATGCAACCGGCAATGCTGCTACTGCTGTCGGGCAGAACTCCGTCGCCTCGGGAATCCTGGCTTCGGCTTTCGGGCGCAGCGCGACAGCTTCGGCTGAGGGAGCCACCGCCCTCGGCGTGAATTCAGCGGCTTCGGGAAAGAGCTCGATCGCGCTGGGCGATGGCGCGGCCGCGTCGGCCGACATCAGCACGGCGATCGGCTTTGGCGCCAATGCGGCCGCCTCCAATTCCATCGCGATCGGCCAAAACGCCGCAACCGATGCGACGGCCGGTGCCTCGGTTGCCATCGGCTACAACACGTCCGTCACCGACATCAATTCGGTCGCCATAGGAAACGGTGCCAAGAGCACCGGGCAGAGCAACGTCGCGCTCGGCATCTTCGCGGAGGCCTCTGGTTCCGCCGCCGCATTGGCGCTCGGCCGGCGCGCGACCGCGAGCGCCGATCGTGCGACGGCCCTCGGCCGCGGCGCCACAGCGAGCGCGCTGGACGCCATTGCCATGGGCACCGATGCAACGGCGGACGCTGCCGACGCCGTCGCGATCGGCAACGGCTCCACCGCTACGGGCGGCAAGGCAGTTGCCGTCGGCTCCGGCAACCTCGCCAGCGGCAACGGCGCGGTCGCCATCGGCGATCCCAACACCGCCACCGGCGACGGCGCGGTGGCGCAGGGCATGGACAACACCGCGACCGGCAACGGTTCGGTGGCGATGGGCAACACCAACATGGTCGGCGGCGGCGGCCAGGCGGTGAGCACCCCCGGCACGGCGGCGCAGGGCGCGGTCGGCATCGGTTACCAGAACACGGTGGTTGGCCAGGGCTCGATCGCCCTCGGCAGCACGAGCGAGGCGCTGGGAGCCGGCTCGCTCGCCTTTGGCGATACGGCAATAGCCAACAATGCCGGCGACGTGGCGCTCGGCTCGGGCTCGGTGACCGCGGCACCCACTCCGACGGCGAGCACGACGATTCGCGGCACGACATACAACTTCGCGGGTGCCGCGCCGACGAGCGTCGTCTCGGTCGGTGCTCCGGGAGCGGAGCGGCAGATCCAGAACGTCGCCGCGGGCCGCATCAGCGTCACTTCGACGGATGCGATCAACGGATCACAACTCTTCGCGGTGCAGGACTCAGCCTGTGCCGCTGGGAATCATCGAGGCATGGCTCTTACCGGAACTCGATGGGACCCGGGATCGTGAGGCCCTGCTGGTCTCTCTAGAAAAGCACGTTCGTGAGGGAAAGATTGCCTTCGAGCGGCAGGGCAGCCGCGTTGTAGATCCATCGAAAATCGACGAATGCATCACCGAGCACATTGACACGATGCCGGCGAGATTGGCTGCCCAGAAGCTGGTGAGGGTAGACGCTCAATGATCTTGAATGCGTGTCTTGCGAAGCGAGGGCACTCAACCGAAGCGTAAACCGGTACACAAACGGGGGCCCCTGCAGGATCGAGGTGATCCCATGGAACCGATCTGACAGAAATCGGTATGGCAACCGGATCCTGAGTGGCGCCGATCAGGTCTCAGCTCGATGCCGTTTCCATACGGGATATCATGTACGCGCGCAAACGTGGCCGGTGTTCACCAGCAATGCGGGTTGCTGTGGCGCGCAGCCGGTGCGCCCCGCGACATCTCCTCGCCCGATAGTGATTGGCGGGCACGAGTGGCGATCGGGCGGGACGGCGCGCGTGCCCGTGCGGCCGGACGGCTTGTCGCCCGGCGGCGGATGGATAGGTTTGGGTTGCCTGGACGCCGCCCCCGGAGCTCTGGACGGTCCAGCTTCCGATGTGCAAAACTGGTCCGACCAGAAATGATTGATGCGGCCGCTTGCAAGGGAGGAACCGGTGAATATCGACGCGTCTCTAACGACCCGTACCATGGCCCCGTTTGATACGAGCCACCTCGACGCGCTGATGGAAGAGGCTGGCATAGATGTGCTCCTCGCCACTTCCAAGCACAACACGCAGTATCTGCTCGGCGGCTACAGGTTCATCTTCTTTTCAACGATGGATGCGATCGGGCACAGCCGCTACCTGCCCGTCGTCATCTATGAAAAGGGACACGCCGAAAATTCCGCTTATGTGGCCAACCGGATGGAGGGCGGTGAACACCAGAACCATCCGTTCTGGACACCCGCCTTTCATGCTGCGGCTTGGGGAACGCTGGATGCCGCCGAATACGCGGTGGAGCATCTGAGGAAGATCGGGAAGGGGGTGGCACGCATCGGCATCGAGCCGTCCTTCCTGCCGCTGGACGCCTACAGGCTGCTAAGCGAGCGGCTAGAGGGCGCGACTTTCGTGGACGCGACCGGCGTGCTCGAGCGGTTGCGTGCCGTGAAGACGCCGGAAGAGCTGGAGAAGCTGCGCAAGGCCTCCGAGCTCGTCACCGACGCCATGATGGCGACAATCGCTTGGGCGCGCGCAGGAACCACAAAGAACGAGATCATCGAGAGGCTGCGGCAGGAGGAGACGAACCGCGGCCTGCAATTCGAATATTGTCTTCTCACCCTGGGATCGAGCCACAACCGGGCAGCGTCGGACCAGGCCTGGCGGGAGGGCGATGTGCTCTCCATCGATTCCGGCGGAAACTATCGCGGCTATATCGGTGATCTGTGCCGCATGGGCGTGCTGGGGCATCCCGACGCCGAACTGGAGGATTTGCTTGGCGAGGTGGAGCAGATCCAGCAGGCGGCTTTCTCGAAGGTTCGCGCAGGTGCGCGCGGCGGCGACGTGATCGCCCATGCGCAGAGCGTGCTCAAGGCCTCCAAGGTTGCCGAATTTACCGATTTCTTCGCCCACGGCATGGGCCTGATCACCCATGAGGTGCCGTTTCTGATGACCAATCATCCGGTCACCTATGAGGGTGTCGACGCCGCCCGCCCCCTGGAGGCCGGCATGGTCGTCTCGGTGGAGACGACCATGCTTCACCCTTCCCGCGGCTTCATCAAGCTCGAGGATACGCTGGCGGTTACAAACGACGGCTATGAGATGTTCGGCGAAAATGGCAGGGGGTGGAACCGGGGCGCGACGGCATAGGAAACGGACAGCCAGCCGAAAGGCCACGCCCCCTGCGTGCGTGCCGCCGATGGCTCGCCGCGTTACGCCCCGCCAGCCTTCAACAGGCGGAAGTCGGGAAGGTCCCGAAGCGCCTGTTCCGGGCCGGCCGGTGAATAGACGACGAAGAGCTGCATCGGGCCGTCGCCGGTGTTGAGCGTCGAGTGATAGCGGCTTTCGGGAACATAGACGGTGCAGCCCGGCCCCACTTCACGCGTTACGGGGTTGCCGTTCTCGTCCTCGACCATCTGTTCGCCGTTGCCTGAAATCACGAAGATGATCTCTTCGGCGCCCGGATGGTTGTGGCGCGCATGCCCTTCTCCCGGGTTGACGTCCACGACACCACCGGAAAACCGCCTGGCACCATTGACCTCCGGCCCGACCGTCAGCGCCAGTCTGCCCCAGTCGAAGCCGAAAGCATCCACCTCGCCGGGATAGTTGAAGAATTGCCGCCTGCTTTCG
This sequence comes from Chelativorans sp. M5D2P16, assembly GCF_034427935.1. Classification (NCBI taxonomy): domain Bacteria; kingdom Pseudomonadati; phylum Pseudomonadota; class Alphaproteobacteria; order Hyphomicrobiales; family Phyllobacteriaceae; genus Chelativorans; species Chelativorans sp. M5D2P16. The sequence continues at coordinate 273,002 of NZ_JAXQNM010000040.1, read as the reverse complement.
CTCATCTCGCTTTCCTCCCTGAAACCTCACGCGCCTTCGCGCAGCAGCAGCGCTTTGAAGCTTGCCGTCTGGTCTCGGATCGCCGCCTCCGCGGGCAGGCGCTCCATTGAGCTCGCACCGTAGAAGCCGTGGATGCCAGCGCAGCGCTCGAGGATGTAGCGCGCGTCCTCGGGCATCGAGATCGGCCCTCCATGACAGAGCACGATCACGTCCCCGCGAACGGTTCGGGCCGCCGCCGCGATCGCGTCTATCTCTTCTACGCACTGGTCCAGCGACTTGGCCGAGGACGCTCCGATCGTGCCGCCGGTGGTCACGCCCATGTGGGCGACCACGATGTCCGCACCGGCGCGCGTCATTGCGATTGCCTCATCCGCATTGAAGACATATGGCGTCGTCAGGAGGTCGAGCCGGTGCGCGGCGGCGATCATGTCGACCTCCAGCGCGTAGGACATGCCCGTCTCCTCGAAACTTCGGCGCATCATCCCGTCGAAGAGTCCGATCGTCGGGAAATTCTGCACGCCGGAGAAGCCCATCGCCTTCAGTTCGGAAAGGAACTGCGGCATCAGCACGAAAGGGTCCGTTCCGTTGACGCCCGCAAGCACCGGCGTTCTTTCGACCACCGGCAGAACCTCCGCCGCCATTTCCTTCACGATCGCGTTGGCATTCCCGTAGGCGAGCAGGCCGGCGGCGGAACCCCGACCCGCCATGCGATAGCGGCCCGAATTGTATATGATGATGAGGTCGATCCCGCCCGCCTCCTCGGCCTTGGCGGAAAGGCCTGTTCCGGCCCCTCCGCCGACGATGGGCTTGCCCTCGTCGATCATCTTACGGAACGTCTCGAGGACTTGCTTGCGGGGAATTGCGGGCATCTTGCCTCTCAGTTGTGATGGATTTCGAGAAAAGTCGCGGCTGCAGCCTCGGCGAAGGCGGGATCGTTGATGTGCAGCGGCAGGGGCACGATCCTGCGCCTTTCGGTCTGCCGGACCGTCGCTTCAATCGCCATGAACAAAGCCGCGTCGGCCTCCGGATCGAAGAAGGCGCCCCCTTCGATATCGAGCGCTGAAACGCCTTTTTCGGGGATCAGGAACCGGATCTCTCCCTCGCACGCGTTCAGCTTATTGCCGATCCACTCGCCTATGGCCCGGCACTCCTCCCGCGTCGTGCGCATCAGCGTGACGTTCGGGTTGTGCTTGTAGAGATTACGCGTGCGGTGATGCGGCGGAACGGTCTCCGGTGCCCAGAAGTTCACCATGTCGAGCGCGCCGACCGAGCCGACATAGGGAAGGCGCGTGCGGGCGACGGCGCCGAAACGATCCTCGGTGGCCGGAAGGACACCGCCGAAGAGCAGGTCGCACACCTCGGTGGTCGTGATGTCGATGAAGCCGGCCAGCATGCCGCTGTCGGCCAGCTTCTCCATCGTACGACCGCCTGTACCCGTGGCGTGGAAGACCATGCAGTCGTAGTCTTCCCGCAGGCGCTCTGCGACCGCGGTGACGCAGGGGGTCGTCACGCCGAACATGGTAAGACCGATCGCCGGCTTGGTCTCACCTCGATCGGCGGGATGCGCGGCCATTCCCGCGATCGCCTCCGCGGCATTGTGCAGGATGACGCGGCTGAGGCCGTTCAGCCCCGCGATGTCGGTGACCGCGGGCATCATGACAATGTCGGAGATGTCGACATAAGGCGACACGTCCCCGGAAGCGAGCGTCGAGACCATCAGCTTCGGGACGCCGTAAGGCAGCATGCGCATCCCGACCGTGATGATCGAGGTGCCGCCGCCCCCGCCGAGGCCGATGACCGCACCGACATCTTCTCGTGAAACGATGAAGCGGCTGAAGGCCGTGCCCATCGTCGCGATGGCAGTCCCGCGATCGTCCAGACCGAGAACCGCCGTCGCGCCGTCGGGATGAAGGGCCGCCACCTCTGCGGCCGTGATGTCCATCTCGAACGTGGATGGACGCGTGCCCACGTCCACCCGGACCACGGGCAGCCCGCGCGCCTCGACCAGAGCGGCGAGGAAGGTCAGTTCCTCCCCTTTCGTGTCGGCCGTGCCGACGACATAGACCCGTTTCAAGCAACCTTCCTCGACGATCGTTCCTCTCTTCCGCCCTTCCCGACGGCGACAGCTTCTGCTGGCTGTTGCAAATTTTTGAGACGCGAGTATCATAATGATATGGATATCTCACGTCAATCAACCGAGTTGCCGGAGGAAAACGAACGCGGCCCGCGGGCGAGGACCCGTCGGCTCATGCTCAAGACGGCAATCCGGCTCATGCAGGCGGGTCTGACGCCGTCGGTCAGCGACGTTGCCGAAGCGGCGGGAGTCTCTCGGGCGACCGCATACCGCTACTTCCCCAGCCAGGCGGCTCTGGTCGATGCCGTGGTGGACGAGGCTTTGGGGCCGATCTTGAAGTGGAAGGACCGGTCGCCTGATGCCGGGGAACGGATCGAGAGCTTGTTTCGCACCTCGTTGCCGCGACTCGATGAGTTCGAGGCAACGTTCAAGGCCGCGTTGAAGCTTTCGCTGGATCAGTGGGCGCAGCGGAAATCGGGGGCGCCGGAGGGCGAACCGCAGTTCATGCGCGGCCACCGCGTGGAACTCCTGCGCAATGCTCTGGAGCCGCTGCGAGCACAGTTGCCAGGAGAAGAATTCGACCGGCTCACTCAGGCACTGTCGCTGATCTTCGGCATCGAGGCCCTGGTGGTGCTCAAGGACATCTGGGGCCTCGACAGCAAGGAATCCGAGAAGGTGGCGACCTGGGCCGCACTGGAACTGGTGCGGGCGACAATGCGCCACAAGAACAAGGAGGGCTAGAAACATAGGTCAATCTGGTTAGACCAGATAGGGCATCTGCTTGTTTGCCTTGCCGCATAATTTGCCCACGGGGCATGCGTCGGGTTCGCCTGAGCAGACACCGAAAGGCGCGGGCTTCGGAGCAGGTCCTTCGGCTAAATGGAAGTAGTCTGGCGCGACAAGTGGCTTGACTGTGGTTGTAATTTGGTACTACCAGATCTATCGGAGAAGGGAGGAAAAATCGTCTCGCAGAGAGCTGGCAAACAGGTGAGGAGGCCTGTCCGCACAAGGACATAAGTGGGGCGATCAGCAGCGGTTCAGGCGCAAGAATGGGAGGAACATCATGCGCAATGGAATGAAGAGCCTATTTGCGGGCATATCGCTGCTTGCTTTCGGGGCATCAGCAAGCGCGCAGGAACTGACGATCTTCTGGGCCGAGTGGGATCCGGCGAACTATCTGCAGGAACTCGTCAATGAATACGAAGCCGAGACCGGTGTAATGGTCACGGTCGAGACGACGCCTTGGCAGGACTTCCAGACGAAGGCCTTCACCGAGTTCAACGCGAGGGGCTCCGCCTATGACATGGTCGTCGGCGACTCCCAGTGGCTCGGCGCTGCTTCCGAGGCGGGGCACTATGTGGACCTCACGGACTTCTTCAACGAGCACAACTTGAACGAGGTGATGGCACCGGCGACGGTGAAATACTACGCCGAATATCCGGCCAATTCCGGTAAGTACTGGGCCATTCCGGCCGAGGGGGACGCGGTCGGCTGGGCCTACCGCAAGGACTGGTTCGAGGATCCCAAGGAGATGGAGGCGTTCAAGGCCAAGTACGGCTACGATCTCGCGCCGCCGACAACCTGGGCTCAGATGCGCGACATTGCGGAGTTCTTCCACCGTCCGGACGAAAACCGCTACGGCATCGCCATCTACACCGACAACTCCTATGATGGCCTGGTGATGGGCGTCGAAAACGCCATCTTCTCCTATGGCGGCGAGCTGGGCAATTACGAGACTTACGAGGTCGACGGCATCATCAACTCCGAGCAGAACGTCAAGGCGCTCGAGATGTATCGCGAGCTCTACGACTATACGCCGCCGGGCTGGGCCAAGACCTTCTTCGTGGAGAACAACCAGGCCATCACCGAAAACCTGGCCGCGATGAGCATGAACTACTTCGCCTTCTTCCCGGCACTCGTGAATGAGGCGTCGAACCCGAATGCCGAGGTGACCGGTTTCTTCGCCAATCCGGAAGGTCCGGACGGCGACCAGTTCGCCGCGCTCGGCGGGCAGGGGATTTCGATCGTCTCCTATTCCGAGAATAAGGAAGAGGCGATGAAATTCCTGGAATGGTTCATCCAGGACGACGTCCAGAAGCGCTGGGCCGAACTCGGCGGCTACACCGCGCACGCCAAAACGCTGGAATCGGAAGAGTTCCGCAATGCGACCCCTTATAACGAGGCCTTCTATCAGACCATGTTCAAGGTGAAGGACTTCTGGGCCACGCCGGAATATGCCGAGCTTCTGATTCAGATGAACCAGCGCATCTACCCCTACATCGTGGGTGGGGAAGGTTCGGCCAAGGAAGCGCTCGACGCACTGGCGGCAGACTGGAAGGCGACGTTCGAAAAGTACAATCGCTACGAGTGATGCGAACAGACGAAGGGGGCTTTCGCCCCCTTCGGCGCGGATTTCACCGGGCCGCTTGCGCGGCGTACTCTCGGAGGAGGAGAGTTTTGGCGACCGAAGTCATGACACGGCTGGATCCGCAGTCGCGTGCGGCCGCGCGCGGCTGGAGCGACTTGACGATCCGGAACCTTTTCATAATCCCGACCATCCTTTTCCTGATCATCTTCAATATCTTCCCGCTGCTGTACTCGCTCGGCTACTCCTTCACGGATTTCCGCGCCTCCACCAATGCGCCCGCGAATTTCGTAGGTCTCGCGAACTACCGCACACTGCTGAACGATCCCTATATTTGGACCAACTTCGCGATCACCGCGAAATACGTGATTGTCTCCGTGACGGGGCAGGTGCTGGTCGGGTTCGGCGTCGCGATGCTGCTCAACCGGGCGATTCCTTTCAAGGGTCTCCTGACAACGCTGCTGCTCTTGCCGATGATGCTGTCCATGGCCGTCGTCGGCCTGTTCTGGAAGCTGCTTTACGATCCATCCTTCGGCATCATCAATTATGCGCTCGGCCTCGGCCGCTTCGAATGGCTGTCCAATCCGGACATGGCGCTTTATGCCGTCGCGATCACCGACATCTGGATGTGGTCGCCGTTCGTCATGCTGCTGTCGCTGGCCGGCCTTTCGGCGGTGCCCAAGCATCTTTATGAAGCCGCGGCGATCGACCGGGCCGGGCCGTTCTACACCTTCTTCCGGATCACGCTGCCATTGGTGGCGCCGATCCTGATGATCGCGATCATCTTCCGCACCATGGAAGCGTTCAAGACTTTCGACCTGGCCTACATCCTGACCAGCCAGCCGACCACGGAACTCATATCGATCCGGCTCTACAAGATGGCTTTCCAGGAGTGGCAGACCGGCATGTCCTCCGCACTCGCCTACATCATGCTGATCATGGTGGTCGCCATCACCAACATCTACGTCAAGTACCTGAACAAGGTGAAGGAGCGCTGAGGTGGCGGCAGTTAAAACAACCTCCGAAGTCGCGCTCAACAGGCTGGCGATCGTCGCCGTCCTGATCGTGACGATCATCTTCCTGGCGCCGATCTACTGGATCGCCTCGACGGCTTTCAAGCCGCGCAACCTGGCAACCACCATTCCGCCGACGGTCCTGTTCGAGCCGGAAATCGCGCCGTTTGTGAAGCTGATGGTGCGCCGCTCACAGCTTCGCGAGCCTCCGACACCTGAAGAATACGCGGCCGCGCCCTGGTGGGAGCAGATCGTGCTCGACGATGGGGAGAAGATCGTCCGGTCCGGCCGCGGCGAAGTGCAACTGTCGGCCTATCCGGACCGCTTCATGAATTCGCTCATCATCGCGATTTCCTCGACGGTCCTTGCAGTCGGCATGGGCACACTCACGGCCTACGGTTTTTCGCGCTTCAAGGTGGCCGGTGAGCAGGACTGGTTGTTCTTCATCCTGTCGACGCGAATGCTGCCGCCGGTGGTCGTGGCCATACCGATGTTCCTGATGTACCGCTGGTTCGGGCTGAACGATACCCACATCGGGCTGATCATTCTCTATACCGCCTTCAATCTCTCCTTCTCGGTCTGGCTCATGAAAGGCTTCATCGACGAGATCCCGAAGGAATACGAGGAGGCGGCGCTCGTCGACGGCTACACGCGGCTCCAGGCCTTCTTCAAGGTCGTGCTGCCCGAAGCCGTCACCGGCATCGCGGCGACGGCCGTCTTCTGCTTCATCATCGCGTGGAACGAGTACGCCTTTGCACTGATCATGACGAACCGGCGTGCGCAGACCGCTCCGCCTTTCATTCCAAGCCAGGTCGGTTCCGGCCTGCCGGACTGGACCGTCATTGCGGCGGGCACATTCCTGTTCCTGCTTCCGGTCGCGATCTTCACCTTCCTTCTGCGCAATCACCTCCTGCGCGGCATGTCCTTCGGAGCGATCCGCAAATGACTTTCCGAGAGATGAACCGGCGATATCTCGAACCAGGCTCGATGTGGCTGATGATCTTTGGGATCGTGGCGCTCTGCCAGCCCTGGATATTCTTCCTGCACCGCTATGGCGTGACGATCATACTGATCGGCCTTGTGGGATTCATCATCACCTCGCATATCGGGCCGGGCTCCGTGGGGACCGAAGAGGACGTCTCCGACGATGTTTTTGACGTCTCCGACCACCGCGAGGGCAAGGCATGACGGAAATTGAGCTTCGCGGCGTCCAGAAGTGGTTCGGCAGCCTTCAGGTCATCAAGGACTTCAACCTGTCGATCGCCGGCAACGAGTTCATCGTGATGCTCGGGCAGTCAGGCTGCGGCAAGACGACGACGCTGCGTGCCATCGCCGGACTAGAGACGATCGACGAGGGCGATATCCTGATCGACGGCAAGCCGGTCCAGCACCTGAAGTGCTCGGATCGCGACATCGCGATGGTGTTCCAGTCCTTCTCGCTTTATCCGCACATGACGGTGTACGAAAATATTGCCTTCCCGCTTCGCGCTACGCGTACGAGCAGGGGCGACATCGACGAGGCCGTTCGCGAGATTGCGAAGGTGCTGCGCATCACGCACCTGCTCGACCGCAAGCCGTCGGCGCTCTCGGGTGGCGACATGCAGCGCGTCGCCATCGGCCGCGCGCTGGTGCGCCAGCCGAAGGCCATGCTGATGGACGAGCCGATCGGTGCGCTCGACGCCAAGCTGCGCGAGGAGATGCGCGCTGAGATCAAGCGCCTGCACATCAAGCAGGGATCGACCACCATTTATGTCACGCACGACCAGGTGGAGGCGATGAGCCTCGCGGACCGGATCGTCATCATGCACGAAGGCGTGCTCCAGCAAGTCGGCACCCCGGAGGAAGTCTATGCCCGCCCGCAGAATCTCTTCGTGGCGCAGTTCGTGGGCAGTCCGGTGATGAACGTCATGCCCGCGCGCGTGAGGGAGGAAGCCGGTTCGGCGCGTGTCACGGTCGATGATGCGGCTGAGGGCTTCCAGTTCCCGCGTGAACTGCTGATGAAGCTGAACGGGCATGCGCCCGAGGACACTCTCGCGCTCGGTGTCCGGCCGGAGGGGATCCTGGTCTCGCGTGAGCCGCGCGAGGGCTACCTGCCGGTCGAAGCGCAGATCATAGAGCCGCTCGGCTCTCACGACATCGTCGACCTCAGGGTGGGCGAGGGCATGCTGCGTGCGCGCACGCCGGCTGGCTTCGTGCCGAGGGCGGGAGAGCAGGTGCATGCACGCATCGATCCCGTGCAGGCGCACTTCTTCGATACCAGGGACGGCAAGTCGCTTGGAGTGAGGCTGTAGGCGATGGCACATATCGAACTGAGAGACATCACGAAGACCTTTGGCGCCAACACCGCGCTTCGAGGGCTCGACCTCGAAGTCGCCGACGGCCAGTTCTTCGTGCTGCTCGGCGAAACGGGCGCCGGCAAGACCACCACGCTGCGTATTGTGGCCGGGCTGGAGAAGCCGACCGAAGGAACGGTGCTGATCGATGGGGTGGACGTCAGCAACTGGGGCCCGGCCGAGCGCGATGTCGCGCTCGTGCTCCAGCAATATTCGCTCTACCCGCGCTACACGGTGCGCGAGAACCTCGAATTCCCGTTGAAGTCCAAAATCCGCCGCGTCGAACCGGACGAGAGGAAGATGCGCGTGGAGCAAGTCGCGAAAACCTTGCGCATCGATCACCTGCTCGACCGCAAGACGGACCGCCTTTCCGGTGGAGAGATGCAGCGCGTCTCCATCGGACGGGCGATCGTGCGCAAGCCGCGCGTCTTTCTCATGGACGAGCCGTTGTCGGCGCTCGACGCCAAGCTGCGCGAGGCGCTGCGTACGGAGCTCAAGAATCTCCAGATGAATCTTGGCGCAACATTTCTGTTCGTCACGCACGACCAGATCGAGGCCATGTCCATGGGCGACCGGATCGGCGTGCTCGATCGTGGCCGCCTCGTTCAGGTCGGCGCCCCTTCGGAAATCTACTCCCACCCAAGGAATACTTTCGTTGCACGTTCGGTCGGCTCGCCGCCGATGAATCTCATCCATGGTGCAATCAGTGGCGGAAATGCCGTCGCGGAGGCCGGTTTCAGCCTACCGATCGCAGCGCCCAGAGGCGACATGGAAGGTCGTCACTTGATTTTCGGGATCAGGCCCGAGGACATGTTCCTCGAAAGCGGCGCCCCGGCGCAGGCAAGAGTACACGACGTCGAAAATTATGGTGTCGAGAAGATCGTCACTTTGCGTACCGGCGACAGTATGATCCGGCTGACGACACCGGCGCATCAAAGCTTTCGGATCGACGAGGCGGTGCAATTTTCCTGTAACCCGAGCAAGATCATCCTTTTCGACAGGGGGACGGGCCGGAGCCTCGCCTATCCAGGTTGAGGCAAAGAAACGTTGCCGGGCCTGGCAAGCCGGAGGGGCTCCACCCTGCGAAATTGCTGATCTCAGCCACCTGAAGGAAATCTCAGGCGGTAGCGGGCTTCCGCCTGCGGATTGCAGAAATTCCTGGGAAGTTCACCGGACAGAACCCGCACCGCCTCTTCGGCAGCTCCAGTGCCCATTCTCATCATGGAATCCTCGGTAATTCCGGCCATGTGGGGTGTGAGGATCACGTTGTCGAGCGCAAGCAGTGGATGGTCCACCGGCAGTGGCTGGGTTGAAAATACGTCGAGTGCGGCGCCCGCGATCGTTCCCTTTTGCAAGGCCGTCAGGAGGGCTGCCTCGTCGACGACAGGACCGCGCGAGACGTTGATCAGCAGGACCTCGGGCTTCATCCGCCTGATGCGCCCACGATTGATGAGCCCTCTGGTCTCGGCTGTCAGCGGACAGCACAGCACGATCACGTCCGATCGGGCGACCAGCGTATCGAGATCTACCCGCAGGACTCCCTCGGGAAGCGCGGTGGAACTGCGGGTTGCCGTGATGACATTCAGCCCGAAACCTGATCTGGCGGTTTCGAACACGGCCCGTCCGACTGCGCCCATGCCGACGATGCCCATGGTCCGGCCGGCGAGGTCATGTCCCAGATCCGCATGGGCCCGCGCCGCCGTCCAGCCTGCCTGTCGCAGATCGCGGTCGACGATACGGAACCGACGCTGCAGCGCCAGGGTGACCATCATCACATGTTCCGCCACCGTCCGGGCATTGACGGCCGGCACGTTTGCCACGAGAACGCCCGCCTCGGTCGCAGCCTCGACCGGGATCATGTCGAGCCCCGCTCCGTGCCTGATTGCCGCGCGCAGCCGTGGCGGATCGTCGAACAGCGCCGTGGGCAGGGGAGCCCTGACGATGATCACATCGGCCTCGCGGCCTTCGCGCTGCAGGGTCTCCTGATCGGGTGCGCTCGCAACGACAAACTCGCCGACCTGCTCGAGAACTCGCACAGCGTGGGGGTGAAGACTATGCGTCGAGAAGATGACCGGCACTTTGACTAAGCTCGCGCGTCGGCGGCCTCCATTCGGGGCGCATCCCGATCGTCCGCACCGGGCGTGCCGATCAAGCCTTTCCAGTAGCTCTCGGCTCCGGTCAGGTGCGCGCTCATGAGCGCTTGCGCCAGATTGCCGTCCCTTCGCAGGAGGGCCTCGAAGATCTGGATATGCTCGGCATGGGATCGACGGCTGCGTTCAGGATCACCGAAATAGATCGGCAGGCGCTGTTCGCCCATGATGTAGTAAACGCTGCAGACCTTGTGGAAGACGCTGTTCTTCGTCGCCCGCACGATTTCGAGGTGGAAATCACGATCCTCGCGCGCAAGACCTTCGCCCGCGGCCAGCTTCTCCTCCGAGGTCCTCAGGATCTCCCGCAGCCGCTCGAAGTTCTCTTCCGTCGCTCTTTCGCAGGCGAGTTCGGCTGCCTTGATCTCGTGGATCTTCCTGAGTTCCACCGTCTCATAGATCTGGACGGGATCGAGCGGTACGCCGGCACGCGCAAACAGGGCCATCGCCTCCACGCTCGCCTCGTTGGTCGTCAGATAGATGCCGGACTTGGCGCGACGCTCGACGATACGCATGGCCTCGAGGATGGCCAGCGCTTCCCGGATCTGGCCGCGGCTCACCGAGAAGTGGTCGGCGAGCTCGCGTTCGGACGGAAGGCGCCCATTGTCCGCTTTGGAGTGCGCGTAAAGATGCGCTGCAAGGTCCGGTAGAAGGTTGTTTTCCTTCATCTTTCAACTCTTCTGCGCGTAGGTTTCAAGAACCGTTTCCGCGATGGTGAAACCGAGGCCGGGGCGGTCCGGGATTTTGATCATGCCGTCCTCCACTCGTACCTCGTCTTCCACGAGGTCGTGGATCATCGGGTTTGCGCCGAGCGAATACTCGATGATGAAGCTCGCCGGCGACGCTGCGCATACATGCAGGCCGGCAAAGAAACAAGGTGCGCCGGCCCACAGATGTGGTGCGAGCCTCAGGTTGAAGGCGCTGGCGATCGCGCCGATGCGCATCGCCTCGGTTATGCCGCCGCAGAAGGCTGGATCAGGCTGAAAGATGTCGGCCGATCTCAGGATTGCGAGGTCGCGGAACGCAAAACGCGTTGTATCGGACTCACCGGCAGCGATCGGCATCAGGCCGCTCGAGCGAACCTCGGCCATGCCTGCCTTGTCATCGGCACTCACTGGCTCCTCGAACCAGGCGAGGTCGCAATCGGACACGAGTTGGATAAAGCGTTTTGCCTCGGCGACGGTATAGGTCCCGTGCGCGTCGACCATCAGCTGGATGTCCGGGCCGAGTGCGGCGCGGGCGGCCTTCACCCTGGCCGCCGAAATGTGGGGCAGGCCATCCATGGCCCCCACGCGCATCTTCACCGCCCGGAAACCGCCATCGGCAAGATAGGATTGTAACTGCTCGCCGATCTTGTCGGCGGGTGCCCAGCCGCCCGAGGCATATGCTGGCATCCGGTCCGATTTGCGTCCCCCGAGCAATCGCCACACGGGCTGTCCGAGCGATTTGCCGAGGATATCCCATAGCGCAATGTCGACTGCGCTGATCGCCGCGATGGACAGGCCGCGGCGGGAAAGTTCGGGCATCGCATATCCCTGGGCGGCGGCAGTTTCGTACCGCACGCCGTTGTAGAGCATCTCCCATATCTGAACGATGTCGGCGGGATCGCGCCCGATCAGCCGGGGCGCGATCTCATGGTTCAGCATGTGAACCAGCGCGGCGTAGGTGCCGGCGCTGCCGGCGGCATTCTTGCCCTCGCCCCAGCCTACCAGCCCGTCGTCGGTTTCGACGCGGAGGATCGCAGCGTCGAATGTCTGCAACAGGCCGAAGTCGCTGCGATGCTGGCGATCTGGCGCGATCGGTATTCTGACCCACCACGCCTGTGCCGATTTGATCCGCATTTCATGCGCTCATCGGATCAGCGGCAGGATCGTCTCGGCCGTAATGCGCATCTGGTCGGAATAGAACTTCTCCGTGAGCAGGCTGGAGCCGTGATCCTGGATGAACTTCAGCTGCTCGGGCGGGATGTCGACGGGATCGCGCTCCACCATGTCGGGGTACTTCGCGGCGGGTGTGCGATCGACCGGTGCGACGAACTCGTTCGTTAGCGCGCCGTCATAGCCGATCTCCTTGAGCGTGCCGATGATCTTCGGCCAGTCGAGATGGCCGAGGCCGGCGGCAAAGCGATTGTTGTCGGCGATGTGGAAATCGAAAAGGCGCCTGCCGGCGAGCCGGATCGCCTCGTAGATGTCCTCTTCCTCGATATTCAGGTGGAAGGCGTCGAGGCAAACGCCGCATTCGGGGTCGACGGCGTCGGCCAGGGCCAGCGCCTGCGCGCAGCGATTGAAGAGATAGGTCTCGAAGCGGTTCAGCGGTTCGATGGCGATCCGCACCCCCCGCTTCTTGGCGTGGTCGAAGCATTCCCGGGTGGCATCGACGACCCACCGCCACTCCTCCTCTTCGGTGGCGTCCGGAACGACCTTGCCGACCGTTGCCGGCACGAGCGTGATGATCTCCCCGTCGAGCTCCGATACCATCGTGATCACGCTCTTAACGTAATCGACGGAACGGGCCCGCTGCTCCTCGTCCTTGGCCGCGAGGTTGCGCTCGCCCAGCGTCAGCGTCACCGCGCCCCAGCAGCGGATGCCGTGTTCCCTCAGCAGCGCGCGCGTCTCCCCCACCTGGTACTGACTTGGCTCGCCTGAGATCTCGATGGATTCATAACCGAACTGCTTGATACGGCGCAGCGTCGTCTCCAATGGTTCCGCCCGCATCCAATTGTGTGTCGAAAGATGCATCCTCCTTGCCTCCTCCTGAAAGCTCCGCGCTTCGCCGGGCGCGATATCTGGTGTGACCAATAGAATCTTCTTTCACCTCTATCGCATTCTCAAGCGATCCACAAGATTTGACAACGAGTATGAGTTACGGTGGCTGTTTGCACGATAAAACAATGTGTTATAGAGAACGGTGGAAATGGGAAGGTCGAGGTGTCAGAATTCGAGTCCTTGACCCTATTGGATAGTTTGGTATTACCAGATTGCGGACTGCTCCATTCCACGCCCGGGCATTATTCCGGCGAGGGCCGATGAGGGCGGCCAAGGACTGGGGATTTCGCCGAAGGCCCCGACGCCGTCCATCGGGAAGGCTATCGCCACATCCGCCGTGATCTCAACGCGTGATATTCGCGGCGAGGTGGCTGGAGATAGTCGATTTTGGGTAATTCACGGGAGGAGTAAAGCGATGCCGGGCAAGAAGATATTGATGCTGACCGGTGAGTTCACTGAAGAGTACGAGATTTTCGTTTTCCAACAGGCGATGGAGGCGGTCGGACACACGGTTCATGTGATCTGCCCGGACAAGAACGCCGGCGACGTGATCAAGACCTCGCTACACGATTTCGAGGGGCATCAGACCTATACGGAAAAGCCGGGGCATGACTTCGTCATCAACAAGACCTTCTCGGAGGTGAGGCCGGAGGAGTATGACGCCGTCTATTGCGCGGGCGGCCGCGGCCCGGAATACATCCGCACCGACGAGCGTATCCAGACGATCGTCCGGCACTTTCACGAGACCGATAAGCCAATTTTCACGATATGCCATGGCGTCCAGATTCTCATTGCCGTCGACGGTGTGCTGGAAGGCAAGAGGGTCGGGGCGCTCGGCGCCTGCGCGCCGGAGGTGAGGCTCGCCGGCGGCACCTATGTCGACTTGTCGCCCACAGAGGCGCTTGTCGACGGCAAGATGGTCTCGGCGAAGGGCTGGACGGCGCTGGCCGCCTTTATGCGCGAGTGCCTGAAGGTGCTGGGCACGGAGATCAGGCATAGCTAGTATCATGAATTGAAGGCTGATCGGGTTGCGAATGGCATCCCGCCCTCGTCCTTCGACAAGCTCAGGATGAGGGCTGGCGAACGCCGCCATTCGTTGAAGTCGAAGCTTGCATGGGGCCGGCCTGCCTTTACCCTCATCCTGAGCTTGTCGAAGGACGAGGGTGAAGGCACGCACTGCCGGCTCCACCCGAATTTATCCCGCTTTAGATCTATGCCGGTCGATAGACGCGCTCGGCCGCGTCGTGCATGATGTCCGCCACGGCCTTCGCGCCATGCCGCTCGGCTGCGGCGCGATGGGCGGAGAGCACCGATGCGTAGTCCGACCAGAGCTTTTCGATCGGGAAGTTCGAGCCGAACATCAGCCGCTCGCTTCCCAGTAACTCGATGGCGGCATCGACGATGAAGGTTGTGAGGTCCGGATCGTTCCGGTGCACGAAGGTGCCCAGGCCCGAGAGCTTGGCAAAAAGGTTCGGCAGGGGCGAAAGGCGGGCGAGGCCGTCCTTCCAGGCGGCGACCGTTTCCGGCCGTTCGTCAACCAGCATACCGCAATGGGTGAGGATGAAATCCGTCTCCGGGTTTTCTCCGATAAGTTCCGCGCCCGCCTTCATTTGCGCCGGGAAGAGCTGAAGGTCGAAAGAGAAGCCGTATTCCTTGAGCCGTCCCACGTTCCTTCGCACGGCCGGATCGACAACCTGGTCGGGCCCGGAGGCAAAGCGGTACTCCGGCACCTCGTGCCAGTGCAACTGCATCCGCACGCCGCGTACCAGCGGATAGGCCTTGAGCCGGTCGAGCTGCGGGCGAACGTCCTCTGCCGTCATGTCCGCATAGCCGACGATCGCGTGCGGCCAGCCGGTTTTTTCGGCCGTCTCGCTGACCCAGGCGACCTCCTTCTCGAAGTCCTCCCTTGCCCAGTTGGTCTGCACGTAAACGGCCTTTGTGACGTCCAGTCCTTCGAGATCGGAGAGATATTCGTCGATTGGATAGTCCCGCCGGATCGGCTCATAGGGACCGAAGATGCGCGGGACCATGGGGCCGCTGAGCCACGGCAGGTCGGCGCGGCGCCAGATATGGAAATGCGAGTCAATGACGCGCTGCATGGGCTTCCTCCTTCCTTAAGACTGCCGCCCGGGGCGCTTGCCTGCCGAGCGACAGGATGAAGCGCGCGAGCGCCTCACCGGATGAGCCGTCAACGAGATCGTCGAGCCAAGGCAGGATGGAGGCGAGCGCCGCCGTTTCCGGCCGGAACCGCGGATCCCCGGCAAGCGGTGTTGCAAGCGACAGGCGGTTGGCGAGGGCGGAGAGGCGGCGTACCGCACTTTCGAATTCCGCATGGCCGCCACGCTCCAGGCCGTCCGACGCGAGGACGACGAGGCTGCCGCGCGCGAGCGCCACGAAGCGGGGCACTGCGAGAAAGGCCTTGAGCGACGGTCCTATGCGCGTTCCGCCGTCCCAGTCGTCAACTGACACAGCCGCGCGCTCAAGCGCCTGGGCCCGGTCGCGGCTTCTGAGCGCCGTCGTGATGCGGCTGAGCCTGGTGCCGATGGTGAAGACCTCGGTGCCGGGCGCTGCCTGGACGGCCGCATGGGCGAGCTCAAGAAGTCCGTCCGTGTGCTCCCGCATCGAACCGGAGATATCGATGATCAGCAGCAGCCGGCGCGCAATCTCCTTGCGTCGGCGCAAGCGGGGGGAGGCGAGATCGCCATCCGCATGCACGATGTCGCGGAACGAGCGGCGCAGGTCGATCATGCCCTTCGAACGGGTCCGAAGGTGCCGGAAGGTCCGGCGGCGGGGCAGGGCGTCGGGCAGCTGGCGCTGGAAGGCCCTCAAGGAGCGCTCCCTGTTATCGAACGCACGCGTGGAGAGCCGCTCCGCCGCGGAAGCGTGGGCGCCGCCCTTTTCCCGCTGCAGGAGGATCTCGCCGACAGCTTCGGCGCCGCCCTGGTCCTTCACGAGGATTTCTTCCTCTTCCTCGTTTTGCACGGCCGCTACGCGGGCTTCTCCGAAGAAGACGGCGCGGAAAAGCGCGTCGAAGGTGCTCTGCCT
This sequence comes from Chelativorans sp. M5D2P16, assembly GCF_034427935.1. Taxonomy (NCBI): domain Bacteria; kingdom Pseudomonadati; phylum Pseudomonadota; class Alphaproteobacteria; order Hyphomicrobiales; family Phyllobacteriaceae; genus Chelativorans; species Chelativorans sp. M5D2P16. The sequence goes on along the minus strand of NZ_JAXQNM010000040.1, from coordinate 257,260 downwards.
GTCGAGCGGCGGGGCAAGCGTTGCGATGGCAGCGCGCCGAATATGCTCCATGCTTTTCGGGCCGAGCAGAGCGACCGCTGCGAGAAAGCTCACCGTCTGGTCAGGTGCGACGGCGAAACCATGGCGGCGCAGCGCCTGGACGAAGTCGAGGAAGGGGGCGCATTCCCGAGGCAGGCGGGGCAGCGGCTGCGTCCGGCGATCCGCGCTCGCTGCGTGCCTCACGTCAGTGCCTCCTCGAGGATGCGCGGCAGTTCCTCATGCATACAGGCGAGGTCCTCCTCATCCTTGAGAAGCACGCCGATCGCCCGGCGGAAAGCCTCCGGCCACGGGCTGCCCGTCTTCTCCAGAACGGTTGCGGCATTTGCCCATTCGACGGCTTCCGAGATGCCGGGCGGCTTGGTCAGCGGATGCGAGCGGATGGTGCTTACGGCGCGCGCTACGGCGGCCGCCGTGCTTTCGGCCACGTCGGCGGCGCGAGCCAGGATGATCGCCGTTTCGCGAACGGGATCGGGATAGGCGATCCAATGGTAGACGCAGCGCCGGCGGAGCGCTTCCGCCAGTTCGCGCGTGCGGTTTGAGGTGAGGATCACGATCGGCGGTTCGCCGGCGCGCACCGTTCCCCGCTCGGGAATCGAGATCTGGAAATCGGAGAGATATTCAAGAAGCAGCGCCTCGAATTCATGGTCTGAGCGGTCGATCTCGTCGACCAGGAGCACCGTCCGCTGGGGGTTGCGGAGCGAGCGCAGCAGCGGACGCTCAATCAGGAAGCGGTCGTCATAGATGTCGGTCTCGGCCTTCTTCGCCTGGCGGATCGCCAGGAGCTGGCGCTGGTAGTTCCACTCGTAGAGGGCGTGTTGAGCGTCGATGCCTTCGTAGCATTGCAGGCGGATGAGGTCCCTCTGCAATATCTCGGCCACGGCTTTCGCGGCCTCCGTTTTGCCCACGCCCGGCACGCCTTCCAGCAGCAACGGCTTGCCGAGCCGGATGGCGAGAAAGACCGCTGTCGCAAGCGGCTCGTCGGCGATGTAGCGGCAATGCCCGAAGCGCTCGGCAACCTGTTCGGGCGAGCTTAGAACTTCGCTTGCCGCCATTACGCCCATCGCGCCGCTCAATGGGCCGCACCAGCGTTCTGCCGCAGCGCGCGCAGAACCCGTTCGGGCGTGATCGGCAGCGTGTCGATCCGCACGCCTACGGCATTGAAGATGGCGTTGGCAATGGCGGGGATCTGCGGGTTGGCGCACATCTCGCCGGGTCCTTTGGCGCCATAGGGACCGTCCGCCGCGGGTCGCTCCAGCACGACGATCTCGGTTTCCGCGAGGTCGCCGGGCCCGGGCATCACATACTGGTTGAAATCGCGCCCCCCGTGCTCGCGGCTTGGATAGTATGGTTCCGTCGTCTCGTAGAGCGCGTGACTTATGCCCATCCAGGAGCCGCCGACGAGCTGCTGTTCCACCATCTTCGGATTGAGCGCCCGGCCGATCTCGAAGACGTTCTTGATGGACAGAACGGTCACCTCGCCGGTCTCGTCGTCCACCTCAACTTCGGCCACCGTGCAGGCATGGGCATAGCAGGTGGATGGTTTCATGGCGCCCGTTTCCGTGTCCGGATAGGAGCGGGGGACGAGGAACATGCCGCGCCCGGAGATCGAGCGGCCGTGCTTGAAATGGGCGGCAAGAGCGGTATCGAAGATCGAGACCGAGCGCTGCGGCGCGCCTTTCACATGGATGTTGCCCTGGCCGTCCGTATCAAGGTCGGCGGCATCCGTCTCCAGCTCCTCGGCCGCCACCTCCAGCATTACCTGGCGGGCTTCCATCGCTGCCTGGACCACGGCGTTTCCGGCGCGATGCGTCCCGCGTGAGGCGAAGGTGCCCATGCAGTGCGGGCCCGTATCCGTATCGGCGGTGTCGATCACCACGCGGTCGGTCGGCACACCGATCGTCTCGGCGCAGATCTGTGTCATGACCTGCTTCATGCCCTGGCCGAGATCGACCGAGGAGAGGGAGACCATGAAGTTGCCCGTCGGGGTGGAATGCACCAGCGCCTGCGTCGGATCGCCGCCGAGGTTCATGCCCGTGGGATAGTTCACCGCCGCGACCCCGCGGCCTCTCTTCAAAGCCATGGTTCACGTCTCCCTCGTGGCGGACGACATCCGCATGTACTTCTCGGCGATCGGCCAACTCGCGATACGCGAGGCCTCCTGCATGCATTCGATCAGCGCCGCGCCTTCGGTGACCTGACGATGCGCCTTCATGTCTCCGTCGCGATAGGCGTTGACGAAGCGGAACTCGATCGGGTCCATGCCGATGCGTTGTGCGAGCTTGTCCATCTGCACCTCGAGCGCGAAGTCGCCGATCGTGACGCCGAAGCCGCGCATGGCGCTCGATGGCGTACGGTTGGTGTAGACGCAATAGCTGTCCACCCAGACATTCGGCACCGTGTAGGGGCCGGGGAAATGCGCCGCCGATTTCTGCGCACCATAGGGTGAATGGCGGGAATAGGCGCCGGCGTCGATATAGGCCTTCACGTAGCGCGCGACGATCCGTCCGTCCTTCATGACGCCGTCCTTGATGACGAGCTTCTCGGCGGCGCGCGGCGAGGAGATCTGCATTTCTTCTTCACGGCTATAGATGAAGGAGACCGGCCTTCCGGTGAGCTTCGCACCAAGAATGGCGATCGGCTCGACGATGACGTCCACCTTTCCGCCGAATCCGCCGCCGACCGTGCCGCCGACCATGTGCAGCTTGGCTCCCTCCATCTCGAGGATGATCGAGGTGTTGTCGAGCGTGAAGAACATCGCCTGGGTGTTGGTGTAGCAGGTGAAGCGGCCGTCGCCTTCGGGCACCACGATGCAGCCGGTCGTCTCCGTCGGCGCGTGCTCGATCGGGCCCGACGAATAGGTCTCCTCGAGCACGTGATCGGCCTCGGCAAAGCCGGCCTCGACATCGCCGAAGCGGACCTTGCGGCATTCGCCACTGTCGTAGCGGTAGTAGTTCTGGCCGTGGTACTCGTTGACGATCGGCGCGTCCGGCTTCAGCGCATCCCCGATGCTGAGGACCGCCGGCAGCACCTCGTAGTCGACCTTCACCTTGGCGGCCGCCTCGTGGGCGGCACGCTCGCTGTCGGCGAGGATGGCAACGATCGCCTCGCCCTTCCAGCGCACCTTGTCGGCGGCGAGCACCGTCTCGTCCTCCGGGCCCACCTGGATGAGGGTCAGGATGGTGTAGACATTATGCGGCACGTCGGCAGCCGTCAGGATGCGCACGAGGCCAGGCTGCTTTTCGGCCTCGGAAAGGTCGATGCCGCGGATACGGGCATGGTGGTGGGGGCTGCGCACCATCTTCAGATGCAAAAGCCCGGGGAGCTCCCGGTCGGCGAAATAGGTCGTCCTGCCGGTGACGTGGCCGAGCGTATCGACGCGCGGTCTCGGCTGCCCGATCTCCTTGAGATCATCCTTGCGCTCGTCGGCAAAGTAGGACTTGCGGACCTCCATTGTGCCCTCCCTGGCGGCCTCTAGGCCGCGTTGACGGAATTGGCCCGTGCGGCCGAAAGGATCGCCTGGATGATCGGTTCGTAGCCGGTGCACCGACAGACGTTGCCGCCGATCGCGTCGATGACGTCCTCGCGGCTCGGTGACGGGTTGCGATCAAGCAGCGCCTTGGCCGCCATCAGCATGCCCGGCGTGCAGAAGCCGCACTGTGCGGCAAATCCTTCATGGAAGGCGCGTTGCAGCGGATGGAGCACGCCGCCGCGGGCAAGCCCCGCGGTGGTTTCGATGGCCGCATCGTCGCAGGTCTCCGCAAGGGTGAGGCACGAAAGCCTGAGGTCGCCATCGATGATGACGGAGCAGCTTCCGCAGGTGCCCTGGTGGCAACCGCCTTTCACCGACATGTCGCCGATCTTCTCGCGCAGCGCCTTCAAGAGTGTGGTGCCGCTTTCGACGAACTCTGCCATTTCCTCGCCGTTGAGCGTGAACTGTACCGGAACCTTTGCCATCGCCTCCTCCCTTATACTGCTAGGCGAGCAACAGCCTGCCCAGATGCACCGGCAGGACCTGGCTGCGGTACCATGCACTTGCAACCGCATCTGTGATGGGCGAGGTGCCGTCGGTCGCGACAGCCAGGGCGTCGCGAATGCCGTCCGCCGTCCGTGGCTTGCCGATGAGCGCGGCCTCCACCGCTTGCGCCCGGATCGGCCGGTCGGCCATGCAGCCATAGGCGACGCGCGCGCTGGTGATCGTTCCGTCCTTTTCCTCAAGAAGAGCGGCGATCGTCACGACCGAGATACCTTTCGGCTTGACGCGCGAGACCTTGAGGAATCGCAAGCTGCCGGCCGACGGTAAGGCAAAGCCGACGCTTTTCAGCACCGTATGTGCGTAGGTCCCGTGGCGATCCGCAAGAAAGGCCGAAAGCGGGATCGGCCCACCGCCGACCTCTATGGTTGCATCCAGCGCCAGCAGCGCGACGGCGAGGTCGCCGTAAGGCGCTGGTGCATAGAGGTTGCCGCCCACGGTCGCCACGTTGCGGATCGCCGGGCCGCCGACGCTCCTTGCCGCCTCGGCCAGACCCGCGAGGCGCCCATCGGCGATGATCCGCCCCATCGTCACGGAAGCGCCGAGGGTCGCCCGGCCGTCTTCTACGGTAATGGCCGAAAGCGCCGGATCCGTCGCCCGAACATATGTCGAAAAGGACACGTCGCCTTCATTGGCTTGGCGCACGACGAGCGTGCCGCCGCCGATATAGCGCGAGGCGTCGTCGGCTGCCAGCGCGGCACCGGCGGCGTCCGCAGTCGAAAAAGTCTGGAGCGTCATGGCCATGGCTTTTTCTCAAGGGTTCTCCGCGAAATGGGCTTTCAGCGCGTCGAAGCCGCCCTGGAAGACATTGGCGCCCATGCCCTCCGCCACCTTGTCGGCCTCCTCGGCTGGCGCATCGAACGTCGCGGTCCATTCGGCGTAAGTCCGATTGCCGTCGGTGATGCGTCGCAGCGAGAGCGTTGCCTGGTGGTTGCTGATCGGCTGTGGCGTTTCGAGGATGCTGTAAGTGACGGAATGGTCGGTGTCGGAGAAGGCGATCAGCTTCTCGCGCAGCGTTGCGCCCGAGGCGAGCTGAAACTTGCGCACGCAGCCGATCTCGTCGGCGGGCCGTCCGTCCTCGATCTCGCTCTTGACCATGCGCGGATGCCAGGAAGGCAGGCCGTTGAAGTCGCGGATGCGTGCCCAGACCTTCTCGACCGGTGCATCGATGACGGAAGAAACGGTGACTGTAGGCATGTGGCTTCCCTATCCTGATCCAGTTGAGTGGATCGTAGGGAGGCGGAGCGGCATGTGCTTATCGATCGGTCTGGAGTACCTATCGAATAGTCTGAAAATCGAACCGGAGGGCCCGTCTAACGAAGGAATTCAGCGCGCCCCCGTGTGGGCAGACCCGGCCGGCCCTCGCTTGCTGCCGAGCGATAAACGGTCGGCGGAACGCCTGTGTGTTCGCGAAAGAAGCGGGAGAAGTTTCCTTGCGAAGAAAAGCCGAGATTGCAGGCGAGAGAGATCACGGGTTCGTCGGAGGATTGCAGGCATCGCGTGGCTTCGGCAAGCCTGAGCGTGTTCCAGTAGACATTCGGTGTGACCCCCATCTGCTCCCTGAAGAGCACGAAGAAGTGCGGCCGGGAAAGGCCGACGCTGCGGGCGACCTCGTCAAAGCAGATGCGTTCGCCGATATTCGCTTCCATCAGCGCGACTGCCTTGCGTATGCGGAAGTCCCGGCTGCGGCGCATCGTCTTGGCGCCTGCCTTTTTTGGCTGCGTCGCACCGGCGGCCGCCATGACATGGTCGATGAAGCGCACAACTTCGTAGGAGACGAGCTCCTCCTCGCCGCTGGCCAGCCGGTCGGGAAGCAGAAAGGCCAGATCGACAAGCCAGCGCGGCAGCGGGATGACCGGCTTCTCGAAGGCCACGGAGGCGGGAGGCAACCCGAGCCGGCTGTTGAGCCATTCACGGTCGATGTAGAAGGCCAGGAACTGACCGGGGGTTTCGGACCTGGCAAAGGTATGGCTGTGCGGCTCAAAGGAATTTATGCCGATGGCGATCCCCGGCCGCGGGGCGATGGTCCAGCCGTCAACCGTCATGGTGCCGGCGCATCCCGCCAGCCAGATTACGATATGGATCTCCGGGTGGGCATGGGTGACGAGATTGCCGCCGACATTCAGAAGTGAGACATGCCCGAAGGGGCCCCGGAAGAGCCTGATGAATTCCGTCATCTTTTCCTCCCGCGAATGAGACCTCCCGTTTCGACGCGCTTGCACGCGCCGTCATCCGCATGTCTCGATTTTTGGGTAGCACGGCGTACCCGTCAACCCGAGAAGGCCATCTTACGCGGTTTGCACAGTCGGGCGGGAGTCTTTTTCAGACTGATTGATTGGCCCATTCCCGGCTCGTCGCTGTTTGAAGCCGCCATCGACCAGATCGAACATGAGCCGCTTTCTGGGAACGGGCGTCATCAGAAGGGCCATGGGACTGGAGCTGTACACGCAAGCGCTGTTACCCGCGCATTGTTGGCTGTCGCATGGGTTCGGGACACGTGCGCGCAGCCCATCCATGGTTCCTGGCAGCCTCTAGACCTCACCGTCGGAAGGGATATCCGTCTTGTTCTCCTGTGAGGACTGCGCCGGCTTCTTCTTTGAGACTTTCGCCCGCCGGGGGGTGCTCGGCTTTGCATCGTCGGATTTTTTGCCTGCAACCGGAGGCGAGGGCTGAATGATCTTGATCGGCGCGGCGGGCGCGGAGCCTTTCTTGTCCTCGCCGAAATAGAGCGTGACATGCGGGAAGGGGATCTCGATCCCGGCCGCGTCGAAGTGCTTCTTTATGATGGCGTTGTAGGCCCGCCCGACACTCCATTGCTGGCCGGGCAGGGTCTTGATGCGTATGCGGACATTCACGCTGGAATCGGCAAGCTGAGTGACCCCGTGCACCTCGAGATCGTCGATGATGCTGTCGGAATAATCGGGGTTGGCGCGCAATTCCTCAAACGCCTGCTTCATCACCTCGATCACCTCATCGATGTTCTCCCGATACGCGACCCCGTACTCTCCCACGTGGTAGGAGAAGCCGCGCATGAAGTTCGACACCGTATCGACGGAGGAAAACGGGACGATGTGGTAGGTGCCCGAAAGGTCGCGAATCCCGAGCGAACGGATCGTCAGCTTTTCGACCACGCCCGTGGTTCCGGCAGCCGTGACGACGTCGCCCGTGTAGATGGCGTTTTCGAGCTGGATGAACACGCCCGTGATGACGTCCTGCACGAGCTTTTGCGCGCCGAAGCCGATGGCGAGACCGAGTACGCCGGCCCCGGCCAGCAATGGTCCGATATCGACGCCGAGTTCGGACAGCGTGATCATCGCCGCCATGACGACGAGGACGACGGTCAAGGCGTTGCGGAAGATCGTCAGAAGCGTGCGCTGGCGCGCCATGGAGGCGGCGAGGACGCCACTGGTTTGCAGGTTTAGACGGTATTCGATCCAGGATGAAACAAACAGCCAGATGGCGAAAGCTGCGGTCAGCACCAGGGCGATGGTCACGATCTTGCCGAGAACCAGGAGGCCGCCGTCCGAGCGTATCCAGGCGAAGAAATCGAAGACCTCCCAGGCGTCCAGAACAACCGCCGCCACGACGAGGGCAATGACGATGCGCACCACCTTCAATGTCGTGGGCACGAAGGCGTTCAGCCGCTCCTCCAGCATCGGGAATTGCGAACGCATCTCGGGCTTCAGCCGTACGCCGAAAGCGATCGCCTTGTCGACCAATGCCGACAGGAGAATTCCTGCTGCAATCGCCACGATCATCTGGACCGTTGCGCCGATCATGAAGGAGAGCGCTTCCTCCGGCTCTATGATCAGGAGCAGCGCCAGCACCGAAAGGTAGGCGATCATGATGATGTGCCAGATGCGGGCCAGCGTGCCCAGAAGGATGTTTGCGAAGCCGATCTGGCTTCTCTCGGCCATCGCCTCGAGCCGCGTCCTTACCGGCTCGCGATTCTGACGGATCATGACAACTGCGAGGATGAGCGCCACACCATAGACAAAGGCGGCAACGACAGATCCCAGTGCCGTTCCGAGATTGATGTTGACGATCGGCGCGACAAGGAGAATCCCGTAACCCACGAAGCTCGTGAGACCCGAGAGCCACGTATTCCAGTAGGCTGCGTCCTCACCCCTGATCGGGAGCAGCCGCAATCCGTCGTACCGCGTTGCGAAAAAGAGCCGGAGCGCGACCTTGATGGTCTCAATGACGAGAAAGGCGTTGAGGAAGAGTGACTGGCTCGTGTCGATGCGCCCGGTCTCGTCCCCGAGGACGAAAAGGGCGATGGCATAGCCGGCCACCCAACCGACGGCGACGGTGACGAGATCGAGCAGGCTGCAGCCAAGGGCCGCCAGCCAACGCCGCAGCCAGGTTCCCGGACGGTCCGGCACCAGCACCCAATCGGATGCCCTTCGGTAGACCGAACGCGCCAGAGTTCGCGCCAGCCAAAGGATTGCAATGACGACGGCGACAACGACGCCGAGATCGAATGCACCCCTTGCCAGATTCGCCATCCCCGTGGACGACAACGTATCCAGGTCGAGGTCCAGGATACGGTCGTAGGCCGCGTCGAGCTCGGTCACGAAACCTTCGGCAGCGGTACTTGTAAGATCCGCGATCTGGCGGGCCAGCGAGACATCCTGTGTTTCCGTTTCCGCCGGCACGGCGTCGCCGGCTGCAAGCCTGCGCAGTTCCTCAATCAAAGCATTCCGGGCTGCTTCGTCTTCGAGAAGATCCGCGATCGCTCCATAGCTCGGTTGCGGACCGCCGGGCGGTTCCTGTGCGGGCGGCGCTTCGGTCTGTGCGGCCACAGAACCTGTGAGCAGAAGAAGCGCAAAAAGCGGAGACAGAACGTATCGCAGAAGGGCCGGCAACTGGTGACCTCGGTTTCCGGGAGGGATTTCAATTGTATATGATGCCGTGGCCGAGAATAGACTTTGCGCCTCTCATTTCAACCTGCCGCGTTCTCGGCCTGCCGAAGTGCCGCTCCGGTTTGTCGTCTGCTCAGAGCCCTTTGGTGATCACCGGATTGAACGACCGTTCAAATGCGGCGCAAGTGGTTGTCCCAGGCGGGCCGACCCGCGCCCTCGGAGCGTATGACCTTCTCCGTCTCGGGCCCGGCCGTAACGATCGCCCCGCGCCCGCTGGTGGCAAGCACCTCATCCCGTGCCGCGGGCGCCACGCCGCAGCCGTCGGCGAGTGTCCGCCGCCCGAGGCAGCGGCCCGTCGCCGTGTCCCAGAAGACGATCAGCCCGCCGCGCGGGCTGGAGGTGGCAAGCATCGTGCCCGAGGCGTCCACCGCGACCGAACCGACATAGTTCTGCATGGCGTGGAGGATCTCCCTCGGGGCGGGAAACAGCTCGATAACGCGGCCCCGCCGGTGCCGGCCCACCAGCGGCGGCCTTTCCGCCGTCTCGCCCTGGTACTGGCAGCCGAACCAGACGTCGCCCGCCGCATCCACCGCCATGTGGCGGAGGGAAAGCCGGTGAAGCTCCTTGGCGAGTGCCGTTCTCTCCGTCACCTCGCCGCTGGCGATGTCGATATAGGCAAGGCTCGGCGCCATCGTGGCAAGGTTGAGCTTGGTGCGGCCGTAGTCGGGATGGGTGAGGATGCCGCCATTGGCCACGCACAGCGTCCTGCCATCCCGCAGCAGGACGGCTTCGTGGGGCCCGACACCATCGGTCGGAAATTCGCCGATGCGGCGGAAGCCGTCCGTCGCGTCATAGATGCCGGCAACCCCGCGCCCGCCCTCGAAATCGTTCTCCGTGGCGAGCATCAGCTTGCCGTCGGGCGTGAAGATGCCGTGGCCATAGAAATGGCGGTCGGGCGGAGCGGCGATGGCGACCGGTTCCGCCCTGTCGTCCACGTTGAAGGCGATGGCGAAGCGGCCCGGCGAGCGTGCAAAGGCGACAGCACGCCGGCGCGGTGCGTCGATTGCGAAGGAATGGCCGCGCGCTTCGAGCGGCAGCACCAGTCGGTCGCGCCCGCGCGCGTCGACGACGGCGGCCTCGAACTGGCTGCCGTTCAGCCTCGCGCCGAGAAACAGCGCCTCCTCCGCCGCACCCGCCCGTGCGGGCGCAAAGGACGCCCAGCCGGCGAGCGCCAGAAAGGTTCTGCGGTCAATCGCCGTCGAGTGCATTGAAGCCCATCGTCAATCCGATAGCGGCCGAAAGCTCTTCGCTGATGCTGCGGTTGGCGCCCTTGAGTGCCACGGCGGCATAGGTGATGCGGCGACGGCTCTTTTCCTCCGCGAAGGCTGTCTCCGCCGGCGCCTGCACGTCGTCGACCGCACCCAGTGCATGCTCCAGATCGAACAGAACCGTGTCGATGACGGCCCGGCGTTCCGCGTCGAGCCGGGTGCCGAATCCGGTCGACTGAAGGAGCGCCATCGTGCCCTCGATCTGCGCACCGACCAGAGCGAAGGTGAGATTGGAGCGCCAGAACGGCGCGCGCCGGCCATTGGCCTTTGCTGCATCGTCGCCGAGGGCCGGCAGAAGCTCGGCGTCTCGGGCAAATTGCAGCGTGGTGCCCAGCGCCTTGACCACTTCGCCCGCCACCTCCTTCGGCGAGCGGTAGAGGGCGTTGTCCGCGCCGGGCTCGGTGAACGCGGCGTGGAACGAAGAGCCCGGCGCCCAGGCGGCCTCTAGGGCTGCGGCGCGATTGGCCAGATTGGCAGCGATCGCCGTGCCGTAACGGCAGCGAAAACCGTCGCCCACTCGGGCAAGCGCCTCGGAGCCCGAGCCGAACAGTACGAATTCGAGCGCCGGCAGGCCCTGGAGTGCCACGCTCTTTTCCTTGAGCGTCAAGGGATTTGCCGCCTGTTCGTCCTTTTCCGCGAGCACGCCCTGCACCTGGCGCAGCGTCACTCCGCGCGGATCCGGCCAGAAGAAGATGTGCTCGAAGCGGTTTTCTTCGACAAGCGGCCCGAAGCGCAGGATTGAGACATAGGCCCAGGCCCTGATCGTGTCTGCGAAGGTCGCGCGCACTTCGGCAAGGGCAGCCTTGCCCGGTCTCGCGCAAAGCTCTTCAATCTTGCCGCGCAGCCGCCCCGTCACGCCGGCAAAACCGGCAAGGCTCGATGCGGCGTAGCGATCCGCCACGCGCGTGCCGATATCGGGCGGAATATGCCCGGATTCCTGCGCCTGCACCGGCAGGCTCAAGGCAAGGCTGAGGCAAAGAAGGAGCGTCTTCAGCATCTACAGCGACTCCAGGAAACGGATGAGATTGTCGCGGTCGGCCTTGTCCATCTCCACCACTCTGTCGCGTGCGGCCTTCGCCTCGCCGCCGTGCCACAGAATCGCCTCCAGAAGTGTTCGCGCGCGGCCATCGTGCAGGAAGGTTGCCTCGCCGTGCACGGTCTTTGCAAGACCGATCCCCCAAAGCGGCGGCGTACGCCATTCATAGCCGGTTGCCGTACCTTCCGGTCGGTGGTCGGCGAGACCCTCGCCCATATCGTGAAGCAGAAGGTCGGTGTACGGCCAGATGAGCTGGAAGGCGAGCGCGGGCACGGCGGCGTCCCGCCGGGTCACGAATTTGGGTGTGTGGCAGTTCGTGCAGCCCGCCTCGTAGAAGACCTGCTTGCCGGCGAGGACGCTTGGGTCGTCCACGTCGCGGCGCGCGGGCACGGCCAGATTCTGCGAATAGAAGACGACGAGGTCGAGCAGCTCGGCCGGCACCTCCTCCGCCCCCAGATGCGGCTGGGCGCCATGGGGCAATTCGCGGCAGGCACCTTCGGCTTTCGTGCATTCGCCCCAGTGGTCCGGCACCAGCGGCGTGGAAAGGCCCATGTCGCCGAAGAAGGCGTCGGCCGTCTGCTGCTCGACACTCATGGCATTGCCCTTCCAGCCGAAGCGGCCGAGATGCCATTCGCCCGCCTTGTCGCGCACCCAGCGGGCGCGGCCGGAGATACCGTCGCCGTCCGCGTCCTGCGGGTCCTCGCGAACAAGAATGTCACCACGGTCGATCGCTTCCAGGAGCCCGAGACCAATCATCGGCGGGGCGACACGGGCCGAAAGCATGACGTCGGGATGCAGAGGTCCGAAACCCGGATTGTCGATGGAAAGCTTCGGCCTGCGAAGACGCACGATCTCGCCGTCGCCGAGCCGCACGGGCACCTCCGCGTAGTCGATCCGCACGCGGCCTTCGGCCGGCAGCCCGGCTACGGCAAAATCCTGGAGCTGGCCGCCATAGACCGGCTCGGGAACCACGGAAAGGCGGCCGTCGCGAATTGCTTCTTCCTGTTTCTCCGTGGGCGGCACCGAGAGCCGCACGAGCAGGGAGACAGCCGCATCCTTCCGGCTCGCAGGCGCGTGGCCACGGCCGTCCTTTATGTGGCAGGACTGGCAGGCGCGTGCATTGAAGAGCGGCCCAAGCCCGTCGGAAGCCTGGGTGGAGGAGGGGGCGGACACCCACTCCTTGCGGAAAAGCCCGTTGCCGAGCAGGAAGCGCTGCTCGTCTTCGAACTTCAGATTGGCGGAGGGATGCGAGTAGGCATCGGCGTTGACGCGCTTCGTGGAGGTCGCGGCACCTGCCTGCCTGCGCTCGAAACGCTCGGCGGCGGTGAAGTCCGTGGTCGGTCGCGTCACCTTTTCCACACGCGCACGATCCTTTTCGCTCAGATCGTCGCGCGGGGCCGGCACCCGCGCCTCGACAGCGATGAGGAGGGTGAGGAATGCCGCTATGAGAGGCAGGAAAGATCGAACAGGAAAACGCATCGCACCGACAGGCGGAAAGAGGGAGCCGCCGCGTCCGAAGGACGGGCGGCTCGGGCGTCTTACTGGAAGACGGCGTCTGGATTGTCCAGGCTGTCGGAGCCTTCGATCGTCACGCCGGATAGGTCGAGCGCGGCGATCGTGCGCTCCAGCGAGCGGGTCTGGCCGACGAGCCCGTCGATCACGGCCTGCACGGCCGCGTTGCCCTCGTCATTGCCCTCGCCGATCATCTGGTCGTAGGCCTCTGTCGTCTCGGCGCGCTCCTTGAGCGCCTCGGCGGCCTCGAGAGTAGCGGCGAGCTTTGCCTCCACCTCGTCGGCAAGCGCCGAATCTTTCTCGCGTACGAGTTCTGCCAGGCTCGGCCCTTCCACGGTCTCCCCGTTCGTGCGCTCGTAGCGGCCGAAATAGACGTTGTTGATGCCCACGATATCGTAAAAGTGGCTGTTGTGGGTGTTGTCGGAGAAGCAGTCATGCTCCTCTTCCGGATCGTTCAGGAGGAGCCCGAGCTTCATGCGCTCGCCGGCAAGCTCGCCATAGGAGAGCGATCCGAGGCCGGTCAGGATCGCCGTCAGCCCCGCATCCGGGTCACCGTCGGTCAGCGCCTTCCGTGCGGCGCCATCCTCCTGCCAGTTGGCCACCATCTCCTCCAGGTCGGAGACGAGCAGGCTTGCCGCGGCCGTCAGATACTGCGCGCGGCGCTCGCAATGGCCGCCGGTGCAGTTCTCCGGATCGAAGTCCGTGTAGGGACGCTCGCCGGCGCCCGGTCCCGTGCCGTTCAGATCCTGCCCCCACAAGAGGAATTCGACAGCGTGATAACCGGTGGCGACATTCGCCTCGATGCCGCCCAGTTCATGAAGGGACTGGATGACGGCCGGCGTGATTTCGGAGACCTCGACGGTTTCGCCGCCCACGCTCACATGATCATTGGCGATAACATTGACCGTGTAGAACGCGTTGACGTCGGACTCGGTGCCGTAGCTGGCGTCGACATAGTCGATCAGCCCCTCGTCCAGCGGCCAGGCATTCACCTTGCCCTCCCATTCGTCGACGATGGCGTTGCCGAAACGATAGGCCTCCGTCTGCTGGTAGGGAACACGGGAAGCAAGCCAGGCCTCGCGCGCGGCAGTCAGCGTCCCTTTCGAGGGGTCGGCGACCAGCGCCTCCACCGCACTCTGCAGCGAGCGTGCGGTCTCCAGGCTGTCCTCATAGCCGGCCAGCGCGACGTCGGCATAGGTGTCGAGAATGGCCGACGGCTCCGCTGCATGAGCAGTGGAGATGCCGAGGCCGGCCAGGGCGACGGCAAACGAAAACTTCATCGGAACCCTCCAGGTATGATTTCTGTGCAATGCGACGGCAGAAGCCATAGAGACTCCGCTTCACGGCATCAATAGTGGAGCGCTTATATCATGTTTCTTTCGTCCGGACTATCGTTCGGCACCACATGTCCTCACTGGAATCTTGAATTTCAGCAATTTACCGTCCTCTCTCTGCTCCGCCGCCTTACGACATGGCCGACCGTTCGGTTACAGAAGCGCTGTGTGACGGGAGAAGCGTTTCCGGCTGTCCTGAAGCCGGCAGTGAATCGAGGGAGTCCGCTTCATGAGCAATCACCTGTTCGACGCCATCCGCGGTGCGGCAGCAAATCGCGAGGGGAGGCTCATCGATGTGCCGGGCGATCGCCGCTGGACCTATCGGGATATGCTGGATGAAACCGCGAAACTGGCCGCGGCGCTCGTCGAGCTTGGTGTCACGCCCGGGGACCGCGTTGCGGCACAGGTGGAAAAGAGCGCTCAGGCCGTGATGCTCTACCTCGCCTGTCTCAGGGCGGGGGCTGTCTACCTGCCCCTCAACACCGCCTACACACTGGCCGAGCTCGACTACTTCATCGGCGATGCCGAGCCGAGGCTGGTCGTCGTATCGCCCGACGCGGCAAGGAATGTCACCGTGCTCGCCGCCAGGCATGGCGCCAACGTGGAAACACTCGACCGCCAAGGAGGCGGCACACTCATGCAGCGCGCGAGCGCCGCCGGGGGTGCGTTCGCGGACGTGCCGCGCGGTCCCGACGACCTGGCCGCCATCCTTTACACCTCGGGCACGACCGGGCGCTCGAAGGGGGCGATGCTTTCCCATGACAATCTTCTGTCCAATGCCGTGACGCTGCGCGACATCTGGCGCTTCACGGCAAAGGACAGGTTGATCCACGCCCTGCCCATCTTCCACACGCACGGGCTCTTCGTGGCGACCAATGTCGTCCTTCTTTCGGGTGCTTCGATGTTTTTCCTGCCCGGTTTCGACGCCGAGGAAATCCTGCGGCTGCTGCCTCAGGCGACCACGTTTATGGGCGTGCCGACCTTCTATGTCCGCCTTCTGCAGCACGAAGGTCTCACCCGCGAGGCAGCAGCCAATATGCGCCTTTTCATCTCCGGCTCCGCGCCGTTGCTCGCCGAGACGCACCGCCGGTTCCGTGAGCGCACGGGCCATGCCATTCTCGAGCGCTACGGCATGACCGAAACCAACATGAACACCTCCAACCCCTATGAGGGCGAGCGGGTTGCCGGTACGGTCGGTTTCCCCCTGCGGGGTGTGGAATTGCGCATCACCGATCCCGAAACGGGCGAATTGCTGGAGCAGGGCGAGGTGGGCATGATCGAAGTGCGCGGCCCCAACGTCTTCAAGGGGTATTGGCGCATGCCGGAAAAGACCAGGGCAGAGTTCCGCGACGACGGCTTCTTCATCACCGGAGACCTCGGCAGGATCGATGAAGCGGGCTATGTCCACATCGTCGGGCGCGGCAAGGACCTGGTGATTTCCGGCGGCTACAACGTCTATCCGAAAGAGGTCGAGACGGAGATCGACCGGTTCCAGGGCGTTGTCGAAAGCGCGGTTATCGGTGTCCCGCACCCTGATTTCGGCGAGGGCGTGACAGCGATTGTGGTTGTAAAACCGGAGGCGGCGATCGATGAACGGGCGATCCTGGACAGCCTCAAGGACCGTCTTGCCCGCTATAAGCAGCCCAAGCGCGTCCTTTTCGTCGACGAACTGCCGCGTAACACGATGGGCAAGGTGCAGAAGAACGTGCTGCGCGAGAGGTATCTCGGCCTCTATGAAGATACGTGATCCGGATCTGGCGCCCGCCTGTGCTCTTTGGATGCACGGTCTGCCCGAGGTGTCGGCCATGAGCGCTTTCAAGCTGGTGTCGTTGCAGGAAGCAGAAGACGACCTTACGGGCGGGAACTGACGGCGCTGGACTCTGCGTCTTCGTGTGCACGGTCGAGCACGTCGCGCGACGAGGCGGCCGGCGATGGCGTTGATGCAGCCTGGGTCGTCCTCAGCCCCACCGTGAATCTGGCGCCGCCCAGCCTGCTTTCGGAAAGCGTCAGCGTACCGCCCATGTTTTCGACGATCTGACGGCTGATGGCCAGTCCCAGTCCCGTGCCGACCTGTCGCGGTATCGGCCCGCGCGAGAACTTGACGAAGATGCGCTCGCGCTCCGACTTGGGAATGCCCGGCCCGTTGTCATCCACGTGTGCTTCGTAGATGCCTTTGCGCGCCACGCTTTTGACGGTGACGAGCGGGTCGCGGGCCGTGTTGTACTTGATGGCGTTGGAGATGAGGTTGATGAACACCTGAGCGAGCTGGTCGCGATTGCCTTCGACCACCGCGCGCCGGGCGCGACCCATCCGCTTCAGCGTCACCCCTTCGGAACGGGCGAGCGCCTCGCAACTCGCCATGGCAAGGTCGAGCGCGGCGTCTGGATCGAAGGGTTCGACCTCCCATTCGACGCCGCCATTCTCCATCCGGTTCAGGTGCAGAATGCTGTCCAGGAGCCTGGTGAGCCTGATGCTCTCGTCCTGGATGATCTGCAGGAAGCGTCGCCGCCGGCCTTCGCCGAGGTCCGGGGTCGAAAGCAGGATGTCACTGAAGGAGCGGATCGAGGTCATCGGTGTCCTCAACTCGTGGCTCACCTGGCTCAGAAACTCGTCCTTCTGCACGTCGATCTCGCGAAGCTGCTGGTTGGCACGGGCAAGCTCCGCGGCGGCCTCCTCGATCTGGCGCGACTTCCGTTCGAGTTCGGCCGAATAGGCGCGGATCTGCTCCGTTTCGTCGGCCAGGCGTTTTAGTTCGTCGACGCTGATCGTCTCGCTCGTCACGACGCTGGAAACGAGGGAGCGTGCCGTCGCCGCGCCGACATTGGCCGCCAGCCGTTGCTCGACCAGAGAGATGAGCTCGTCGCTCGCTGTCGTCGCCCGGTCCGCCGGCTCCGTCAGCGCGAAAAGCTCCAGCGCCTCGGCGGGCCCGAGGATGCGATCGGCGATGCGCCGCAGATCGGCGATCCGCGCGGTACGGCGGATGATGCTCACCTCGCCCTCGGTCCGCCGGCGGAAGACATCGATGAAGAGGCGCGCCTGGTACCGCGCAAGCGGCGTTGGCTCGGACAGGATGGAGACACCGATGAACAGCGCGACGTTGAAGAACATGCTCCAGAAGACGGCGTGAACGAGCGGATCCATGCCGGCAAGGCCGAACAGCGCCTGCGGCCTGAGAAGGCCGATCTCCCACGGCCCGTGCGTGATGATCGACGCCGGCATCAGGAACGTTCCGCCGAAGCTCGGGAGGAAGAGCGTGTAGCCCCACACGAGGAAACCCGCTGCGAGCCCCGCCAGCGCCCCTCCATGAGTGGCCCTGCGCCAGTAGAGACCGCCGACGAGGCTCGGCAGGAATTGCGCCACGCCGCAAAAGGAGATGAGGCCGATGGAGGCGAGCGCGCTCCCGGTGCCGCTCAGCTTGAAATAGATGAAGCCCAGGAAGACGATGAAGACGATGCTGATGCGGCGCGCGCCAAGAATGAAGCCGCGCATGGCCTGCCCGCTCTCGGAGGGGGCGATGGAAAAGCGCAGCGCCAGCGGCATGATGATGTGGTTGGAGATCATCGTCGAAAGCGCGATGGACGATACGATCACCATGGAGGTCGCCGAGGAGAAGCCGCCCAGGAAGGCAAGCAGCGCGATGGTGTTTCGGTCGGCGCTGAGCGGAAGCGTGAGCACGAAGAGATCCGGGTTGGTGTCTTCCGGAAGCAGGTTCAGCCCGGTGACGGCGATCGGCACGACGAAAAGGCAGATGAGCAGCAGATAGAGCGGGAAAAGCCAGGAGGCGGTGCGAAGTTGTCTTTCACTTGAATTCTCCACCACCGTCACCTGGAACTGGCGCGGCAGACAGATAACGGCGGCGCCGGCGAGAAAGCAGAGCGTGAGCCATCGTGTGCCGAAGGTCGCGTCGGGATTGGTGAGGCTCACCGGCGCGTTGTCGAAGGCAGCGGCGGGTGTGTCCTGCAGGCCGAAGACGACCCACAGCCCGACAGTCAGGAGCGCGACCAGCTTGACGACGGCTTCCAGCGCAATGGCCGCGATGACGCCATGATGGCGCTCGTTCACGTCGATGTTGCGCACGCCGAACATGATGGAAAAGACGCACAGGCCGGCAGCCAGCCAGAAGGTGGTCGTGAAGTCCGGTTCGAGGTTGATCTTCGCCGCCGTCACCGCGCCGGCGGGGAATGTGATGACCTGGAAGCTGGCCGTCAGCGCCTTGAGCTGGAGCGCGATATAGGGCGCGGTCGCGATGAGCGCGATCACGGTGACGAGCGCGCCGAGCGCGGGGTCCTTGCCGAAGCGCGCCGAAATCAGATCGGCGATCGAGGTGGTGTGGTAGACGCGGCCGATGGTAACCAGCTTGCGCAGGAAGACCCACCAGCCGACGAAGACGATCGTCGGGCCGAGATATATGGTGGCGAACTCGAATCCGCTGCGTGCCGCCGAACCGACGGCGCCGAAGAACGTCCAGGACGTGCAGTAGATCGAGATCGACAGCGTGTAGACGAGGGGCGAGGAGAGCCAGCCGCCGGGATCCCTGCGCGCGCGCCGGTCGCCGGCGAAGGCCACCGCGAACAGGATGGCGACATAGCCGAGGCAAACCAGGATGACGACGTCGGTGGGAAGCATCAGCGCCTCTTACCGTCGGATGGGCGGCGCGGCTCGTCCCCGGGCGCTTCGCCCTCGGCCAGGCGCCGCGACAAAAGGAAGGCTGCGAACACCACCGCAGTCCAGACCCCGAAGAGGTAGACGACGATCAGCGGCATGCCGGCGATTGTGACCGGAGCGGTGAAGATAAGCACGATGGGCGGCGCCAGGAGAACGGCCGCCAGGAAGGGCAGCACCTTAGCCGCGTCCCGCGCGCCACGTCCGCCTGTTTCGATCTCGTTCATTTCACATTCCGGTCAGCTTCCTCACCTGCGCCACCACCTCGGCATTGGAAAAGGGTTTCGTGATGTAGGCGCTGGCACCGCTCGATATGGCCATGTCGCGGTCGCTCGATTGGCCCTTCGCCGTCAGCACGACGACCGGAAGCGCGGCAAGCCCCGGTTCCTCGCGCACCGCCCTCAGAACGTCGAAGCCGTCCATGCCAGGCAGCATGATGTCGAGAATGACCGCGGCAAAGGGCTCGCGCCGCAGCCTTTCGAGCGCAGCGGCCCCGTTCGAGACGACATCGACCGCGAATCGCGCCCGTTCGAGGATGAAACGTAGCGATTCAACGATGTTCGGCTCGTCCTCGATTATTAGAATACGTTGCGAAGACAGACCCGATCCTCCCATGGCTCCTCCCGCCGCAGTATATGACCCACGCTCACGTGAACATAGTCCCTTCCTGCATGCTTATCTCTCACGCGATCAGCGGCGCCTCCTGGCGGTGGGTGCAGTTCGTGCGTGGGCACAGCCGACACACCGTCCCCACGGGAATGGTGGCGCGCGCCCGGTCGAGGCCGTCTCCATAGACGACGTTCTCGGCCTCGTGTGCCGGGCAGGCGAGCATGATCGACAGCAGCTTGCGCGGATGTCCCACGTTTGCCGACTGCTTCTCCACCGCGCGCGCGAAGAAGAGAAAACCGTCGCCGGAAGGCAGTTCGCCGAAGCAGCGCGCCGTCGGGCCGGGCGTCTGGAAGGCGCCGTAGACGGGCCACATCGGACAGGCGGTGCCGTAGCGCGGCAACGGAAGTCCCGGCAGCGGCAGGCGCTTGGTCACATATCCGGAGGCGTCCGAGCGCATATAGGCAAAACGGACTCCGGCGGCACCCGGCCGGCGCAGCGTGGCAAGGCGATGGGCCGCCTGCTCGTAGGACACCCGGAAGCGGCGGGAGAGCTGATCGAGATCGTAGCGGCACGCTTCGGCCGCTTCCAGGAAACGTTCGTAGGGCATGAGGAAAGCGCCGGCCACATAGCTGATGAGTGCGGCGCGCGCAAGCGCGCGGGCTTCCTCGGTCGGAAGCGCGGGGTGGGCATTGACGATCGTGTTGACCGCCTCTTCCGCCACGCGGCCGGCGAGCACCCGCGTGGCGGCAAAGCGGGCGCTTTCAGCCCTGGCGGGAACCGAAGCCGTATCGTCCGCTTCAGGGGGTATTTCCAGGGCGAGAGCCTCCCGCCGGTACTCGTCGGCCAACGTCTCCAGTTCCGGAAAATAGTTGTCCGACTGGAAGATGAAGGCGTCGACGTGCTCCATCGACGTGGCCGAGCGCACGCGCATGGTGGAATTGTCGAAGAAGTCGAGCAGGGCGCGCGCCGTCTGCGTGAGACGCGCTCCGTCGGCAGCGATGATCGCCAGGAAGCGCTCGCGGTCGGCCGGGGCGAGATCGTCCGCGCTACCGAGGATTTCCGCCGCCGAGCTGACGGAAGTGACGCTTGTCAGCATCCGGTGCACGCTTTCGCCGAGGAACGGATCGTGGTTGAGCCGGTCGGCCAGTGCCAGCACGGCCTCACTCTGGTCGTTGAACGCCCGGTAGAGGCCGAGGATCAACTCCGCCCATTCCGGGTGCCGGCCGACGAGATCCTCCGTGGCGCGGGCGCGCGGTCCCTCGCCGCCGATGCGCGGATCGGTGGCGAGTTCCTCCAGCGATTCGACCAGGCGGCGTTCGGCGAGCCCGTCGAGTTCCGATGGCGATACCCCCAGTTCCGCGCCCAACTTGACGAGCAGCATGCCGGCGGCGGAGCGCTTGTTGCTTTCGATGAGATTGAGATAGGAGGCCGAGATGCCGACGCGATCCGCGAGCGCGCTCTGGGTCAGGCCTGCTTTCCTGCGGAAGGAGCGGATCTTGAGCCCGGTCAGGTTGCGCGCCACGAGCTTTCCTCCTCCTCATGACCTGTAAATACCTTACACAGAATCCTATCGCAATAGGAATATATTTACAAAAATATCCTTTCATACCAATTACTTATTGAAAAGTTGACGGATACGGCGATAACTTGCGCGAGGTGGCGCGCATCCTGCCGGATGTTGCGTTCAACCAGCCAAGGGAGGAATTGATGACATTTGAGAGGATCACCCGGCGTGTCTTCCTGCGAGGCAGCGCGGTGGCGGGCGCCGGTCTGGCGATGCCGACCATCTTCACCAGCGCCTCGCGGGCGCAGGACTTCTGCAACGCCCCGACAGGCGCGAATCTCGTGCTCGGCTTCAACGTTCCGCAGACCGGCCCCTACGCGGACGAAGGCGCCGACGAACTTCGCGCCCTCAAGCTTGCCGTCCAGCATCTGAACGGCGAGGGTGACGGCGGCATGCTGAACACCTTCAAGGGGACGGCGCTTAAGGGCGACGGCGTCCTGGGCAAGAAGGTGACCTTCGTCACCGGCGACACGCAGACCAAGTCCGATGCTGCGCGTGCCTCGGCCAAGCGCATGATCGAGAAGGACGGCGCGCTGATGATCACCGGCGGCTCGTCCTCCGGCGTCGCCGTCGCCGTGCAGTCGCTGTGCCAGGAATCTGGCATCATTTTCATGGCCGGCCTGACGCATTCCAACGACACCACCGGCAAGGACAAGAAGCGCAACGGCTTCCGTCACTTCTTCAATGCCTACATGTCCGGCCAGGCACTCGGGCCGGTGCTGGCCGAGGCCTACGGCAAGGACCGCAAGGCCTATCATCTGACCGCCGACTATACCTGGGGCTGGACCCAGGAGGAATCGATCAAGAATGCCACCGAGGCCCTCGGCTGGGAAACGGTGCAGGCCGTGCGCACGCCGCTCGGCGCCGGCGACTTCTCGCAGTACATCACGCCGGTCCTCAATTCGGGCGCCGATGTGTTGATCCTGAATCACTACGGCAAGGACATGATCAACTCGCTGACCCAGGCCGTCCAGTTCGGGATGCGCGACAAGCAGGTCAACGGCAAGGATTTCCAGATCGTCGTGCCGCTGTTCTCCGAATTGATGGCGCAGGGCGCCGGCGATGCGATCAAGGGCATCTACGGCACCGCCAACTGGGACTGGAAGCTGGAGAACGAAGGCACCAAGGCCTTCACCAAGTCCTTCGGGCAGGAGTACGGCCAGCCGCCGTCACAGGCGGCGCAGACCTGCTACGTGCAGACACTGCTCTACGCCAACGCCTGCGAAGCTGCCGGCACGTTCAATCCCGAGGGCGTGGTGGAAGCGCTCCAGGATCTCGAGTTCGACGGGCTGGGCAACGGCCCGACGCTCTATCGCGGCGCCGACCACCAGTGTTTCAAGCCGGTGCTCGTGGTGCAGGGCAAGGAGGATCCCAAGGACAAGTACGACCTGCTGCAGGTCGTCAGGGAAGTGCCGACGGAACAGGTAATGTACGACCCGTCCATCTTCGGCGGCGAGCTCGGCCCCGTCAGCAACAAGTGCTGACGATCTCCGGGGGGAAGAAGGCCGGGCGGCGCAGTTTCGCCCGGCCTTTACGCTCTCTTCGTCGCGGCGGGTGGCAAGGGTAAACTGAATGGACGCGTTCCTTCTGCAACTGCTCAACGGACTGGACAAGGGCGGAGCCTACGCGCTGATCGCGCTGGGTCTGACGCTCGTCTTCGGCACGCTCGGAGTCGTCAATTTCGCGCACGGCGCGCTGTTCATGCTCGGCGCCTTCGTCGCCGTTCTCGTCAACCGGCTTCTGAGGCTGGAGACGGTGACGGTCGACCCCGACCAACTCACCCCCTGGGGCTCCCCGATGGAAATCCGCACGCCCCTGGTGCAGGCGTGGCTCGGCGACTTCGGGGCGTTCCTGCTGCAGTATTCGGTCCCCCTTTCGCTCCTCGTCGCCGTTCCCGTGATGCTGCTCTTCGGCGTGGCAATGGAGCGCGGGCTGATCCGCTTCTTCTACCGCCGCCCGCATGCCGAGCAGATTCTGGTCACCTTCGGTCTCGCCATCGTGCTGCAGGAGGTGATCAAGGCCTTCTTCGGCGCCAATCCGATCCCCGTGAGCGCCCCCGGCGCCTTCTCGGGCAGTGCCGATGTCGGGGCCTGGCTGGGGCTCGGAGCCGGCGTCTATTATCCTTGGTGGCGGTTGGTCTATCTCGCCTTCTCCATTCTGATGGTGTTCTTGGTGATCGCCTTCCTCCAGTTCACCACATGGGGAATGGTGGTGCGTGCCGGTATGCAGGACCGCCAGACGGTCGGGTTCCTGGGCATCAACATCCAGCGCCGCTTCACCGTCGTCTTCGGCATCGCCGCCGCGGTCGCCGGCATGGCGGGTGCCATGTACACGCCCATCGTGCCGCCCGACTATCATCTTGGCATGGATTTCCTGGTGCTTTCCTTTGTGGTCGTGGTGGTCGGCGGCATGGGCTCGGTGGCTGGTGCGGTGCTCGCGGGTTTCCTGCTCGGCATCCTGCAAAGCTTCGCCTCGATGAACGAGGTGAAAGACCTGCTGCCGGGCATCGACCAAGTGGTGATTTATCTCGTGGCGGTGGTGATCCTTCTCGTGCGGCCGAGAGGCCTCATGGGCCGTCGCGGAGTGATGGAAGACTGACATGCAGATGACGACGCTCCGCCAGGAAGTTCTGTTCATGACCGCGTTCACCATCGCGGTGCTCACCATGCCGGTCTGGCTCGATCCGGTGGGCGCGAACTATCCCGATCTCCTGCAGAAATTCGCGATCTACGGGATCTTCGCCATCGGCTTCAACATCCTGTTCGGTCTCACCGGCTATCTGTCCTTCGGCCATGCCGCCTTTCTCGGCGTTGGCTCCTATGCGGCGGTCTGGTCGTTCAAGCTGCTCACCATGAACGTCGTGCCGGCCGTGATATTCGCCGTCATCCTGTCCGGCCTCTTCGCCGCCGTGATCGGCTATGTCAGCCTGCGACGCTCCGGCATCTATTTCTCCATTCTCACGCTCGCCTTCGCGCAGATGTCCTATAACCTCGCCTATTCGGTCCTCACGCCGGTCACCAATGGCGAGACGGGCCTGCAACTCGCACTCGGCGACCCGCGGATCCTCGACCGCCTGTCCGGCGTCGCCGCCGCGCCGGGGATTCCGTTTCCGAGCTTCTTCGGCATAGACATGGACGGCTATGCCGGCTTCTATTTCTGCGCCGTGCTCCTCATCATCTGCTTCTTCCTCGCCATGCGCATCGCCCACTCGCCCTTCGGCATGAGCCTGCGCGCCATCAAGTCGAACCAGAGCCGCATGGGATACACCGGCTTCAACACGCGCCCCTACACGCTCGCTGCCTTCGTCGTCTCGGGCATGTATGCGGGCCTTGCCGGAGCGCTGCTGGCCGTGACCGACCCGCTCGCGGGGGCGGAGCGCATGCAGTGGGCCGCCTCGGGCGAGGTCGTGCTGATGACCATCCTGGGTGGCGCCGGCACGCTGGTCGGACCCGTCATCGGTGCGGGGGTGATCAAGTATTTCGAAAACATCTTCTCGGCCTATCACGAGGCGCGGCTGCACGCGGTCTACTCCTTCATGCCTGACGGGCTGCAGGACTTCTTCGTCACCATCACCGCCCCGTTCGTCGGCGAGGGATGGCTGCTTACGCTCGGTGTCATCTTCATGCTCATCGTCACCTTCCTGCCGGGAGGGCTGATGGAAGGCGCGCGCCGAATCCGCGCACTCTTCACCCGGCGCAAGAAGACCGCCGCCGAGCCGACCAAACTTGCAACGGCGAAGTAGGAGGCTCAGATGCAAAACGCGGTTCTCCACATTGCCGACGTCAACAAGAATTTCGGCGGCCTGCGCGCGCTTTCGAACATCGACCTGCAGGTGATGGAGGGCATGACGCATGCCATCATCGGGCCGAACGGGGCCGGAAAGTCGACGCTGCTGAACGTCTGCATCGGGCGGCTCGCGCCCGACAGCGGCGCTGTCGTCTTCGACGGCGAGGTGATCACCGGGAAGCGCCCGTACGAGATCAACCAGCTCGGCGTGGCGCGCGTGTTCCAGACGCCGGAGATCTTCCCCGACCTGTCGCTCCTCCAGAACGTCATGATCCCGGCTTTCGCCAGGCGCGACGGCGCCTTCAGCCTGAACGCTTGGCAGGTTGCCGCCCGCCAGGGCGAGCTGATCGAGGAGGCGGAGCACTGGCTGGAGGATGTCGGCCTGGTCGAGCAGAAGGACCGACTGGCGGCGAACCTGTCGCGGGGCGACAAAAGACGGCTGGAGCTTGCCATGGGGCTTGTCCAAAAGCCGCGCCTGCTCCTGCTCGACGAACCGACTGCCGGTATGTCGCGGCACGACACCAACGCCACGATCGACCTGCTTCAGAAAATCAAGAAGCGCGGAATGACCAAGGTCATCATCGAGCACGACATGCATGTGGTCTTCTCGCTGGCGGATCGGGTGACCGTGCTGGCGCAGGGTGCCGTCATCGCCGACGGCAAGCCGGACGAGGTGCGCGGCAATCCGCTCGTTCAGGAAGCCTATCTCGGAGGATCCCACTGATGGACGCCATGACGAACGCCGAGGCCCGGACGGCCGTCAGGTCATCGCCCTTCTTCAGCGTGTGCGACATTCATTCCTATTACGGTGAGAGCTACATTGTGCAGGGCGTGAGCTTCGACATCGAAGAAGGCGATATCGTCGCGCTCCTGGGCCGCAACGGCGCGGGCAAGACCTCGACCCTGCGCACACTCGCCCGCGCTTCCGACCCGGAGCTTAAACGCGGCGAGATCTGGCTGCGGGACGAGCCGGTGCACAAATACCGCGACTACCAGGCCGCTGCTGCCGGCATCCAGATCGTCCAGGAGGACCGGCGCATCATCCCTGGCCTGACGGTGGAGGAAAACCTGCAGCTTGCCCAGATCGCGAAGCCGAAGGGCTGGCCCATCGAGAAGATCTACGACCATTTCCCGCGCCTGGCGGAGCGGCGCCATCAGGAAGGCGTCACCCTGTCGGGCGGCGAGCAGCAGATGCTGGCCGTCGCCAGGGCGCTTGCACGCGAAGTCAAGCTGCTGCTGCTGGACGAGCCCTATGAGGGACTGGCGCCCGTGATCGTGCGCGAGATCGAAGGCATCGTCCGCCAGATCAAGGAACTCGGCATCACCACGATCATCGTCGAGCAGAACGCGATTGCCGCGCTGGAGCTTGCAGACCGCGCCCTGATCCTCGACATGGGCCAGATCGTCTTCGAAGGACCGGCATCCGCGGTCCTGGAGGACCCCGAGTTGCGCAACGAATATCTGGCGATCTGAGTAGGCGGTTCGGACCGTCAGCGGCCGCTGACTCCGTACCGCTCTGAAGGAAGCGGTTTACCCGACACGCCCACATGCGGCTCACGATGGCGTTCCATTTGTTGCGCCGGTCCTCCGCGTTACCGCCAGCGTGCCGCCCGGGCGGACGGCAGCGAAACCAAAGGCCGCGTCTATCCCCATTCCGGCGAACCGATTGCCAGGGCCGCTGCACGACGGCCAGCCGGGGAATGTGTACGAATGGTGGGTGTGGTCGATTGGCCACAGTCTGCGGATAGGCTTTGCCGAACGATTGCAAACAGCAAAGTGGATGCTGAAATAGGGAGCGTATTTCAGCGGCGAGGTCTCATGCCTCCTTGATGGAAAATCGCAGCGACTATGCACCGTAAGCGACCGTTCCGGCTGTATACCCGGGACGCCGCCCTTCCTCAGAATACAAGATCAACACCCGCGCGTGACCGGCGGTGGCAGATCCGGATCGATCCGGCGCATCTCGTTCCGGGTCCCCGACGATCATCCGCCGGATCTGCGTCCAGCAGCTAAGGAGCAGCGCGTTGCAGACAACGGTACTGAAAAGCTTTCTGGTTGTTGTCGAAGAGGAAAGTTTCTCGGCTGCTGCGAAACGCCTCGGAATCTCGAAAAGCGTTTGCAGCAAATATATCTCCGGCCTCGAGGCGGAACTGGGCGTCCGTCTGCTCACACGCTCGACCCGCTCGGTCAGGCCGACGGCGCTTGGTCGCCAATATTTCGAGAAGGTCAGGACCATCCTCGCCGAGCTGGAGGCGGCCAACGATTCCGTACGCGACCAGTCGGGCAAGGTGGGCGGCCAACTGAAGATCGGCACTCCGATCACCTACACCCTGTGCACTCTCCGGCCGCTCGTTCTTCGCTTCATGAAGGAGTACCCCGACGTGCGCCTCGAACTGGTGCTCGACGATCGTCACCATGACCTGATCGGCCAGGGCTTTGACGCCGCGATCAGCATTGGTGAACTCGACAATTCCAGCCTCATCGCCAGGCGTCTGCATGGTTCGCGCCTGCAGGTGGTGGCGTCTCCGGATTATCTCGCCGCTCGCGGTGTGCCGGAGCATCCCCGCGACCTGGCGCGTCATCGTAGCCTCTACTACACGAACGTATCCGGCGCGGAGACCTGGACCTTTCATGCCGGCAGCGGGGTCATCCACCAGAAGATCGCGCCGGTCTTCAGTTCCAACAATGGTGATATGATCCGCTCGGCGGCGCTCGACGGGCTTGGCGTGTCCAGCCTGCCGGAGTTTCTTGTTGCCGACGATCTGCGTGAAGGCCGCCTTGTCCGGTTGCTTGCGGGTTACGAACAGCCGGAGCTGCCGATCAGTCTCGTCTATCCGTCGCGGAAGCTTGCTACGGCCGCGCTGAACGCCTTCCTTGAAACGATCCAGCGTTCCTACGGCAGACAGGCCGCTTAGCGCGCGCTCGCCCGTCTTCGGTGGATTGCCGCCACAGGCGGTATCGGAAAGGAAATCCAAGCAAAGCAGCGTTTTCAGAACAAAGGGTGAGAACAATTATAGTTATATAGAAAAACGTTTGTCCTCAATTCAAGAACAAAGAGTTCGTGAAAATTATTATTATCTGCCCGGACGGTGATACATAGATTAAGGTCACTGAGGCGTCTCTATGAAAGTAAAAGAGTGGCGTCCAGGTGCAATTGTTAACACATAGGAGATTAAGGGATGAAGACGATTATCTCTGCCCTTGCATTCGCCGCCGTTGCAACCTCGGCCTTCGCTATCGAGCCCGTCCCTGGCAGCATCACTTATGATGGCCAGCCGCATGTCAAACTCGAGCGGGTCCCCGTCGGCTCGACATTCCGGCATCAATTCCACGACAACGGAAGGGTTTACGAGGAAATCTACATGGTGGATGCCGATCGTAATCTCGAGCTGATCAGCCGCAAGATGGGCAGCGAGCAGCGCTAGTTCGCCGGCCCGAGAACCGAAATCGGTGTTCAAAGCGTGATGCGCGGATTCAGGAACTGACAATATCCTTATGCATCCGCGCATGGCGCTGTACGGTACGAGAGGCGCGGCCCTGAAGGGCCGCGCCTTTTTTGGTGATCCAGGGGGCGTTCTCGCTCTACTTGCCGGCGATCACCTGTAAACGGTCATCGCCGGGCTGACGTCGACCGGCGCGGCCGGTCTCCTCCCAGCCGTTTGGCAGAGATTTCCGACTGCGGCCGCCTCCATATTGCCGTGGCGGGCAGTCCATGGCCCTCTTGAAGGTTGTGCTGTAGGCGCTTTCGGACATCAGGCGATGTTCCAAGGCATCGGAAAAATTCGCGCATGCGTGTCGGGATATCCTGGACTCGCTCGTCCTTTTGATGACGACATTCAAGGCGTTGCTCGCGACCGGCTTCGGCAGCGACGCATAACGGAAGAGGAGAAACACGATGTTCCGCACCGCCCTCGTTGTTGCCGCCGTACTGGTTGCCGGCCTCACCATCGCCCGATCCGAACCGGTGAGCAACCGCGTCGAGGTGAACGGCATGCAGATGTATTACGAGGTTTCGGGAAGGGGGGATCCGCTGATCGTGCTGCACGGCGCCTATATGAACATTCCCTCGATGGGTGAGATCATCCCGATGCTCGCCGAAAGCCACGAGGTCTATGCGCTCGAATTGCAAGGCCACGGCCGCACCACCGATATCGACCGGCCCATCACCTACCAGAATCTCGCCGACGACGTGGCGGTTTTCATGGATGCGATAGGCATCGATAAAGCCGATGTGTTCGGCTACTCGATGGGGGCGGCCGCCGGCCTTCAACTCGCCATCCGGCATCCGGAGAAGGTGAACAAGCTCGCCGCGGCATCCGTCGCCTACGATGCGGAAGGCTGGCAACCCGCATTGAAGGCGTTTATTCCGCAAATGACGGTGGAGATGTTCCTCGACATGCACTTCGCCGATCAATATCGCGAACTCGCGCCCGATCCCGACGGCTTCCCCGTTCTGGTCGAGAAGCTGATCGCGCTCGAGCACGAGCCGATGGCCTGGGAGGAGGACGTGAAGGCGCTGAAGACTCCCGTGCTGATCATCACCGGCGACGCCGATATCGCGACGCTGGAGCACTCGGTGTCGATGTTCCGGCTGCTCGGCGGCGGTGTCATGGGCGACATGGGTGAACCGCTTCCCGAATCGCGGCTGGCCGTCATGCCGGCGACCGCGCACACAGCCGTCATCAGGCAGCCCGCGCTGCTGCATGCCTTTGTCGAACCGTTCCTGAACGGTGAAACGCCGAAAGGGATGTTCGAGTAGAGCGAAGATGTCACCATGGCCGTCGAACAGCGGCAACAGGTACCCGGAGGCAAGAGGCTGATGCAGATAATCGTCACGATCCTACTGTGGTTCTCGGCAATCGGCTGCGGCCTCCTCGCCGGGCTCTATTTCGCCTTCTCCACATTCATCATGGCGGCACTCGCGCGCATCGACCAGGCGCACGGCATTGCGGCCATGAATTCGATCAATGCGACGATCCTCGGCTCGCTTTTCATGCCGCTCTTCTTCGGGACGACGCTCACCGGCGCTGCTCTGGCGACCCTAGCCCTGTTCCGCTGGGGCGAGCCGGGTGCGGCTGTCATGCTGGCCGGCGGACTGGTCTACGTGATCGGAATGTTCCTGGTCACCGTCATCTACAACGTGCCCCTCAACAATGAGTTGGCGCGCACCGGCGCGGCCGAGGTCTGGTCGCGCTATCTGAAGGACTGGACCTTCTGGAACCATGTGCGGACCGTTACCTCGGCAGCGGCGATGGCGCTCTTCATTGCCGCTATCGCCCTTCGCCGGGGTTTGGCCTGATTGCCTTCCGGACACGTGCAGCAAGTCGACGCAAACCGAAGGAGACCCGCAATGCCCAAGATGCTCTTCCTGAACCTGCCGGTGAAGGATCTTGCCGCCGCAACCCGCTTCTACGAGGCGATCGGTTGCACGAAGAACGAACAGTTCAGTGACCATCAGTCTGCCTCGATGGTCTGGTCGGACACCATCATTTTTCAACTGCTGACCCACGACTACTTCGCCACTTTCACGCCCAAGCCGATCGCCGATTCGAAGGCGACGAGCGGAATGCTGATCGCGCTCTCCCGCGACAGCCGCGAGGAAGTGGACGCCATCGCCGAAGCGGCCGCGGCCGCCGGCGGCAGGGCCGATGTCCAGGAGCGGCAGGACATGGGCTTCATGTATGTCCGCACCTTCGAGGATCCCGACGGCCATGTGTTCGAGCCGATGTGGATGGATCCGGCGGCCGTGTCCGGCACCTAACTTGGTTGCCGGTCCGGATCGACAGGTAAGCCGCCGGATTTACGCGGGGGCGACACGCCATGAGCGAGAGATGCGGCGCGCAAGCGCCGCGATCAAAATGATTGCTCAGCTCGAGCGGCTCAGGGCGTGAACGCCCGGTCGCCCTCCACGTCCTTGATGCGGGTCGGCAGGCCGATCCTGTTCAGCAGGCCAAGGAACGGCTTCGGCGGCAGTTCTTCGACGTTCGCCATCCTCTTCACGTCCCACTCGCCGGTGGCGATCAGCATGGCGGCGGCGACTGGCGGCACCCCGGCCGTGTAGGAGATGCCCTGGCTGCCCACTTCGTTGTAGGCTTGCCTGTGGTCGGCGACGTTGTAGATGAAGACCTCGTGTTCCTTGCCGTCCTTCATGCCCTTGACGAAATCGCCGATGCACGTCTTGCCTTCATATTCCGGCGCGAGCGAGGCCGGATCCGGCAGGCAGGCCTTGACCACCTTGAGCGGCACGACCTCCTGTCCCTCCGCCGTCTTGACCGGGTGCTCGGACAGAAGGCCGATGTTCTTCAAGACCGTGAAGACGTTGATGTAGTGGTCGCCGAAGCCCATCCAGAAGCGAACGTCCGCACCGTCCATGTTCCTTGCCAGCGAATGCACCTCGTCGTGGCCGCACAGATAGGCCTTGCGCTTGCCGACCACCGGCAGGTCGAACTCCTTGCCGATCTCGAACATCTTGTTCTCTTGCCACTCGCCGTTCTGCCAGGAGTAAACGATGCCGGTGAATTCGCGGAAGTTGATCTCTGGGTCGAAATTGGTGGCGAAGTACTTGCCGTGACTGCCGGCGTTGACGTCGACGATGTCGACATCGGTCACCTTGTCCAGATACTCGTCCTTGGCGAGGCGGGCGTAGGCGTTGACGACCCCTGGGTCGAAGCCGGCGCCGAGGATCGCAGTGACGCCCTTCTCTTCACATTCGGCGGCGCGCTTCCACTCGTAGTTCCCGTACCAGGGCGGCGACTCGCAGACCTTGTCCGGTTCCTCGTGGATGGCCGTATCGATATAGGCGGCACCGGTATCCATGCAGGCGCGCAGGACGGACATGTTGATGAAGGCCGAGCCGACATTGATGACGATCTGCGAACCGGTCTTGCGGATCAGGTCCTTGGCCGCCTCGATATCCAGCGCGTCGAGGGAATGGGCCTCGAGGACGCCCGGCTGCTTCATCGCCTCCTTCTCGTACACGCTCGCAACGATCGCATCGCATTTGGCCTTGGTGCGCGAGGCGATATGGATGTCGCCGAGAA
Organism: Chelativorans sp. M5D2P16; assembly: GCF_034427935.1. Lineage (NCBI taxonomy): Bacteria > Pseudomonadati > Pseudomonadota > Alphaproteobacteria > Hyphomicrobiales > Phyllobacteriaceae > Chelativorans > Chelativorans sp. M5D2P16. The sequence continues at coordinate 225,455 of NZ_JAXQNM010000040.1, read as the reverse complement.
TGTCGTTGTTCTGCGCGCATTTGTGCGCGACCACCTGAGCAACGCCGCCGGCGCCGATGATGAGCACATTCTTCTTCATGTCTCGGGATATCTCCTTCCGTCCAGTGCCACGTCTTATCAGGAGAGGCTTTGTTCATAATCCGCGTAGGTGAACTCGCGGACCGTCCGAATGCTGCCGTCCAGTTCCCTGACGGCGATCGCCGGCATTTTCACGCCGTTGAACCAGTTCTTCTTGACCATCGTGTAGCCCGCCGCATCCTGGAAGGAAACGCGGTCGCCGACCTTCAACTCCCGCTCGAAATCGAACTCGCCGAAAATATCGCCTGCAAGGCAGGACTTGCCGCAGACCAGGTAGCGGTGTGGCCCCTTGTTCGGCGTCACCTTGGCGCTTTCCCGGTAGATCAGGAGATCGAGCATATGGGCTTCGATGGAGCTGTCGACGATGGCGAGGTGCTTGCCGTTGAAGAGTGTGTCGAGAACGGTGGTTTCGAGCGTCGTGGACTGCGTGATGGAGGCTTCGCCGGGCTCCAGATAGACCTGCACGTCGTATTTGTCGGCAAAAGCCTTCAGCCGGTCGCAGAAGGTCTCGAGCGGATAGTTCTCGCCTGTGAAGTGGATGCCGCCGCCGAGGCTGACCCATTCGACCCTTGAAAGAAGCGCGCCGAAGTGCTCCTCGATCCGCCCAAGGATGCGGTCGAAGAGGCTGAAATCCTCGTTCTCGCAGTGGTTGTGGATCATGAAGCCGCTGATGCGGTCCATCGCCTTTTCGATCTTCTCCACGTCCCACTCGCCGAGGCGGGAGAAAGGGCGGGCCGGATCGGCAAGATCGAAGCTCGACGAGCTGACCTGCGGGTTCAGGCGCAACCCGCGAACGATGCCGGAAGCCCTGTCAGCGAAGCGGTCGAGCTGCCCGATCGAGTTGAAGATGATCTTGTCCGCGTGACTGACGACCTCGTCGATCTCGTGATCGGCGTAGGCGACGCTGTAGGCATGCGTCTCCTTCCCGAACCGTTCGTGGCCGAGACGCACCTCGTTGAGCGACGAGGAGGTGGTGCCGTCCATGTAGTCGCGCATCAGGTCGAAGACCGACCAGGTTGCGAAGCATTTCAGCGCCAGCAGCGCCTTCGCCCCCGATCTCTCGCGCACATGGGCGATCTTCTCCATGTTTTGGAGAAGCTTTGCTTTGTCGATCAGGTAATACGGCGTTTCGATCATCTGTCCCGGACGTCTTTCTCCTCGGCGCACTGCCGGGTTTCCTAACCCAAACCACCCGCCGGCGCCACCTTTGTGAGGGCAGCTCTTTCGCAAAGCCGGGAGAACGATACGCACGCCCTAAGCAGAGAATTTTTGCTTCGGATCTTCAGCGGAACGGCAAAACTCCAGGATGCTGAGCGGAGATTCCGTGGGCGTGACCGAAACGGTGGCGAATCCACTTGAGGAGAACAGTTCGGAAAACTCCTCCGGCGTCCGCTCGCGTCCACCAAGCAGCACCAGCATGAGGATGTCTTGGGCGGACTCCCCCGGCTTCGGCTTTAAAGGATCGCGCATGATGTCCACGACGAAGAGGCGCTCGTGCCCCTTCATCACCGCGCGCGTGTTCGCCAGGATCTGTTGGACGACTTCGTCGTCGAAATCGTGAAAGACTCTGCTGAAAATATAGGCGTCACCGTTCGAAGGGGTCTTTTCGAAGAACGAGCCGTGTTCCAACGACGCACGATCGTTGGCCATCAGTTCCTTGAACAGCGGATCGAGCGTGTCGTCCGCGCGGGGCAATTCGAACAGCAGACCCTTCGTGCCGGGATTGCGAACCAGAACTTGCGCCAGGAGCGACCCGTCGCCACCGCCGACATCGACGATAGTCGTTCCTTCCGGAAAGCGCAGATGGCCCACGACGACGCCACCCATGGCCTTCGAGACGGCACGCATCTCGTCGTCGAAGCGTTTGCGCGCGGCATCGTCTTCGGCAAGCCACTCGAAGAAAGAGCGCCCATGGGCCAGTTCGAAGGCCGGTTTGTTCGTCCGCAACTGTTCGGCGAGCCGCTCCCAGGCGCGCCAGTAGAGGGGATCAAGCTCGAACGTCACCCAGGGGTGTAGCGAATGCGTGTGCCCCGGAACGAGGAAACGCGATGCCGGCAGGTTGAAGTAGCGGCCGTCCTCGTCGCGGCCGAACACCTCCTCGTTGACGAGATGGTCGAGGACGCGCGCGAGCAATTCCGGATGGGCGTTGGCCACGCGCGCCAGTTCGTCCGCCGGACGCGGACCTTGCTCCAGGAACCGGGGGATACCGAGTTCCACCACCGCGCGGATACACTGGGACGTGCGATAAGCGGCAATCTGCTTGAGGAGCTTGATAGGGGGGCTCGACTGCGGCATCGACGGGGCCGGAGCGTCAGGTGGCATGGTGCTCGTTCCTTTCGACTGAGGCCAAGAAAAAAGGGCAGTGTCAGCGAGCCGTGGTTCCCCGGTTTCAGAGAACGCAAAGGCCGAAACTGCCACGGTCACTATGCGGGCAAACATTGATACTGACAAGAAAAACTTGACTATAAAGATCATGTTTAAATCAATCAGGCACAATATGGTCCGCTGTGCCATCAGTGCTGCGCCTTTCTGCAGGCGGCCGGCTTACCCCCGCTCGATCGACACACGTGTGATGAGAAAACCGTCGAGACAACCGAAATGGACGGCGAACTCCTGTCCGCGGCACCATTCCGGGGACAGGTCTTCGGTGAGACGCAGAAGGGCCGTCCCCTCGGAGTCCCATCCCGCGAGTTCCGATGCATCGAAGCCGCAGAACCGGCGGACGATCGGATAAAGCGCCTTGAACAGGCTCTCCTTGGCAGAAAAGGCGAGGCCGACCGTGAAGGCGTCGACACGCCTGCCGAAACGCGCAAGCTCCCGTTCGGTCAATGTCTGAGGCGCGATCTCGCGCGCCTCGGTCTCCGTCAGCACCGTTTCGAGATCGACGCCGAGTGCGCGATAGCGCTCGGACCGTCCGGCAACGGCAATCGCACGGTCCCGGCTGTGCGAAATGGAGCCGAGGATGCCTTCGGGCCAGACCGGTGCCCGGTCTTCCGCTTGACCGGGGAATGAAGTCCTGCCGGACAACAGACGCAACGCCTCGCCGGCGCAGCGGCGTCCGGCGACGAATTCCGCCAGGCGGCGCGGAGCGGCGCGTGCGATACGCGGCGGGACGTCGATGTCCGAGGCATCGAGCGGTCCCATGCTGCCAGTGTTCCATGAAAAGTGCATCGCCACGCAGCGGCAGTCCGCCGGCTCGTCCAGCCATGGCCAGAGCTCTTGGAGCCGGCCAGGTGGGAAAGAGGCGTTCCGTGCGCCGGCTTCTGCGATCATGGCGCCGCAACCGCTTGAAAATCAGGCACCGAGCGTCGCCCCGCCGTCGACCACCACGTCCTGCAGCGTCACGTGGCCTGCCCGGTCGGACGCGAGGAAGAGCACCATCTCGGCGATATCGTCCGGCGTGGCGATCTTGCCGAGCGGGATACCCAGCTTGAATTGCTCCGGCAGGCCGGCAAGCAACCGCTCGCGGTCGGCTGGAGCCTTGAGCATGCCGCCGAGCATCGGCGTGTCGGTCGATCCCGGCGACACGACATTGCAGCGCACGCCGAAGGGCGCGAGTTCCAGCCCGATGCAGCGGCTCAAGCTGACCAGCGCGGCCTTCGATGCGCAGTAGGCCGTCATGCCGACGCGCGGCGCGTGGGCGGCATTGGACGCCACGTTGACGATGGCGCCGCTGCGCTGGGCCTTGAAGGTCGGAATCCACTGGCGCAGCAGATGGAAGGGACCGCCGGCGTTGACGTTTATGCAGGTCTGCCAATCCTCCGGCGTGAGCGTTTCGGCATTGCCGAGCCGGAGGATGCCCGCCGCGTTGACCATGATGTCGAGGCGGTTTTCCTCCGTCTTCAGGCGCTCGCTGACGGTCTCGACCTGAGCGGGATCGCCGATGTCGACGGCAAGCAGCCTGAACAGCGTTTTACCTGTATCCGTTTCGCGGTCGAGGCCCGTCACGTCGGCGCCTTCCTCGACGAAACGCTCGGCGATCCGGCGGCCGATGCCGCCGGCCGCCCCGGTCACCAGAACGCGTTTGCCGGCAAATTGTCGGCCTGCCATTTCCATACCTTCAGGCGGCAAGGCGCTTTTCCTCGATCAGCGTCCACCAGCCGTTGAGGGTCGGCACGCGCGCCAGTTCATCGAAGCCGACGCTAATGCCGCGCTCCTTCAGTTCGCCGGCAAGTTTCATCACCTGAAGCGAATCGAGGCCGTAGAAGATCAGATTCTCGTCCGGATCGAGTTCCGTCTCACCTTCGTCCTCGATGAGCTGCAGCACCCGCGCCTGCAACCAGTCACGGGTAGTCTCCTGCCGTGGCCCGTCCACCAGGCTTGCCGTGTCGATAACCGCGCCGCAGCGTGTCGCCACATATTGCAGGGCCATGCGGTGCTCGGCTTCCGAGAAGTCGGCGACAGCGTCCCCGACGAGGAAGGGCTGGACGTCGTTCATGAAGGCGTCGACCGCCGTCACCATGCAGCCGATATGGGCGTAGACCCCGCCGATCACGACCTGATCGCGCCCCCAGGCCTTCATCCGTTCGAGGAGATCGGAACGCTGGAATGCGCTGTAGCGCCATTTGGTCAGCACCGTGTCCTCGGCGCCGGGGGCAAGTTCGGCCACCACCCCTTGCAAGGTCGGATCGGCGACGGTGAGCCCCGGTCCCCACATGTCGTTGAGCAGCGCGCGATCGGCGGCCGGCTGATCGTGCGGCTGGGCCGTGTAGATGACCGGAACCGCGTTTTCACGAGCCCAGGCCCGCAGACTGGCGAGATTGTCGATCAGCCGCGGCAGCAGCCTCCCGTCGGCGTCGTAGTACCGCAGGAAATAGCGCTGCATGTCGTGGATGAGCAGCACGGCCTGCTCGGCCGAGGGCTGCCATTTCGTCTTGTTGGCCGGAAAGCTCTCCGGCTGCGGCATCGGATAATCGGCGATCGTCGGAATGGCCATGGGATACCTCGATCAGGTCAGAGCGGTCGCGGCGGGTCGCGCGAGCTGGTCGCGCAACGTCTTCTTGTCGATCTTGCCGACGGCGGTAAGTGGCATCTTGTCGATGAGGCGGACGCGGTCCGGCAGCTTGTATTCCGCGACCCCGAGGGCAAGCAGATGCCGCCTGAGCGCCGGTGCCTTCAGGTCCGGATTGCGCGAGACGATAAAGGCGCAGCTCTTTTCGCCGAGCAGCGTGTCCTGCATGGCGACCAATGCCGCATGCGTGACGTCGGGGTGGAGCAGGATCAGGTTCTCCACCTCCTCGGACGCGACCTTCTCGCCGCCACGGTTGATCTGATCCTTCACGCGCCCGACGACCCTCAGATAGCCCGCCGGCGTGCGCTGCACGACGTCGCCGGAATAGTAGAAGCCCTCGGCGTCGAAGACGCGGGCATTGTGCTCGGGGCTGCGGTAGTAGCCGCGGAACGTGTAGGGTCCCCGGGTTGCCAGCATGCCCGGCTCCCCGTCGGCGACTTCACGTCCGTCCTCGTCGACGATCTTCACCTCGTCGTCGGGGCTGATCGGGCGTCCTTGCGTGGTGAAGACGAGTTCGTCCGCGTCGTCGAGGCGCGTGTAGTTGACGAGCCCCTCCGCCATGCCGAAGACCTGCTGCAGCCGGCATCCGAGCGCCTCTGGCACTTGTTTTGCCAGCGAGTCGGCGAAGCTCGCGCCGCCGACCTGGACGAGCTTCAGCGAACTAAGAGCATCCCGGTGGTCCGGTGCGGCCTGCAGCCACAGCGCCACGGCGGGCGGCACCAGGGCGGCCATATCCACCGCATGGCGTTCGATCAGGGCGAAGCAGGCCAGCGGTTCCGGGTTCGGCGCCATGACGAGGCAGCCGCCGGCGTGAAAGACCCCGAGGGCGCCGGGGGAGCTGAGTGGAAAGTTGTGCCCCGCCGGCAGAGCGCAGAGAAACCGCGTCTTGGGGGTGAGGCCGCAGATCTCCGCGCTTGCCCGCACACTGTAGTCGTAGTCGTTGTGCGTGCGCGGAATGAGCTTCGGCGTGCCGGTGCTGCCGCCGGAGAGCTGAAAGAAGGCCACTTCGTCGGGTGCTGCGGGCGAAAAGTCCGGACTTTCCTCCGGCGCCGACCGCATCCAGTGGTCGAGGCTGTTGTCAGGCAACGCCTCATCGTGCAGGAGCGCGAGGGAAAGCCCCGGCGAGACCTTGCGCAACTCGGCGATAAAGCCGTCGTCGGCGAAAAGCTCGTGCCGGCGCGAGGCGATCAGGACCCGCGGCGCGATCTGCCCCGCATAGCCGGTCAGCTCCAGCTTGCGATGGCTGAAGAGCGCATTCACCGGTGCCACCCCGATCCTCAGCAGCGCGAAGAACACGATGTAGAACTCGGCGACGTTCGGCAGTTGCACGAGCGCGGTATCACCTTTGCCGAGCCCCTGGGCGGCCAGGCGTGCCGCGAGATTGGAGGAGAAGGCGTCCATCTCGGCGTAGGTGAAGCGGCGCTCGCCGCAGATCACGGCGGTCGCCTCGGGGCGCAGCCGCCGCTGCTCGGTCGGGATCCGGGTCAGCGGCTCGTCTATCCAGTAACCGCGTTCGCGGTACCGGTTGGCCAGTTCCTCCGGCCAGCGTTGGAACTCGATCGTCATGTCTCTCACCAGTTGATCGGCAGGGTTCGTGCGATGTCAGGCGGCGAGGCCGCAGGCGCTGAGCATGGTGCCGAGCTTGGTCTGCACCTCGGCCCATTCGGAGTCGGGCTCGGAAGCCTCGACGATGCCGGCGCCGGCGAAGAGGCGCACGGTGTCGCTCTTGACGATGCCGCAGCGGATCGTCACCACCCATTCGCCGTTGCCCTCCGCGTCGCACCAGCCGACCATGCCGGTAAAAAGGCCGCGTTCGAAGGGTTCGACGAAGTGGATCAGGCGCCGGGCCCGCTCTGTCGGAAAGCCACATACGGCCGGTGTCGGATGGAGCAGGCAGGCAAGCTGCAGCGCCGACGCTGACGGATCGCTCACGCGGCCCTCCAGCCTCGTGGAGAGATGCCAGAGTGCGGCCGTGTTGATGAGCGACGGCCGCTCCGGCACGTGGAGCTCTGCACAATGCGGCTCCAGGAGCCTGCGGATATCCTGGACCACGAGGCTGTGCTCGTACTGGTCCTTTTCCGATTGCACGAGACGTTCGGCATTGGCCCGATCGGCCTCGGGATCGGACATGCGCCTGGCCGATCCCGCAAGAGGGTTGGAGACGATCCGGTCGCCTTCCTTGCGCATCAAGAGTTCGGGGCTGACGCCGACGAGTTCCCCGCCATCGGGCAACGGCACGCGGAACTGGTAGCCCTCGCGGTTCTGGGCGCGCAGGCTGGCGAGCAGCCGTTCAACGTCCACACTGCCGGAGAACGTCAACTCCCGCACCACCGAAAGCACCGCCTTGCGCACGTCGCTGTGACGGAAATTGACGATCGCATGCTCGACGGCATGCTTGAAACCGTATTCGTCGGGCAGGCTGCGCTGGGCAACCAGGCCCGGCATGTCTGCGTCCACCGCTGCGCTGGCGGCCATGCGCTCGCGCCACGCGTAATGCTCCGGCACATAAAGGCAGGTGGCCTCTCCTAGGTCGAAAGGGATGGCGCCGATGACGATGGGATTGTCCTGACCGGCCCTCCGGGCCCGGGCGAAGGCACCCTCGATAGTCTGCTGGAAGCTGCTCTCGTGCTTGTTTCCGCCGAGCGCGGGAGCGGTGATTCGTTCGCGGATACCGCTGGCGCTGAGTTCGCGGTCTCCCGAGGTGAAGAGCAGATTTCCTTCGCTGCAAGGCAGCTCCGCTGCGTCTGCGTGATCGATCATGAGAGTTCCTGTTTGCATGGAACATCTCCTCCGATGGTTGACGGTGGCTAATACTTGAGTATCGTAATCATGTTTTGTCAATCACAGAGTTTTGATGAGAGAGCTGACGCCAATGCAGGCGGCCTATTGGGTGGGCCGCCGGTCTCGATCCGCCCTTGGTGGCGTCGCCGCGCATCTTTACGCGGAGTTCGACGGTGGGGATGTCGACCCAAAACGGCTGCAGCACGCAGTCGATCGCCTGTGCATGTCCCACCCGATGCTCAGGCTGCGCGTCGATACTGCCGGCCTCCAGGACATCGACAATCGAAGCAAGGCGCTCCGCGTGTCGGTCGACGACCTCAGCCATTTGCCGCCGGCGGCGTTCGAAGAGCAGCTCGAGGCGAAGCGCCGGACATGGAGCCACCGGCAGCCCGATCTCGCCTCCGGTCAGGCGGCGGCTTTCGGACTGAGCCTCCTGCCCGGCGGTGCCAGCCGGCTTCACGTCGATACCGACATGATCGCCGTCGACCCGGCGAGCTTCCGGATCGTGATGGAGGATCTCGCCCGTTTCTACGACGACCCGGAAACGCCTGACGAAGCGGCCGCGCCAGGCTTCTTCGACTGGCTCGACCGTATGAATGCCGACGCCGACCTCAAGCGGCAGCGCGAGCGCGATCGGCGCTGGTGGCGCGACCGCCTCGCAGAAATACCGCCGGCGCCGGCTCTGCCGCTGCTGGAAGGCGAGGGCGCGGCGGCACCCCGCAGCGACCGCCTGGCGGCGCGGCTTTCGCCCGAGGAACGGGATTCGCTCTTCCAAACCGCCCGCCGGCGCCGTCTGACCAGTTCCACCCTGATGCTCGGCCTGTTCGCCGCCGCCCTTGGCCGTGCCACGAACTCGGAGCGTTTCCGCCTCAACGTGCCGATGTTCTGGCGTCTGCACATGGTGGAACAGGTGGACCGGATCGTCGGAGAGTTTTCCAACGTTCTCATCCTCGGGGTCGATCTCGCTTCGCCGGCAACGCCGGCCGCGCTTTGCGAAGGGCTCGGTGCCCAGATGACCGATCTGCTGTCCCACTCGGCCTATCCGGGCGTTAGCGTCATGCGCGATCTTTCGCGCCAACACGGGGCGATGGAACTATCCCCGATCGTCTTCACCGCGGGCCTGGACGTCCCCGGCGGTGAGCTCCTGTCAGAGCGGGTCACCCGGACCTTCGGTACGATGAACTGGGTGATCTCGCAGGGCCCCCAGGTCGCCCTCGACGCCCAGGTGGCCTCCATCGATGGCGGCATGCTGATCAACTGGGACATCCGGCTTGACGCGCTTCCCGAGGACTGGGTCCGCGAAATGTTCGAAAGCTACGTGTCTTTCGCCCGGTGCGTCGCCGCAAACCCGGATTTTCTCGACACACCGCTGCAGGAAATCCTTGCCCGCTCAGCGCAACCCGACCGGGCGCCGGAATCCGTCGAGCCGCCGCAGACCGGAGAAGATGGCATGGAAACAGCGTTGACGCCCCTCCAGCGCGCCTATCTGCTGGGCCGCGGCGAGCATCTGCCGCTCGGCGGGGTCGCCATGCAGGAGTTCCGCGAATATCGCGGAGGCATCGACTTTGCCGCGTTGCCGGCGCGTCTTCTCGACCTCGTCCGTCGCCATGAAAGCCTGCGCACGCGCATCGACGCCCAGCGGCTGGTCCAGCGTGTCTCGCCGGAACCAGTGGTGAATTTCGAAGAGGTTGACCTGAGCGAATTGCCACGCGCCGAAGCGCTCCGACGGATAGACGCTCTTCGCGAGGACTATGCGCACCAATTGCTCGATCTCGACCGTCCGCCCTGGCAGGTGACCGCCTTCCGGTTGCCGGAGCCCGATGCGGACGATCCGGGCGCGGAGACCGGTGTCGTATTTCTTCTTTTCGACGCGCTGATCCTGGACGGCCGGTCCATCGCCTCGCTGATCGTCGAACTGTTCGGCGAAACGCTGCCGACCGAAACCGCCGGCGCACCTTCCCCCGCGCCGGAACCGGCCGCGAAACGCAAAGAGGATGCGGCCTATTGGACGGAGAAGCTGCGATCCTTCGAAGGGCCGCCGCAATTGCCCTGGAGAAAGCCGCTCGAGACGGTCAAGGTCTCCCGCTACGCGCGGCAAAGCCTGATCGTCACGCGCGAGAGGTTTGCGAAGATCTCCCGTATCGGCGCCAGGGAGCGTCTGTTCAAGAACTCGGCCCTGACCGCGGTCATTCTCGAGACGCTGTCGCGCTGGCTCGAGGAAGGCGTGCTCTGCGTCGGCGTTCCGGTCGCGCCCCAGGCCGCCGGTCCTCTCGCCAACCGTTCGACCTTCGTCGCGGTGAACTGGGACATCCGTCAGGGCAGCTTCGCCGAGCGTGCCCGCGCGATGCAGAGCGACATACTGGAGGGGCTCGAACACCTGTCCTTTTCGGGCATCGACATCAACAGGCTCCTAATGAACACTCATCCCGGCGGGCCGGTGCTGCCGGTAGTCATCACCAATGGCCTGTCCTGGCCGGGGCTCGGCCGGGAGAGCTCGGTTCAACTACACGCCGGGCTGACCCAGACCCCGCAGGTGGCGATGGACGTCCGCTTCTCGGCCGACGGCGAGGGCAATCTCGTCCTCGATATCGATCATGCCCGCGAAGCGATCGATTCCACGATTGTGTCCGATATTCTCGTGGCCATCGACCGGGCGGTGGAAGCGATTTGCGCGGCAGGTGTGCTTGAATTCTCCGCGCGGGATGTCCTCGACCACGGGCACTATCGGCTGAACGGCGCGGAAGAGGACTTCTCCTGCAGCGGCTTTCTGAAGCGTATCGCCGACAATCTCTTCAATGCCGGGCGGGACGAGGATGCGCTGATCTGCGGCGCGGATCGCGTCTCCTATGCCGAGCTCGGCGATCGGGTCGGCAGGGTCATGGCTTCGCTTTCCGCGCGCGGTATCGGCAAGGGCAGTGTCGTCGCGATCTGTCTTCCGCGCAGCCCCGAGCACACGACCGTCACGCTCGCCTGTGCCTTGATCGGGGCGATCTGGGTGCCGATTGATGCCGCCTCGCCGGCCGACAGGTTGCGCTACCTGCTGGAAAATTGCCGCCCCGACCTCGTGATCTCGCCGGGCACGTTCGACCATTTCGAGTCCGCGACGTCCGAGGCGCTTCTGGCGGGCGAAGCGCCGGCCGACCCGTGGGCGCTCATATCCCCGCTCGAGGAACTCTCCTCAAGCGTGGAACCCGCCTACTATCTCTATACCTCGGGCACCACCGGCAAGCCGAAATGCGTCGTCCTGTCCAACAAGGCGACGTCCAACGTGATCGGCCGCACCCTGAACGACTGGGCGGTCAGCGAACGCGACGTCTTCATCTCGGTAACGCCGCTTCATCACGACATGTCCGTGTTCGACGTGTTCGGCTGCCTCACTGCCGGCGCGACGCTCGTGCTGCCCACGCGTGAGGAGGAAAAGGATGCGATCGGCTGGAACCGGCTGGTCGCCGAGCACGGCGTCACCATATGGTGCTCCGTTCCCGCCATTCTCGAAATGCTGCTCTCCTGCCGGCGCGGCGACGAACTGAAGTCACTGCGGCTCGTCGCGCAAGGCGGCGACTACATCAAGCCGGTCGTCATCGCCGAATTGCGCCGGCTGGCGCCGGAGATGCGCTTGATCTCCCTCGGCGGGCCGACGGAGACGACCATCTGGAGCATCTGGCACGAGATCGGCCCGGAAGACGTCGACCTCGTTCCCTATGGCCGTCCGCTTCCTGCCAACCGCTATTTCGTGCTGAACGATCTGGGCGAACATTGCCCGGCCGGGGTCGTCGGCCGCATCCATACGGCCGGCGTCAATGTCGCCCTCGGCTATCTGGAAGACGGCGTCCTGACCCAGAACGACTTCGTGACCGTCATGGATGAGAAGGGCGTTCCGGTACGCGCCTTCCGCACCGGCGACCGCGGGTGCTACCGCCAGGACGGCAACATCCTCTTCGCAAGCCGCGTCAACGGTTACGTCAAGGTCCGCGGTGTCAGGGTGTCATTGCCCGACATCGAGAACGAGCTTGCAAGGCACACCGCGATTCGCGGCGTGCTAGTGGTCGACTACGGCGTCGAGCATCACGGCGAAGCCGCGATCGGCGCACTCTACGTGCCGCAGCCCCAATCCGCCCTTTCGGCTTCTGACCTGCGCGGCTTCGCCCGGCTGCATCTGCCCGAATCGCATGTCCCGACCCGCTTTCTGGAGGTCGAGGAACTGCCGCTCTCCGCGAACGGCAAGCCCGACCGCCGCCGCGCCCGCGAACTTCTGACGTCGGCGGCCGATGGTGACGCTCCGGCGATCGAAATCGCCGCCCCCGCTCCGGGGCAGCAAAGAGGACGCCGTGTGCTCGAGATCTACCTGAGCGTGCTCGGCAAGGCGACGGCCGCGGAAGTGGACGATACGACCGATTTCATGGCGATCGGCCTTCTGCCTTCGCACCTGAAGCCGATCTCCATGCGGATCCGCGAGGAATTCGGCGTCGAGCTTGCGCCGCAGCAACTGGTGCGTTGCCGCAATGCCCGTCAGGTCGAGCAGCTGTTTGCCAGCCAGGGCCGACGATGATCCCGACCCGACCACCGCGGACATCAACCAGCAGCGGATTCTCCGATTCACCAAGGTTGCGAGGAATATCTTCATGTCAGAGACCGAGATCGCCGGCGGATGGATGCCGCTGACCTTGGGTCAGCTCGACTTCTGGGAGGAGTTCTCCTCTCATCCGGACCTGCCTCTCTCCACCGTCGCGCACTATCTGGCTATAGAGGGTGACGTCGATGAAGACGCACTGGTGCGGGCGATCGCGCAGACGGTGCGTGAAGCGGAGGTGCTGTCGGTGCGTTTCAGGCGGGGCACCGACGGGCAGGGCCCGCAGCAACGCTCTGATCCGCGCCAGGCACCCGTCGTGGAGCATGTCGATCTGCGCGCTTTTCCCGATCCGTTCGCGGAGGCCAGCAGATTGATGGATGCCGACGTGCATGCAAAGCTCAATCTCACCACCGACAAACTGTCCGCGCAATTGCTCTTCCGCCTCGGCGAGAAGCGCTATCTCTGGTATCTCCGCGCCCACCATATCGTCGTCGATGGCTACGGGCTTGCCCTCATCGAGCAGCGTTGCGGCCAGCTCTACCGTCATTTCCGCGGCCGTGCCGAGGCCGGCCATCCCTTCCATTCCTTCGCAAGCTTCCTTGCCGAGGAAGGCGCCTATCGCGGCAGTCGCCGCTGGGAGGCGGACCGTGCCTTCTGGTCCGAGTATCTCGACCTGCCGGTCGATCTGCCTGTCCTCGACAGGGGCGGCGAGGACTACGGCGAACCGGGACTCCACCATGGCGCCGCACTTCCCGATGCCATGTGCCGGAACCTTCAGGCGACAGCGTCTTCGGCCAAGATCGGCTGGCCCGACCTGCTCGTCCTTCTGTCGGGCACGTATCTCTACAACACCATGCCCCGGCAGGGTGTCGGTGACCGGGAGTTCTTGACGCTGTGGCTGCCCTTCATGAGCCGTTGGGGAAGCGTCGGCGCGCATCTGCCGGCCATGCTGGTCAACATCCTGCCTTTCCATCTGTCGCTCGATCCGCAGGAGACATTGCATGCCTTTCTCGCCCGGAGCGTCGGCATGCTCAGGAAACAGCGGCTGCACGGCCGCTATCGCATCGAGCAGATCGCCGCGGATCGCGGCGTCCCAAAGAACAGTCGCTTCTTCTTCTCTCCGCTCATCAACGTGCTGCCCTTCAGTTCCCCCGATTTCGGGGGATGCCGCGTGATCCGCCACATCCTTGCGAGCGGACTGGGCGACGGCTTCAACCTGACTTTTCGGGGAGAAGACGACGGCAGTCGCCTGACGCTTTACATCGACGCCGACCCGGCGATGACCGGGCGGGATGCGTTCGAGCGGCACACCCGCGACCTGCCGGCCTTCCTCGACCGGTGCCTGTCGGCAGAGGTGATGGACCGCACGGTTGCCGACCTCTGGAACGATTCCATCTCTGTTGGCTGCTCCTGAAGGAAGATGCGCACCCGTGCAACCCGCTCCCATCCTGAGCCTGTCGAAGGACGAGGGCGGTTCTCTGTCCGCCCCGTCTTAATTCATTCCGCCCCCGCTGCCGCCGGTTCCAGCTCGGCAACCACCATGGCAGAGGCACTGGGGCGGGAGAAAAGGGCGAAGACGTTGCGCGTCGTGCTGCGGATCAGTTCCACCTGTTCCGGTCGATAGTGGTCGGCGCGATAGCTCATCAGCACGCGGATTGCGCGTTCCTCGCCGATGGTTTCCTCCATCACCTCGAACTGCAGTCCGAGCAGCGATTCCTGCTTGTCCGGGTCGATCTGACGGAATTCGAGGCGTCCGCCGTCGGGTGTCGGCAGCGCACCGTTCAGCTTGTTCTTGGCATGGATCTGGATGAAGACCTCGAACAGATGGTCCCTGCCGGGCGTCATGCCGAGCGCTTCCTCGACGAGGTCGATCGGGATGTCCGTATGCGGCATGGATTCATTGATCGTGTTCTTCACCGTGGTGATCAGTTCGCCGACCTTCATTCCGTCCGTGAACCGCACACGATGCGCCACCACCGTGGTGAAATAGCCGATGGTGTCGAAGAAGTCGGGATCAGTACGGCCCGAGGCGGAGGTGCCGACAACGAGCTCGTCCAGCCGGCCGAGCGTGGCAAGTGAAGCGGCAATCGCCGCATAGGCCACGTTGAAGAGCGAGGCGCTGTTCTCCTTGGCGAGCGTATAAAGGCCCTCGCAGATTTCGTGCTCGAGCTTGAACTCGACCCAGCCGCCGGCGGGCGATGCTTCGCCGTCCCGGTCACCGGCCGCCGTCTGGCCCTCGAAAAGGGGCAGGCCGTGCGGCGCATCCCGCAGCATGTCGGTCCAGTAGGCGAGGTGGGCGGCATCGACGCCGACCGCATTCTGCTGCCGTGCGAAGTCCTGGAAGGCGCGCGGGCTCGTGGCCCAGGCCGGCTCCGTGCCGGCGGCGCGGGCGCGATAAGCCTCGGCCAGTTCGTCCATCATGAGGTTGACCGACCATTCGTCGAGCACGATGTGGTGGAACAGGAAGGAGAGGATCTGGCGCTTGGTCGCGGGGTCAACCATGAAGCGGAGCCTTAGCGGCAGTTCCCGGGCGAGATCGAAGCGGTGGCCGGCTTCCTGATGTCGGTCGACGCCTTCGCTCTCCTTGCTGGACCAGAACCACTTGTACCGCGGCAGCTCGTACATCGGCACCACCTGTTGGCGGACGTCTTCTCCCTCCATGGCGAACAGCGTGCGAAGCCCAGGATGCCGCTCGAGAATGTCGGTAAAGGCACATTCGAACACGTGCTCGTCCACAGGGTCGAGGAATTCGAGCGCGAAGGGAATGTTGAAGATCTCGTTGAAGCCGAAGGCCGCATATGCCTTCCACAGCGACATCTGCGCAAGCGAAAGCGGAGCCGTCGAGGATGGATTCGCGGCGTCGGCCGACGAAGAGGCAGAGGCGGTCACGTCCGTGAATTTCGCATGCCGCGCGAGCGAGGCAGCGGTCGGATAGCTGAACAGGTCGTTGAAATGCACCTCGATACCGTGGTCGCCCAGGAGGCGACCGATGACGCGGGTCGCGATCAGCGAGTGGCCGCCATGGTCGAAGAAGTCGTCGTCGGGGCCCATTTCCGGCGAAGCCAGGCCCTCTCGAAATTCGGTAAGGATGAAGGCCGTGACCGCTTCGCCGTCCGTCGGTTTTCGACCCGGGGATGCGGCGGTGGCCGCGTCGGCCTGTTTCGGCGCGTGCACGAGCGGGAATGGGAAAATGGCCCCTTCGGCGCCGGTCACCGCCTTGCCCCTGACGAAGTCGGTGAAACGTTCCAGCAGAAAGGCGCCGGCGTGGGGAGAGACGGCCTGTCCCGTCACGAGCTCGAAAATGGTCCTGCCTTCGGCGTCGCGGCCCACGGCCAGTGCGAGGTCCGGGCGCGTTTCTAGCGTCGGCATGGGCAGCCGTTCCACGGTGACGGAGCGCGGTGCGAAGAAACGGTGGGGATCCGTGAGCCAGGCAACGCGGGCCTGAGGAAGACTTGTCTCCGGTGCGGTTCGCATTCCACCGGAAGCTTCTGTTTGCTGGGCTTCCAGATAGGCCGCAACACGCTCCGCAGCGTCGGCGACCGGCAGGTCGCGCTCCACGACGAGGTGCAAGAGGTCCGGCGGAGCGAGGAGGCCATGGTCGCCGAGCCGCGCCTCGGGCTGGCGTGGCAGGACGAGGCCGATCTTCGCGTGCCCGCCAAGGTCGCAAAGGAAATGGGCGAACTGCACCGAAATGGTGGCAAGGAGACGCAAAGCGTCGGGCGGTGAGCCGGCAAGCCCGTTCAAGGAGTCTGTTTCGACGACCGTGCCGTAGCGTAAGGCGACCCGCTGTTTCGCGGTATTTGCCCTGGACTCGCCGAAATCGATGACTTCGACCTGCATGTCCGGTTCGCCTCGACGGATCCAGTCGACAGGTGCCGGATGATCTGTTTCGGTCACGGGCGCCGCGGTTTGGCGCATGACGGCCGGTCGCAGCGGGTCGCCATTATAGGCGCGGGCAAGATTGTCCAGCACGTTCTCGGGAGGGCAGGCCTCGTCAAGGATCCGGTGCACGAGAAGGGCAACAACGACTTCCCCGCGTGCCAGGATCAGCAGGACCTTGAAGGGCGGCTCGTGTTCGGGATGCCAGGGCGCTCCCTGTCTGGCGAGTATGGTTTCGACCGCTTCTCGTCTGGAATCGGCACTGAGGACTTCCAGATATTGTCCCTCGTCTCCGTGAAAGTGTTTGTGCAATTCGCCATCGTCATCGAAACGGTAGCGGGCATTGAGATCGGGCATGGCGCGGACGAGGGTCTGGACCGCGTGCACGAGTTTCGCGATGTCGGGCCACCCGCCCAGCCGATAGGCCAGGATACGCTTGAAGACAGCGTCGGGGTCCTGCTGTTGGGCCAGCCACGTGCGTTCTTCGTGCTCGGAAGGCCGTTGCGCCTCTTCCGCGGCCCGCGCTTCTGCTGCAGGTCCCTCGAATGCTTCGTCGAAGCGGAGCGCCTCGTCACGCGCCAGCAGGCGATCGGAATGTCCAGCCATCTCTATCTCCCTTGCTCCGGCCGCACGCCGGATCGTCGTTCCCTCGCGGCCCGCCCGAGGGGCAGAAGCGGGCGGCGCTCAGCAAGCCGTGGCGGTGTCAGGCCCCTTTCTGAAGCCGGCAAAGCAGCGCCTGCCACGTGCCGAGCGATGGTTCGCGAGCGAGGTCGGCATAGTCGAGCCGCGTCCCCGCGATCTGCGACAACGGCGATACGAGACGCATGATCGCCAGCGAGTGCAGACCCACCTCCATCAGGTTCGTATCCGCAGCCAGATCTCCGGGCTCCTTATCGAGAACCCGGGAGAGCTCGCCGCGTATCTGCTCCATCATCCGCGTCGTCTCCGTCATTTCGTGATCGCCCGGCGCCGTATACTCAGTCGTCGAAGTGATCGTGGACGCCGGTCGCGCCGCGCCGCCAGTAGCCCGAGGCGCGTATCCACTTCGGGTTGGCGTCACGGTTCTCGATGAGGAATGAACGCAATTCCTTGGCGATCCGCGATTCGCAGGCGATCCAGGTGAAGAAATCGCCCCCTGGCAGGATGAGCGCCTTCAGCGATTGCTGAAGGATCCGGCTTTCGCCGGCAGGTTCGCCCTTGCGATGAACCCATGCGACCGTCGCCTCGGCCGCGGTTTCGAGCGCGATCTCGTCTTCTGCGCCGTCGATTTCGATCAGTGCCACCGCGCGTGTGCCCGCCGGCAGCTCCTCCAGCCGCCGCGTCAGCGCCGGCAGGCCGGTTTCATCGGCAATCAGGAGATGCCAGTCGAAATCGAGCGGAAAGACGAAGGAGCCCCGCGGTCCGGCAATCCAGGCGCTGTCGCCCGTGCTCACCGAACGCGCCCAGTTGCTGGCCGGCCCGTCGTGGTGGAGCGCGAAATCGATCGCCAGTTCACCCTTGGCCGGGTCGTGGTGACGCGGTGTGAAATCGCGGGCGATCGGCTTGCGGTCCTTCGGCATCTCCAGCCCGTTCGGTCCGACGGAGGGCAGCACCGGCTCCGCCTCGCCCGGTTCTGGAAAGAACATCTTGACGTGGTCGTCGAATCCCAGGCTGACGAAACCTTCGAGTTCCGGCCCGGTCAGTGTCAGACGCACCATCGCGTGGTTGACCTGCTCTACGCGCTCCACGTTGAGACGACGCAACCGAACGGGATGGCGGTGGCGCTCCGGGGTGCGCGTGGCCGGCTGCGCGCGGATGCTTTGCGGCATGCTCATCGTACCAATCCTTTCAGGAAGTTCTCGGCCGGACCGACTTCGCGGCATTCTCTACCTCTGGCCGGCAGCGGTGGGCGAGGCCGAGTGTCATGATCAGCGGGAGATTCAATGCGGATTTGAGCCACATCAGCCTTGTCTGAAGTGCTGCCGTCGATGCGGGAACCATAGCAAGGGGTGCGCGTCCTCGCAATATAACTTGCCTCAAAAACTCAAGTTTATATTGACAGCGAAGGAGGCCTTATGCATTTGAGGAGACACGATCATTCATTTGCGCGAGCCAAGGGTCCCGTCTCCAGCCAGCGTTTCTTGCTCGGGGATTCGGGGGAATCATGTCGTCAACTCTTGTCAGGGTCTTGGGCCGTGGCGTCAGCGCGTTTTCGCTCTTGTCCGCATTCGCTGCGCCTGCATTCGCTCAGGATGCGGCATCCACCACCGACCGCGTCACGGTGCTCGACGTCATCACGGTCAAGGGCGAGGGCGTCGAACGCAGCATTTTCGACACTGCGACCTCCGTCGAGGTGGTCACGGAAGAGGATATTGAGGAGAAGGTCGAGGCAGCCCACGTCTCCGACGTCGTCCGGGGCATTCCGAACGTCCTTTATACGGACACCGTCAGTGCGCCGGTGTTCCGCGGCGTTGACGGCCAGGGACCCAACTTCGGCTCCGGCGCATTCTTCGGCGGCACCGTTCCGCGCGCTCGCATCAATGTCGACGGCCACAATCTGTCTTTCTACGAATCCGTCTTTGGTGCGAGCTCGATCTGGGACGTCGAGAGCGTCGAGGTGTTCCGCGGACCGCAGACGACCACCATGGGCGCAAACAGCGTCGCCGGCGCCGTCATCGTAAAGACCAAGGATCCGACATTCACGCCCGAAGGCGAGGCGCAAATCGAGTACGGCAGCCGCAACAAAAAGCGCGTCTCGGCCGTGGTTTCAGGGCCGCTTACGGACGATTTCGCGGCACGGTTGGCACTCGACTACAGCGGTCGCGACACCTTCATCGACTACACGAACCCGAATTTTGCGAAGGGCAATACAGACCAGGATTTCGAGACCTTCAACGGACGCTTCAAGCTGCTTTGGGAGCCGGCGGAAATTCCCGGGCTCGAGGCGAAGCTGACCTTTTCGCACACCCAGCTCAACCGCCCGACGTCGGAAGCCGCTTATCCTCCCTATGAGGATCTGGACAACAACACCGTCTCCATGCCGAGCTATGACACGCGTGTCAGCACCGGCGTTCTGGATATCGGCTACGATTTCGGCAACGACGTCAAACTGACCAACCAGTTCCAGTACTCGCAGGGAGACATCACCCGCGAGGTCGAGCCCTGGACGAACGGCGGCGCCACCATCGACTACCGGGACGTCTCGAACGAAACCCGGATCAATTTCGGCACCGAAGACTCCACCTGGAGCGGCGTTGCCGGCATCTACTACAGCCATGTCGTCTCAAACGACACGCTCTACCTGCGCGGCGTTTCCGACTTCGACGACACGAAGGACAGTCTCGGGCTCTTTTCGGAGGTCACTTGGCGCTTTGCCGAGCGCTGGGCGCTGACCGGCGGGCTGCGCTATCAGTTCGACCATATCCAGCGCAGCGGCAGCGCTCCCGGCTTTGCACCCGGCGAGTTTCTGGACTTCGACGAGAATTTCGATGCACTCCTGCCCAAGATCTCCCTCGCCTACGACCTGACACCGGACGTGACGGTCGGGGCTCTGGTAAACCGTGGCTACAATCCAGGCGGCGCCGGTTTGAGGTTTGCGACTGCCAGCTTCTATACATTCGAGCCCGAGACGCTTTGGAATTACGAGCTGTTCGCCCGCGCGCGCCTGCTCGACGACCGGCTGACGCTGAGCGGCAACCTGTTCTATACCGACCAGCGCAATTCGCAGCGCGTCGTGCCCGACTATCTCAATGGACGGTTGTTCGGGAACGTTGTCGTGAACGCGGAAAAGGCAAGGTCCTACGGCCTCGAGGTGAGCGCCGACTACCAGGTCCTCGACACGCTTCGCATCCGGGCCTCGGCGGGCCTTCTCGAGACCGAGATCACCGAGTTCAACTATTCTTCCGCGGACATTCAGGAAGGCAACGAGTTCGGCAAGGCGCCCGGTTACATGGTCAGCCTCGGCGCGGACTGGGACATCACGCCCGAGGTCCGGCTCAGTGGCGAGGTCCATCATACGGACGGGTATCACTCGACCGACAACAACGACCCGGCCTATTGGGTCGACTCGTATATGGTGGCCAACGCCCGTCTTACCTATTCGCCGAACGAGAACTTCCAGTTCTACGGCTTCGTCAACAATATCTTCGATGAGCGCATGCCCACCTGGAAATATGATGACCGCTCGGCCAGCGGGATCGCCATCGTCGGCTCCATGCTGGAGCCGCGCACGTTCGGCGCCGGGATGAAGGTAAGGTTCTGACCCCCATAAACTTTCGACACCAGTCGGCGGGCCGTCTTCCGGCCCGCTTTTTTTATGATGCCGACCCCGCTGTTGAATTCAACAGTCAAATGCAGTGAGGCACGACAAAAGACGGCTAGTTTGGGCTTCGGTCCGGTAGGAATCGACCCTATGCGGTCATCTACGCCAGCCGCAATGAACGCCTTGATTGAGCCCTTCTTGAACCTTCGGCATGAGAGCTTCTATGGTGATCTGAGTTCTGATCAGGAAGGCAGGATGACGGAAATTCACGGCAGCAGAGATTGCGGGAACTCTCCCAAGAACAAGTTCGTGCAGGATATTGCGATCGCGTTGGAAACTGGCGAAGCCACGCCGCAAGACTTCAGCGAGGATGTCGTCTGGGAAGGTGCCTCGGAGGAGCCGATCAACGGAAGAAGCGCATTGTTTCAGGAACTTGCCGATCGGACGACACCAATTGGCATCACCGTCGAGCACGCGATCTCTCACGGAAAAGTAGGCTCAGCCAGCGGAGAGGTAACACTTGGAAATGGCAATAGTCGGCGTTTCAGCCACGTCTTCGAATTCACCAACGCAAAGGCAAACCGTGTTGCGGTGATCAAGACCTACGCCTGAAAGTTCGAACGTCCGCACTGTCCGCGTATAAGCCATCCACCACGCTCGTCGTGGATGACTGTTCTCCACAACCAAGACCTTCCAGTGGCCTCCACTACACTTGTCTTCTGAGCGCTGCACTTCTCTGCTGAAATTGACACCCGCTACCGCTTCGCCCATGCCTCGACGGCGTCCAGCGTGTGTTCGGCACTGGCCACCGTCGGTGTGGTGACTTTGGCGGAATCGAGGAAAAGGATGCGGTCCTCCTTAGCCGGCTTCAGGAACTTCTCCCAGCCCGGCATGATCCTGTCGAGTGCGGCGCGTGTTCCCGCTTCCTCGCGCGCGTCGTTCATATAGCTGTTCATCAAAACCAGAAGATCGGGATTAAGCCGCCCGAAAGCTTCGACGCTCAGCGGTACCAGCATCATCGAGCCGCCCCGTCCCGCCGCCCCGCCCTCGTGCTCCGGTTCCAGCCGGCTGTATCCGAGATCCTCGAGCGCCTGGATCGCACCCGATGTCTCGCCGACCGCGTTCAGCTGGTCGGTCAGGAAGACGGCGAGGTAGTCCTGGCCGGCGGGATCAGAGGGCAGCGCCTTCCGCACCTCGGCCACGCGGTCCAGATAGGCCGCCTTGCGTTTTATGAACGTATCCTCCCGGCCGACCACCTTGGCGAGGTCCTCCTCGACGCTGAAGCCATATGCCTTTCCGGTGCTGACATTCTGCAGATAGACGGGCGCGACCGTCGAAAGCTGCTCCACCTTGTCGATGTTGAGATCCGTGCCGATGATCAGGTCGGGCTCGAGCGCGCGCAGCCTTTCGAGGTCGATCTGGCCGAACGGGCCGATCCCCTTGGGCTTGGCGAGGTCCGTGTCCAGAACAGTATCCATGAAGTCGACGGCCGTCACGAATTCCCCGTCGTCGGTGCGGCCGTAGCTGCCGACGAGTTCGACGCCGAGATCCATGAGCGGCAGGCCGAGCAGCGGTTCATGCATGACGACGATCCGCTCGGGCCGGTCGGGGATCGTGACCGCGCGTCCGGCATCGTCGGTGACGGCTCGTTCCCCGGCAAGGGCGGCATTGGCGGCGACAAGGGCAGCCAGGAGGATCGACAGTCGCATCGCATTCCCTTTCAATGTGTCTGCATTTTTCGAAGCGCCTGGAGACGCAGGGCGAGGATGAAGAGCGGAACGCCGATGATCGTCAGGCTCAGTCCGATGGGCAGGGGTACGTCGCCCACGAGGCCGCGCGTCAGGGCGTCGGCGGCGATCACCAGGATGCCGCCCATGAGCGCGGACAGAAAAAGCCGGGCGCGCGAGACGGCGGGCGATACGAAGCCCGCCAGATGCGGCGCGAGCACGCCGAGAAAGGTGAGCGGCCCGACAGCGGTCACCGCGGCCGTGCTGAGCAGCACGGCGAAAACGAGGATCACGGGCCGCGAGCGCCCCACCGGCTCGCCGAGCGCCATCGCCATCTCGTTGCCGAGATCGTAGGCGGAAAGCGCGCGACCGGTAAGGAATATCCCGACGATGCTCAAGACCATCAGCGGCGCGAAGGTGGCGATGGTCGACCAGTTGGCCTTGAAGAGGGATCCCGCCATCCACTCCGACAACGCGAGCGACGTCTCCGTCGGCATATAGAGGATCAGGAGCGAGCCGACCGAGGACAGCACGCTTTCGATCGCGATGCCCATCAGAAGGATGGCCAGCCCGCTCGACCGCTCGCTGCCGACGAGCCAGATCAGCAACATCGCCACCCCGAGTCCGCCGGCCATCGCGGCGAGCGCGATCATGGCCTTCGGGGCGGCGGGTGCCAGGACGAAGAGAAGCATGATCATCGTCATCGAGCCCTGGCTGAGGCCGAATAGGCCCGGATCGGCCAGCGGATTGCGGGCGATCGACTGCAGCATGGCTCCGGCCAGCGCGACGGCGCAGCCGGCCATGAAGCCCATGACGATCCGCGGCAGCCGCACCGTCCAGAGCGCATAGGCCCGTGCATCGTCGGCGTCGGTGCCGGTAAAGCCATTCAGGAGATCGAGGATGCCGGCGTCGGTGACGCCGAGCCCGGCCGACAGCGCCGCCAGCAGGATTGCCGCGCTCATGAACCCGATCCCGGCCCACAGATTGCCCACCCGGATCTGCAGGCCCGAGGCGAAGCGCAGCACCGGCTTGCCGTTCGCCGCGTATTCGCGTCTCACGCGCGCCCCCTTGCCGCCGGCGAAAGGTAGAAGCGCTTGACGATCACCACGAAGACCAGCCCGCCGAGAAGGTCCGTCACGAGACCCGTGTGAAGGACGTATGGCTGAAAGGCTTCCCGGGCGAAGAGGTCGGCAAGCAGGCAGACGCTCGCGCCGGTGAGGGCGCAGGCGGGCAGCGAGAAAGTGAAGTTGTTGCCTACGAAGGGGCGCACGATGTGCGGCACGACCAGCCCGACGAAGCCGATCGGGCCGCAGATCGCCACGGCCGATCCCGAGGCAAGAACCGTCGCGGCAAGCGCGAGACGCGTGACGGCGGTGACGTTCACGCCGGCGGACGCGCCCTTCTCCGTACCGAGCAGGATGAGCGTGAGCGGTCGCGCGAGAATGGCGAGAAGTCCGATTGCCACCGCGCCGATCCACCAGAAGGCATAGAGCCGGTCGATGTAGACGTGGTTGATGTTGCCGGATACCCAGCCGAGGAATGCGTTGCGCCGCATGGGGTCGGAGAGGAGGAAGGCGTTAGTCACGCTGAAGAAGAGCATCGAGATCAGCGCGCCCGAAAGGATAAGCGCAAGGCCGCGCGGATCATGTGTACGGCCCGAAAGCCGGGCCACCACGAGGCAGGACAGAAAGCCGAGGAACGCACCGGCGAGTGCCGCCAGCCCCAGCGCTGCCGTCCCGAGATCGAAAAGAAACGCACCGCCGACCACGAAGACACACGCGCCGGCATTGATGCCGAGCGTCGAGGGCGAGGCAAGCGGATTGCGGACGAGGCCCTGCAGAACCGCACCGCCGCACGCCATGGTCGCGCCGACATAGATCGCGATTAGCGCGCGCGGCAAGCGCTGATGGAGGATGACAGCCTGATCGTAGCTTTCGGCATCGAAAGCAATGAACGCCTGGACGACGTCAAGCAAATGGAATGAGCCGCCGCCAACGGAAAGGCTGATGAGGAGGACGAGCGCCAGCAGGAAAGGGGCGCTGAAAAGAAAGACGAAGCGTCGCGTCATGCCGGCATCGATTCGACACGCTGCATACGGGGCAGGCAGACGAGGCGGCCACCGCGGTCGAAGATGTCCGCCTTAAGGTCGAAAACCCGCTCGACGTTGGCGGCGGTGAGGGCCTGCTCGACCGGGCCTGCCGCAACGACCCTGCCGTCGCGCAGCATCATGACGTCGTCGGCGAAGGCCGAGGTGAGGTTCAAATCGTGCAACACCACGATGACCGTCTTGCCGTGGCGGACGGAAAGTTCGCGCACGAGCCCGAGAACGGCATACTGGTACTTCATGTCGAGATGATTGACGGGCTCGTCCATCATGATGATGTCCGTGTCCTGTGCCAGCACCATGGCTATCCAGGCCCGCTGGCGCTGGCCACCCGAGAGCGCGTTCACCTGGGCGCCGGCCTTGTCGGAAAGCCCGACGATCTCCAGCGCTTCGCGGAACAGCCGCCTGTCATGATCCGACGGCCCGCCGACCAGTGAGTAGCGCGCGTAGCCCGCAAGCTCGATGAGTTCGCCCAGCGTCATGTAGTCGGGGCAGCGGCACTCCTGCGGCAGATAGGCGATCCTGCGCGCGAGCGACTGCCGGCCGATCTGCCGTATCGGCTGGCCTGCGAGCCTTATTTCGCCGCCGGCGAGCGGCAGGAAACCCATGACCGCCTTCAAGAGCGTCGACTTGCCGCATCCGTTAGGGCCCACCAGCGCGGTGACGCGGCCCGCCGCAAAGCGCGTCGACAGCCCGTGCAGCACAGGGGTCGAGCCGTAGCTTGCCGTTATCTCTCTCGCTTCGAGCACCGAATAGCGACTCCCGTTCGCCTCTCCGGCGCGAACTTAAACTATAGTAAAAAACTCCACAATTCGATATCACGCGGGAACGGGCTCCGCCCGTCCCTTGTCGCGGACATTTCCAACGCCCGAGAGGTTCAGGATGAGCGCTCGAAGAAAGCTTCACATCGGCATGTCGCTGGCTCCGACATGGTTGAGCGGGGATGCCTGGCGCCGGCCAGACAGCAACATCGAGAGTCTTTTTTCGAGCGATT
Organism: Chelativorans sp. M5D2P16; assembly: GCF_034427935.1. Taxonomy (NCBI): domain Bacteria; kingdom Pseudomonadati; phylum Pseudomonadota; class Alphaproteobacteria; order Hyphomicrobiales; family Phyllobacteriaceae; genus Chelativorans; species Chelativorans sp. M5D2P16. The sequence continues at coordinate 200,071 of NZ_JAXQNM010000040.1, read as the reverse complement.
TCTATCTCGACATCGCCAGGCGCTCGGAGGCGGCGCATCTCGATTTCGTCTTTTGCCCCGACACGCTCTTTCTGCGCACCGAGGTCCTCGAGAAGGGCCCAGGCTTTTCGAGCCTCGATCCAACCATGCTTCTTGCTTCGATCGCCCGCGAAACGTCGCGTGTGGGGCTGCTGACGACGATCTCGACAACCTTTCTCCCGCCCTATGTCGTGGCGCGGCAGCTTCAATCGCTCCACTGGCTGAGCAACGGTCGCGCCGGATGGAACATCGTTACCGCACTTGCGGGGCATGAAAATTTCGGCCTGTCGGCGATGCCCTCGGCCGAGGAACGTTATGAACGGGCGGCGGAATTCACGGAGGTCGTCAGGCTTCTCTGGCAAAGCTATCCCGAAGAGGCGCTGATGATGGACCGCGCCAACGGACGGTTCGCCGACGCCGCTCTCGTCCGTCCCATCGACCATTCCGGCTCCCATCTGAAGGTGAAGGGCCCGCTCAACCTTCCGGCATACGCCAGGGCGCCGATCCCGCTCATCCAGGCCGGCGCCTCGCCGGAAGGCCGCAACTTCGCCGCCTCCGTGGCAGATGCCGTCTTTGCCTCGACGCCCGACAGGGAAGCCGCCATAGACCTGCGGCGCGATTTGCGCCGGCGCGCAGAGGGCCATGGCCGCTCACCCGATGCGATCAATCTGATGCCCGGCCTCAGCCTGTACCTGGCGGAAAGCCGTGCTGAGGCGTTCGAGCTTTTCGCCGAGACCCATGCGCGAGCGGACAAGGCCCGCGCCTTTGCCTCCATCCGCGAAATGACCGGGCTCGATCTTTCCGATTGGCCGCTCGAGCGCGAGGTCACGGCGGCCGAACTGCCGCCGCCGCCCGAACACCCGCGCAGCCGCACGCACGCCGATCTGCTGCGCCGGCTCATCGAACGCGACTCGCCCACGGTGGAAGAACTCTTGTGGCGGCCGGAGGTGATCGGTTCGGCGCACTGGCAGGTGATCGGCACAATCGACGACGCCTTCGAGGCCATCCGCGATTGGGTAGAGGCCGGGGCCATCGACGGCTTCATCGCCGTGCCGGGAGGATCCGTGTCATCCCTGCGGCTCGTTTTCGAGGCGCTTGTGCCGCGATTGGCCGAGGCCGGTCTTTTCCGTACCTCCTATTCCGGCAAGACCTTCGCGGATCATCTCGGCGAATAGGCATTCCCCGAAAAGCGGGATCCGTTCCGCCTCCTCGGCGTGTCAGTCCTCTTCCGTCGCACTGCGCACGTGATCGAGAAGCCCCTTGCCGCCGCGCTCGATGTCTTCCTGGATCCCCGCACGCGCACCCTCGGGATCGCGCGCGCGCAGCGCGGCGATGATCCGCAGATGCGGATGCGGCTCCCAGTCCGGCACCCCCGCGTCATAGAGATGGGACAGGATCGGACCGCAGCGGACCCACAGCCGCTCGACGATTTCCAGCACGATGGGCAGCTTCCCCGATTCGCAAAGCTGCAGATGAAAGGCGGTGTTGAGGTTGACGGCGCGCGCAAAAGCGCCGGTTCGGTGGCACTCGGAAATCCGGGCGTGGATCTCTTCCAGTTCGGTGATCGCCTCGCTCGAGGCGATGCGCGCGGCTTCGGCCGCCGCTCGCCCCTCGAGATCGAGGCGGATGCTGCGGATTTCCAGCAGTTGCTCGAGCGTCAGTGTCGGCACCACCACCGTGCCGCGCGCATCGAGGGCGAGCGCTTTTTCCGAAACCAGCCGCAGGAGGGCTTCGCGCATCGGCGTCGCGCTGATGCCGAAACGTTCGGACATGGGACGTAAAAGCAGGCGTTCCCCCGGTTTCAGTTGCCCGTGCATCAGCGCGCTGCGCAGTTGCGCATAGGCCCTTTCGCTCAGATTTTCCTTGGCAATCGGGCGCATCCAGTCCCCGTTTCGCTGTTCTGTGCCTTCTCTCGACGGCTGGGCGCTTGACATCGGAAATTCCTCGCGCATTATTTGTTATAACAAATTACATAGCACGGCGACGGTATCCTGCGAAGGGGGAGCGGGCCACTGTCGACGCGCCGGGCTCGGGAGGACGAATGCTCGCGCTGCGCAAGAATGCACCGCGGTTTGGAGCGGAGGTGGTGACGCTGGAGGCGCTCGAAGCGCCGCCGGCCGGCCACGTGCTCATCGATGTCGCGGCCGCGGGCATCTGCGGAAGCGACCTTCACGCCTATGAATGGACTAACGGTTATGAGTTCATGGCCGCCGGCATGCCGGTGACGATCGGCCACGAATTTGCCGGCACGGTGAGCGCGGTCGGGCAGGCGGCAGGCGATTTTCTGCCGGGCGATCGTGTCGTGTGCTGGCCGACGGTCGGGTGTGGCGCCTGTGATGCCTGCGGCGCCGGCCAGCGCCAGGATTGTCCATCCCGGCGCGTTCTGGGCCTGCACGCCGACGGCGGATTCGCCGAGCAGGCCTGCGCACCGGCCACGAACTGTCGCCGCATCCCCGACACCCTGCCGCTGGAGATTGCCGCGCTGGCCGAGCCCCTGGCGGTCGCCGTCAATGCGGTGGATGCCGGCGATGTCGCGGCCGGCGACAGGGTGGTGGTGCTCGGGCCCGGGCCGATCGGCCTGGCGATTGCATGGGTGGCGCAACACCGCGGGGCGGAGGTGCTGCTGGCCGGGATGGACGACGGGCATCGCCTCGCCTGCGCCCGCGAAATGGGACTGCGCCACTGCGTGGATCTCGCTGAAGCTTCGCTCGAGACGGAAGTTCACCGGATTTTCGGGCGCCCGGCCGATCGCGTGTTCGAGGCGACGGGCGTTTCCGCTTCGCTCGCCGATGGCCTTGCAATCCTGCGCTCCGGCGGCGTGCTGGTGGTCGCCGGCATTCATTCCGATCCCTATACGCTCGACCTCACGCGCTTCGTGCGCGAGAAGAAGCAGCTTCGCGCCGCCCACGATACGACCGACCGCGCATTCGGCGAAGCGATCGGCCTGCTCGCCGACCACGGTCATGTGCTGTCGCGCCTGATTTCGCATCGTTTGCCGCTCGCCCGCGCCATCGAGGCTTTCGAACTCGCCCGCAGCAGGCAGGCTGTCAAGGTTCTGCTGCTGCCGACATGCCGCGAACGTGAAGGAGAGGCAAGCGCATGAGCGCATCGATGAAAGCCGTCATCGCCCGGGAGGCGGGCGGCCCCGAGGTTCTCAACGTGGTGGGACGGCCACTGCCGGTACCCGGAGAGGGCGAGGTGCTGGTGCGCGTGCACGCCGCCGGCGTAAACCGGCCCGACGTCATGCAGCGCGAAGGCGCCTATCCACCGCCGCCGGGCGCGTCCGACATCCTGGGGCTCGAGATCGCCGGCACGGTGGAAGAGTGCGGTCCCGGCGTCACCCGCTTTGCCGTCGGCGATGCGGTGATGGGGCTCGTGGCCGGCGGCGCCTATGCCGAACGGGCCGTCGTCCACGAAACGAATGCGCTCACGGTCCCTGAAGGCATGAGCTTTATCGAGGCGGCAGCCTTTCCCGAGACTTATTTCACCGTCTGGAGCAACGTTTTCGAGCGCGCGAAGCTTGCCGCGGGCGAGACGATCCTCATCCATGGCGGCGCCTCCGGCATCGGCACCACGGCGATTCAACTTGCCGTCGCGCGCGGGGCGCGGGTGATCGTCACCGCCGGCTCACCGGAGAAATGCGCGGCCTGTCTGAAGCTGGGCGCCGAGGTCGCCATCGACTACAAGCGCGAGGACTTCGTCGAGGCGGCGCGCCGGGCGACGGACGGCAGGGGTCCCGACGTCATCCTCGATATGGTGGGCGGGGACTATATCCAGCGCAATCTCGAGGCGGTGGCCGTCGACGGTCGTATCGCCCAGATCGCCTTCCAGCACGGTCCGCGTGCCGATCTGAACCTTACGCCACTTCTCATGAAACGCATCACGCTGACCGGCTCCACGCTGAGGGCACGGCCCGTGGAAATGAAGGCCGCGCTCGCCCGGGCTTTGGAGAGGGAAGTCCTGCCGTTGCTCGCACAGGGTCGGGCCCGTCCGGTGATCGACACCACCTATCCGCTCGCTGCGGTCGCCGATGCGCACAGACGTATCGATAGCGGATCGCACGTCGGAAAGATTGTCCTGGACGTGAACGAGGGCGCCGTGGTGCCCGATCGAGAGACAAACGCATGACAATTGCCCACACCGGAACCTCCGGCAACATGACCGGCGCACATATGCTCGCGGCTGCGCTGCAGCGCCACGGCGTGCGGGAGATTTTCGGGCAGAGCCTTCCCTCCGCCCTGTTCCTCGCCGCGCCCGACTACGGCATCCGCCAGATCGGCTATCGCACCGAGAATGCAGGCGCGGCCATGGCGGATGCCTATGCGCGCGTATCCGGCAGGGTGCCCGTCGTCACCGCCCAGAACGGGCCGGCCGCCACGCTTCTGGTACCGGGCCTTGCCGAGGCGCTGAAGGCGTCGATCCCCATGGTGGCGATCGTGCAGGACGTGCACCGCAGCTTCACGGACAAGAACGCCTTTCAGGAACTCGACCACTTCGCGCTGTTCTCGGGCGTCGCCAAGTGGGTGCGGCGCGTGGCCGACCCGATCCGCATCGACGACTATGTGGATATGGCCTTTGCAGCGGCCGCCAGCGGGCGCTGCGGGCCGGTCGTTCTGCTCCTTCCGCTCGACGTGCTCGACGAGCGGCCGGAGCTCAAGCCGGAAACACCCCGCCGCCAGGCGGATCTCGGCCGCTATCCCCTGGACCGGGCGGCCGTCGACCCCGCCCGCGTGGCCGAAGCGGCCGCGCTCATCGCAGGTGCGGAAAGGCCGATCGTCATCGCCGGGGGCGGCGTTCATTCCTCACGCGCGGCCGAAGAGCTCTCCGCGTTGCAGGCGCTCGGCCTGCCGGTGGCGACAACGGTGATGGGCAAGGGGACGGTGGACGAGATTCACCCGCTGTCCGTTGGCGTGGTCGGATATTTCATGGCGCCGCGCTCGCGCTCCGCCCATATGCGCGAACTCGTGGCGGGGGCGGATGTCGTCCTCCTCGTCGGCAACCGCACGAACCAGAACGGGACCGACAGCTGGTCGCTCTACCCGCCGAACGCCCGCTATATCCAGATCGACGTCGACGGCGGCGAGGTCGGGCGCAACTACGAGGCCATGCGTCTCGTGGGCGACGCCAAGCTGACGCTGGCGTCCCTGACGGCCGTGCTCAAGGAACAGGACCTTTCCGCACTCGAAGCGCGCCGCCCCGCTGTCGAAGAAAAGATCGCGCATGCGCGCGAGGCCCATCGCGCGGATATGGCGCGGCTGGTCGACATGGACGCGGTCCCCATCCGCCCGGAGCGGCTGATGGCGGATCTCGACGCGGCCATCACGCCTGACGCCATCGTCGTCGCCGACGCCAGCTACGCCTCCATATGGGTGGCGAACTTCCTGACGGCCCGCCGCCCGGGACAGCGCTTCCTGACCCCACGCGGGTTGGCCGGCCTCGGTTGGGGACTGCCCTTCGCCATCGGCGCGAAGGCTGCGGTGCCTGAAGCCCCGGTCGTCTGTGTTACCGGCGACGGCGGTTTCGCCCATGTCTGGGCGGAGCTGGAGACGGCGCGCCGCATGAAGCTCCCGGTGGTCGTCGTGGTCCTCAACAACCAGGTGCTGGGCTACCAGAAGCACGCGGAACTCTCCCTCTTCGGCGCGCACACGGACGTCTGCGATTTCGAGGCCGTCGACCACGCGGCGATCGCACGCGCCTGCAGCTGCACGGGCGTGCGTGTCGAACGCCCGGCCGAGTTTGCGCCGGCCCTCGAGGAGGCCCTGGCCCGGAGCGCGGTCACGGTCATCGATGTCGTGACCGACCAGCGTGCCTATCCGCCGATCACCAGCTTCGAAGGCAAGAATGCCCTGAATTACTGAAACTGAACCGTTATCTCGGGAGGAAGACATGAGATTCGTTCATTATCTGAAAGCCACCGTCGCCGCCGCGACGCTGCTCACCGCGCCCGCCGCCATGGCCGACGTGCAGTTCGGCGCGCTCTATCCGTTCAGCGGGCAACTGGCGCTGCTCGGCGAGGAAAGCTTTCGCGGGCTTGAGATTGCGGTCGACGAGATCAACGCCGCCGGAGGGGTACAGGGCGAGACCGTGGTGCTCGCCCGCGGCGACGCCGTCGACAACAACCAGGCGATCGGCGAAGCGCGGCGTCTCATCTCGCGCGAGGAGGTCGTGGCGATCTTCGGTACCTATTCCTCCTCGCGCTCCATCGCCGCGAGCCAGGTGGCGGAACTCGCCGGCATCCCGTATTTCGAGCTCGGCGCGGTGGCCGACGAGGTGACCGGCCGTGGCTTCGAGAATCTTTACCGCACCAATCCGACCGCCGAGGACATGGGCAAGATGATCGTCGACATGATCGTCGACGTGGTGGCGCCCGGCGTCGGCCGCGAGCCCGGCGATCTCAAGATCGGCATCATCCACGAGGATTCCAGCTACGGAACCTCGGTCGCCCAGCACCAGCAGAACTACGGCGAGGAAGCCGGCCTCAACATCGTCACCACGCAGGCTTATCCAGCCTCGACGGTCGATATGTCGTCGCTCGTGCTCGACCTGAAGCAGCGCGGCGTCGACGTGGTGCTGCAGACTTCGTATCAGAACGACTCGGTGCTCTTCCTGCAGCAGGCCAATGAGGCCGAGTTCCAGCCCGCAGCCATCATCGGCGGGGGCGGCGGCTATTCGATGCAGCCGACGGCCGACGCGGTCGGTCACGATGTGATTGACGGCGTGCTCAACGTCGATTTCACCCAGTATCTCGTCAATACCGAGTTCACCCCCGGCCTCGAGGAATTCGTCCAGGCTTATCAGGAGAAGTACGGTGAATCGCCGCGTTCCGGCCATTCGCTGAACAACTATGTCGGCGCCAAGGCCATTCTCCAGGCGCTCGACGAGGCGGACGGCTTCTCGCCGGAGGAGATCAAGTCCACGGTCGAGGCGATCGATGTTCCCGAAGGCGAGACGGCGGCCGGCTACGGCGTCAAGTTCGGCGAGAACAACCAGAACGAGCGCGCCTCGATGATGGGCCTGCAATGGCAGGACGGAAAGCTGGTGACGGTCTATCCCGAGGCCGCGGCGGCGGCCGAGGTCGAGTTCACCAACTGACGAGAGATCGGCGGGGCGGCCTGGCCGTCCCGCCATAGCGCAATCCGGTGTGAGGCGTGATGGAAACCTTCCTGCAGGTGGCGGTCAACGGCCTGATGCTCGGCGGCTTGTTCGCCATCGTCGCCGTCGGCCTGACGCTGATTTTCGGCATCGTGAAAGTGATCAACTTCGCCCATGGCGAATTCCTCATGGTGGGCATGTACGCCACCTTTCTGCTGACGACCGGGTTGGGTATGCATCCGTACGTGACCGCGGCGGCCGTGGTGCCGATCCTCTTCGTGATCGGTGCCCTGACCCAGCGCTTCATCATTCAGCCGCTGCTTGCCGCCCATGACGAGCACATCCAGATCTTCGCGACCGTCGGCATCTCGACGGCGCTCATCAACCTCGCGCTCCTTCTGTTCGGCGCCGACATCATGTCGACCCCGTCCTACGGCTTGCGTTCCTCGATCGAAATCGGATCGGTGCGGATCCTGACCGGTCAGGCGGTGATCTTCGTCGCGGCGTCGGTGCTGGTGTTCGGACTGCACCTTTTCATGTCGCGGACGCTGTGGGGCCGGGCGATCCGTGCGGTCGCGCAGAACAGGGCGGCAGCACAGCTCATGGGCATCAATGTCGATCGCGTCTACGTGCTCACCTTCGGCATAGGAGCGGCCTGCGTCGGACTGGCTGCAAGCCTTGTCGCGCCGCTCTATCCGACCTCACCCACGACCGGCACCTATTTCGTGCTGACGGCCTTCGTGGTGGTGGTGCTGGGCGGGCTCGGATCGCTCGGCGGCGCATTCGTCGGCGCCATGGTCATCGGCCTCATCGACAGCCTGGCCGGGTTCTATATCGGCTCCGACCTGCGCGAGGTCGCCGTCTTCGCCGTCTTCCTGCTGATCCTGATCCTCAAGCCTTCCGGCCTGTTCGGAAAGCAGCTCAACCTCTCGCACGTGTCGCCATGACGGCCGCTTCCCCGCTTTCCCTGTCGCGCCGCCAAGGCCTTGCCGTTCGCCAGGGCGCCATTGCGCTCATCATCCTGCTGGGTCTTGTTCTCGTCCTGCCGGTCATGATCGGCGATGCCTTCGTCTACCACGTCTTCGTCACGATCTGCATCTTCGCCGCGCTCTCCACCGCCTGGAACATCGTCGGCGGCTATGCCGGGCAGCTCTCGCTCGGTCACGGGATCTTCTACGGCATCGGCGCTTATGTGGGCATGATGCTGATGAATGTCGGCGTTACGCCCTGGCTCGGCATGTTCGCCTCCGCAGCGATAGCGGCACTGGTGGCGATGGTCATCAGCTATCCCTGTTTCCGCTTGCGCGGCCCCTTCTTCGCGCTCGCCACTATCGCGCTGCTCGAGGTCTTCCGGGTCCTGGCGCTGCATTTCCGCGATATTACCGGCGGCGCGACGGGCATGATGGTCCCGCTCAATATCGGTTGGGAGTGGATGATCTTCCGCGAGCGGCTGCCGTCGCTCCTCATCGCCTTCGGCCTCATGCTCGTGACGCTCGCCGTCGCGTGGGCTGTCCGCTCGCGGCGCTTCGGCTTCTATCTGGTGGCAACACGCGAACGGGAATCGGCGGCCAGGGCGGCGGGCGTGGACACGGTGCGCGTGCGGCTCATGGCGGTCGCCGTCTCCGCCGCGCTGACGGCCATGGTCGGCACCTTCCATGCAATGTATCTCACCTTCATCGAGCCGGAGTCGGTCTTCTCGCTCACCCTGTCGATCCAGATCGCCATGTTCGCGCTGATCGGCGGCATCGGAACCGTATTCGGTCCGCTGCTCGGGGCTGTCCTGCTCGTACCGATCACCGAGCTTGCGCGCGGCTGGCTGGGCGCCGAGGCGATCGGTCTTCACGGTTTCGTCTATGGCGCGGTTCTCGTCGGTGTCGTGCTCTTCATGCCCAACGGCATCTCCGGCCTGCTCGACCGCTTCTTCAAGACGCGCGCGCCGGCGCGTACAGCACCCGGCGAGGTGGCCGCCGTGGCGGCCGCCCCGCGCGCGAGCGGAAACCCGCAGATCGGCGAAGACGTGCTGCGCGTTTCGGGATTGCAGAAGAGTTTCGGCGGCCTGCGCGTGACGCGTGACGTCTCCTTCACCCTGCGCGAGGGCGAAATCCTGGGGCTGATCGGGCCGAACGGCGCGGGCAAGACCACTGTTTTCAACATGATCTCCGGGTTCCTGGAGCAGGATGCCGGAACGGTCGAGGTGCGCTCCACTGATGGTTCGTGGCGGACACCCGTTACCCCCGGCGACTTCGCGGCGATCGGGGTCGGGCGAACCTTCCAGATTGTCCAGCCCTTCGCGGCGATGACGGTCGAGGAGAACATCATGGTCGGCGCCTTCCACCGTCATGCGGACGTGCATGAGGCCCGCGATCACGCTCGCCGTACGGCCGAACGGATGGGCCTTGCCGCCTATCTGGACATGGAGGCGCGCAGCCTGACCATTGGCGGCTTGAAGCGGCTCGAGGTGGCGCGGGTGATGGCCATGGAACCGCGCATTCTCCTGCTCGACGAGGTGATGGCCGGGATCAACCAGACCGACGTGCGACGCGCCGTCGACCTCATGCTGTCGATCCGTGACGGCGGCGTCAGCATCATCGCCATCGAACATGTCATGCAGGCGGTGATGTCGCTTTCCGACCGCGTGCTCGTACTGAACTCCGGCGAGATCATCGCCAAGGGAAGCCCCGGTGAGGTGGTGCGCGACCAGACCGTCATCGAGGCCTATCTCGGCAAGGAGTATATCGATGCTCAAACTTGAAGACGTCGATGCCGGCTATGGTGCGACAACCATCCTGCATTCGATATCGCTCGACGTCGGGTCCGGAGAGGTCGTTACCATCGTCGGCGGAAACGGTGCCGGCAAGACGACGGTCCTGCGCACGATTGCCGGGTTGATACGGCCGACCGCTGGACGCATCGTCTTCGACGGCAAAGACGTGACCCGCCTGTCCGCCCACGACATCGTGGAACTGGGTATCACGCTTATCCCGGAGGGCCGCCAGCTCTTCCCCGATATGACCGTGCGTGAGAACCTGCAGATGGGCGCCTTTCGCCGCACCGCTCGCGGGCAGATGTCCGAGACGATGGAGGAGGTGCTGACGCTGTTTCCGAGGTTGCGCGAACGGCTTCATCAGCCCGCCGTCTCGCTCTCGGGCGGTGAGCAGCAGATGGTGGCCATCGCCAGGGGAATGATGGCGCGGCCACGCCTTCTCATGTTCGACGAGCCGTCACTCGGGCTGGCGCCCATCATCGTCGAACAGGTTTTCGAGGTGATCGATGCCGTGGTGAAGACCGGCACGACGATCCTGATCGTCGAGCAGAATGTCTTTCACACGCTGAAGGCGGCGGATCGCGGCTACGTGCTGGAAAACGGCGAGATCGTCCTGAGCGACGCAGCCGATGCGCTGTTGCGCAACGACTATGTGCGCCAGGCCTATCTGGGGATCTGACATGACCGAGCGAGAGAGGGATCCGGAGGCGATCGCCAACCGGACGAGCCATGCAGGCAGGCGGGTGCTCGTCACGGGCGCGGGAAACGGGATCGGCCGGGCCATCGCCCTTGCCTTCGCCCGTCGCGGTGCAAAGGTGGGCGTGGCCGACATCAAGGCCGAGGATGTGGAGCGCACCGTCGCAGACATCCGCGCGCGGGATGAGGGAGAGGCGGCCGCACTCTCGCTCGACATCGCCGATTACTCGGCGCTGACCAAAGCGCTCGTCGGGGCGCAGGAGGCGCTCGGCGGCGCTTTCGACACGGTGATCAACAATGCCGGCATCTCCCCGAAGCATGACGGCGTGGCGCACAAGGTCTGGGAGATGGATCCCGACGAATGGCGCCGGGTGGTGGACGTCAATTTGACGGGTCCGTTCAACACCGTTCGTGCGCTCGCGCCCGCCATGCGCAAGGCGGGCCGGGGTTGGATCGTCAATATGTCCTCCGTCGCCGGCAAGACGTATTCGCCGATTGTCGCCTGCCATTACGCGGCGACGAAATCGGCCCTGATCGGCTTCACAAAGCATCTGGCCGCCGAACTCGGGCCGTTCGGGATCCGCGTCAACGCGCTCGCGCCCGGCCGCATCGAAACGCCGATGGTGCGCGGCGTGGGGGCGGAGGTGAACGCCGAGCAGGTGAGGTTGACGCCGCTCGGCCGGCTCGGCGACCCGGATGAGGTGGCCGATGCCGCCTTGTGGCTGACGTCGCCGGAATCGAGCTTCGTGACCGGCCAGACCGTCGACGTCGCCGGCGGGCTCTACATGACTTGAGCGTCCCCGCCCGAGACCGGAGCATAACCGAGTGCAGGAAGACATGAGCCCGACCGAAATCACCGGCCGCACGCGCATTTACGGCATTCTCGCCGATCCGATCCATCACGTGAAAACACCGCAGGTCATGAACGCGCTCCTGCGCCGCCACGGCGTGGAGGGTGTGCTCGTGCCCTTTCATGTCGCGCCCGGCGGGCTTCAAGATCTGCTCGGCGGCTTGCGCCGCACCGGAAATTTCGGGGGCTTCATCGCCACGGTGCCGCACAAGACCGCGATGCTGAGGCTGTGCGACCGTGTTTCCTCGGCGGCCGAGATGATCGGCGCGGTGAACTGTGTCCGGCGGGAGGCGGACGGTAGCCTTTCCGGGACAATGCTCGACGGCATCGGCTTCATCGAGGGGCTGCGGGCCGCCGGCGTCGAGCCGCGCGGGCTTTCCGCCTATCTCGCCGGGGCCGGCGGCGCGGGTCGGGCGATCGCCTTCGCGCTCGCCGAGGCGGGCGTCACGCGCCTGACCATCGCCAACCGCACCCTGAAAAGGGCGCGCGAATTGGCAGAGGCCGTGGCCGCGGCGTTTCCCGCGGTCGCCGTCTCCGCCGGGACGGAAGGGCTCTCCGATCACGATCTGATCGTCAACGCGACTTCGCTCGGCCTCGATCCTGCGGATCCGCCGCCCGTCGATGTGACGCAACTGAGGCCCGGCCAGGTCGTCGCCGAGGCGATTATGGAGCCGGAAGTCACCCCCTTGCTTGAAGCCGCAAAGGCATGCGGCTGTAGGGTGCAGCCCGGCCGGCCGATGCTCGACAGCCAGATCGCGCTCATGGCGCGGCACATGGGGGCGCTCTCATGACGCCTTGCCGTCGCGCGCGGCCGGGTTTGTGCCCGCCGGCCTGGACGCGGGAATAACGCTATGGCCGAGGCAGCGACATTCGACTACGTCATCGTCGGCGGAGGAACGGCGGGCTGCGTCCTGGCCAATCGGCTGACCGCTTCGGGCCGGCACTCGGTGCTCCTGCTCGAGGCGGGCGGCGAGGGGAGGGGATTCTGGATCCCCATCCCCGCCGGTTTCAATAAGCTTTTGACCGACCCGCGTCACAACTGGCGGTTCGCCACGGAGCCTGAACCGGCAACCAACAACCGCGTCATCGCCGTGCCGCGGGGCAAAGGTCTCGGCGGCTCCACCCTCATCAACGGCATGATCTACATTCGCGGCCAACAGCAGGATTACGACCGGTGGGCGCAACTCGGCTGCACGGGCTGGAGCTTCGAGGACGTCCTGCCCTATTTCCGCCGGGTGGAGAACTTCGACGGGCCGGAGGATGCCTATCGCGGGACCGGCGGACCGCTGCCCGTGACGGTGGTGCGCGAGCGGCCGGAGATCGCCGAAGCCTTCATCGCCGCCGCCGAAGCGGCCGGACATCCGCGCAATCCGGACTATAACGGCGGGACTCAGGACGGTTTTGGCTACTATCAGGTCAATCAGCGCGACGGCCGCCGCATCAGTGCGGCCGACGCCTATCTGAAGCCCGCCCGCCGCAGGCCCAATCTGCGCGTCGAGACGCATGCGCGCGCTTTGAAGCTCGTATTCGCCGACGGCCGTGTGCAGGGCGTCATGGTACGCACGCGCTCCGGCGAGCGGCTTTTTCGGGCGCGCCGCGAGGTCGTCCTGACGGCCGGTGCCGTCCAGACGCCGCAGCTTCTGGAGCTTTCCGGCATCGGCGCGCCCGCCGTGCTGCAGGCGGCGGGCATTCCGGTGCGCCATGCGCTCCCGGGTGTGGGGGAAAATTATCTCGACCATTTCTGCACCCGGATGAACTGGCGCGTCCGCCTGCCGGTCACCCTGAACGAGGCGACGCGCGGGTGGCGGCTTCTCGGCTCCGTCGCGCAGTATTTCGCCACGCGCCAGGGCATCCTCACCCTCGGCACCGGACTGGTGCACGGCTTCGTGCGCACGAGGCCTGGGCTGGACGGGCCGGACGTCCAGTACTTCTTCATGCATGCGAGCTACGCCAACGCCGCCGAACGCCGCCTCGACCGCCATCCCGGGATGACGATCGGCGTGACGCAGTTGCGGCCGGAATCGCGCGGCAGCATTCACATCAAGGCGCCCGGACCGGATACCCCGCCGGCGATCCGCCCAAATTTCCTCGCCGCCGAGGAAGACCGGCGCTCAATGATCGAAGGCATGAAATGCGCGCGCCGCATCGTCGAGCAGGCGCCCATGAACCGCTATCGCGGGCCCGAGATGAGCCCGGGACCCGCCTGCCGTACGGATGAGGACTGGCTGGCCTTCGCCCGCGACAACGGGCAGACCATCTACCACGTCGCCGGGACCTGCCGCATGGGCGCGGATGCCGAGGCGGTGGTTGATCCGCGCCTGCGCGTGCGCGGCTTGGCGGGCCTGCGTGTTGCCGATGCGTCGGTGATGCCGGCCATAATCTCGGGCAACATCCAGGCCGCCGTCTTCATGATTGCCGAAAAGGCTGCGGACCTCATATTGGAGGACGCTTCCCAACCTGGCTGATGCGCAGTGATCCGCGTGCGCCGGGCCATGCGTTCAGATCGGCAGCGGCCGCCGCTCCTCGATCGCTTCCATGGCGAAATAGGAGGTGACCGATTCCAGCTCCACCTTCTGGATCAGCCGCTGGTAGACGAGATCGTAGCTGGCCATGTCGGCGGTGACGATGCGCAGCATGTAGTCGTAGTCGCCGCCGATGCGGAAGAAGTCCACCACTTCGGGAATGCTCGAGACGTGCTGTCGGAAGCTCTGCAGCCAGGCCGCCGAGTGGTGTCGCGTCTTGACCATGACGAAGACGACGAGGCCAAGGCCGAGCTTGCCGCGGTCGAGCCGCACCGTGCGACCGCGTATGATGCCGGCGTCCTCCAGCGCCCGCAGCCGCCGCCAGCAGGCGTTTTGCGAAAGGCCGACGCGGTCGGCCAGGTCGCGTTGCGAGAGCGCCGCGTCCTGTTGCAGCTCGCGCAGGATGCGCTTGTCGATATGATCGATCTTTTGCCTGTTCATCCGATCATATGAACGATTATCGACCGAGATTGCAATGCAATTGGTGGGAATGATCGTGTCAGATCGTGCCAAACTTCACCGCCAAAAGCACGACAGGCGGAAAGAGCAGGCATGCAGGGACTTGAGCATTTTGCCGAAAGTCTGAGGGGCGACGATCTGCCGGCACGGCTGCGCGCCGGCCTGATCGGCGAGAGCGCCCGCATCGAGGGGCCTTTCGGGCCGAAGCCGCTTATCTATGCCGACTATGTGGCCTCCGGCCGCGCACTCGTCCAGATCGAGGATTTCGTGCGCGAGGCGGTACTGCCCTATTATGCCAACAGCCACACTGAAGCATCCCATTGCGGCGCGTTCTGCACACGTCTGCGCGAAGAGGCCCGGGACGTTGTCCGTCGCGCGGTGCGGGCGGACGAGGCGACGAGCGTGGTGTTCGCCGGCTCGGGCGCCACGACCGGCATCAACAAGCTGGTACGGCTTTTGCAGGTTCCCGAGATGGCCGCGGCGGGGCAGCGTCCCGTGGTGTTCATCGGCCCCTACGAGCACCATTCGAACATTCTGCCCTGGCGTGAGAGCGGTGCGGAGACCGTCGAGATACCGGAGGCCAGGGACGGCGGGCCCGATCTCGATATCCTCGCGCACGAGCTGGAAAGTCGCCCAAGCGCCGTGCTGAAGGTCGGCGTCTTCTCCGCGGCCTCGAATGTAACGGGCATCGTCACCGACACGGACAAGGTCACGCGGCTGCTCAAGGCGCACGGCGCTCTCGCCGTCTGGGACTATGCCGGCGGCGCACCCTACCTGGCGATGGACATGCGCGCAGGCACGGACTGCGCGAAGGACGCCATCGTCTTCTCGCCGCACAAGTTCCCCGGCGGCCCGGGGGCGTCCGGCGTGCTTGTCCTGCGCAACGCGGTTGCGCGCACGCAAAGGCCGAGCATGCCCGGCGGCGGCTCGGTCACCTTCGTCTCCCCCTGGACGCACGACTACTCAGCCTCGCTGTCGGCGCGCGAGGAAGCCGGAACACCGAACGTCGTCGGCGATATCCGCGCGGCCCTCGTGCTCCTCGTCAAGGAGGCGCTCGGCCGGGATTTCATCGAACGCCGCAACCATGCGCTGCGTGAACGCGCGCTTGCGGTCTGGTCGGCCAATCCGCATATCGAACTCCTCGGCAACACGCGCGCGCCGGCATTGCCGATCTTCTCTTTTCGGGTCCGCCGTACCGACGGTACGCATCTGCATCACCAGCTCTTCACCCGAATGCTGAGCGATGCGGAAGGGATCCAGGCCCGCGGCGGCTGCGCCTGCGCGGGACCCTATGCACATCGTCTGCTCGATATCGACGAGGGACGCTCGCGTGCCCTGCTTGCCGCCATCCGCGCCGGACGCGAGATCGAGAAGCCGGGTTGGGTACGGCTCAACCTGAGCTATCTTCTCGACGACGAGAAGGCGGACAGGATCATCGGCGCCGTCGACCGGCTTGCGCGCGGGGCGGAGACAATCGCCAATGCCTACACCTTCGATCCGACGACGGCACGCTTCAAGCACGAGACCACGCCGCGGGATCTTGAAGAAAGGCGGGTCGGTTGAGGGGCGATTTTTTCGGTTGACCATGGAGCAGGACGGGGCGTTGATGGTTAAATTCCGGCAGGCGCACGGGTTTCTGCGGCTCCGTGCCGCGCGGAAGCGGCCGCGGCCGACAATGGGGGCAGTCGTCTCCACATCCTGCGATTTGACCGGCACGCCCGCCTGCGCATATGCATGCCCGCCGGCACGGTGTGGGCGTGGCCTCGCCAACAATATACGCGTGCGGCCGGGACATTTGGAACGACTATGGGGCGAAAGGGCTGCGGAAAGGGCGGAAATACCTTTTCACGGTCGGCCAGAAGGCGAAGATAGACGCGTATGAACATATCCGGGACAACAGAAATCGAAACGGGCCGGCGGCGCCTGGCCGAACTCGAGGCGCGTGTGAGGCGGGACCTCGATTATCTGTGCCTGCCGCCGGCGAACTGGGTGCCTTCACGCAAGCACGAGGGCGAGCACGTTCATGACATCGTCCTCATCGGCGGCGGGATGGTCGGGCTCGTCGGCTATTTCGCGTTGTGGAGCGGAGGCATGCGCAACATGCGTATCCTCGACCGCAGCCCCGCCGGCCGCGAGGGGCCGTGGCTCAACTATGCGCGCATGGAGACGCTGCGCTCGCCCAAGCAGCTCACGGGCCCCGCCTACGGCCATGCCTCGCTCACCTTCCGCGCCTGGTTCACCGCGCAATATGGCGAGGCGGCCTGGGAGGCGCTGGACAAGATTCCGCGGCCCATGTGGATGGACTATCTCGTCTGGTACCGCAAGGTGCTGGACATTCCCGTCGAGAACGAGGTGGAAGTGACACAGGTGGCTCCCGAGGGGCCGTATCTGCGTCTCGAGCTTGCCGGCCGCGGCGCTCGGGAGGAATCGATCCTGACGCGCAAATTCGTCATGGCGACGGGGCGCGAGGGGCTGGGGCGGCCGAACATCCCCGCTTTCGTGAAAACGTTGCCACGGCATGCCTGGGCACACTCTTCCGACGACATCGACTTCGCGGCGCTGAAGGGCAAGCGCGTGGTCGTCATCGGTGTCGGCGCTTCCGCCGTCGACAACGCCGCGGAGGCGTTGGAGGCCGGCGCCAGGGAAGTCCGCCATGTCATCCGGCGCAAGGAGATGCCGACCATCAACAAGATGATGGGCATCGGCTCATTCGGCTTCACGGCAGGATATGCGCAGCTGCCGGACGAATGGCGCTGGCGCTTCATGCAGTATTCCTTCGTCACCCAGACGCCCGCCCCGCGCGGCTCGACGCTGCGGGTGAGCCGGCACGACAATGCCTATTTCCACTTCGGGCAGGGCATTGCGCGCATGGCGCACGAGGACGGCGAGGTGGTGATCGAAACGACCGCGGGCAAGCGGCTCAAGACGGATTTCGTCATCCTCGGCACCGGCTTCACGGTCGACCCGCTGGCGCGCACCGAGCTGGGCGAGGCGGCCGCGGAGATCATGCTGTGGCGCGACCGTTATACCCCGCCGCCGGGCGAGGAGAGCGAAGAGCTGGGCAATTTCCCCTATCTCGGGCCGGACTTCTCCTTCCGCGAGCGCACCCCTGGACGAGCACCGTGGCTTTCCAACGTCTACTGCTTCAATTACGGGGCCTCGGCGAGTCTCGGCAAGGTCTCCGGCGACATCCCGGGCATCAGCGAGGGCGCTTCGTGGCTGGCTCGCGAGATCGCCGCCACCCTTTACCGCGAGGACGTCGAGATCCACTGGCAGGGCATGCTTGATTATTCCAAGCCCGAGCTTCAGGGCGACGAATGGACGGAATCGGAAATCGAGGACGAAACGCAGGCGGCATCCGCGCCCGCCTGCACCGAGGGGAGCTGAAGACGCGATGAGCGAAGTCTTTTCCGACGACATCGTCGCACGGCAGGCCGGGGCTGACGCCTCTGACCGGGTCCGCGCGGCGCTTGAAGGCCGCGCCGATGTGATGGCGATGACGCAGGCAACCCACGACGCCGCGCTGAGGCCGGCCGACCCCGGCGGCCTCTCCCTCGCGTTGCGGGCCGCACTCGCCGTGCGCGTTGCCCGGCTGAACGAGAACGCGGAACTTGCCGACCACTATCGCGCGCTGCTCGAAAAGGCGGGCGCAGGTGAAACGGAAAGCGCGGTCTCCGATCCCGCCTATAGGGGTCATGAAGAGGAGCGCCTGTCGGCGATTATCGCCTTTACCGATCTCGTCTCCATGCGGCCGCGGGACACGCGGGCCGCCGACATCGAGGCGCTGCAGGTGGCCGGCATCCCTGATGCCGATATCGTGCGCCTTGCCGAACTCAACGCGTTTCTGGCCTATCAGATCCGCGTGATCGCGGGATTGAAGCTGATGAAGGCGACGGCATGAGCGACATCATTCACGAATTCACGACCGAAATTCCGCACTGGCGTCCGCGCGTGAAGCCGATCGACCTTGCCGAGGCGACGCCCGAGCAGCTCGATGCGCTGAAGGTCACGCCGTCCAACACGAAGGTGTCGGACTACGTGCTGGTGCTTGCCAACGACGTCGAGACGCTGAAGGTCCGCACACCGCTCTTCAACGCGATCATGTACAATCGCGGCGGGCTCGGCAGGGCCGAGCGCGAGCTGGGCGCGACGGCCGCCTCGGTGGTCAATCGGTGCGTCTACTGCGCCGCTGTCCATGCCAGCCGCTACAACCAGCTCGCCAAGGATGAAAGCGTGATGGAGCGCGTTTTCCGTGACGGCGAGGCAGCCGAGCTCGATGAGCGCCAGCAGGCCATCTTCCGCTTCGCGGTCAAGCTCTCCAAGGCGCCGAGCGCGGCGGATGAAAAGGACATGCAGGCCTTGCGCGACGCCGGCCTCGATGACGGGGAGATCCTGGATCTCATTCTCTCGGCCTCGCTTTTCGGCTGGGCCAACCGGCTGATGCATGTGCTGGGCGACCCGGTCGCCAAGGAGGGGCAGACGCGATGACGGCGGGCGAAGGATTGTGCGTGGGCATTGCCGGCGCCGGCGCCATCGCCTTCGGCGCGGCCGCCTTTCTCGAACAGGCCGGCCACCGGCCGGTGCTGTGGTCGCCGTCGGGCGAGCGCACCAGGCGACTGGCAGCCGGTGAGCCTCTGACAGCCACCGGCGCGGTGGAAGGCACCTTCCATCCGGGCGTCGCCGAGAGCGCCGAGGCGCTCGTGCGTAAGGCCGAGGTGCTGCTCGTCGCGGTTCCGGGTTACGGCCACAAGGCCGTCTTCGACGCCATCGCGCCGCACATCCGCGCCGGGCAGGCCATCGTCATCTCCTCGCACGCCTCCTTCGGCGCGCTCTATCTTTCCCGGTTACTCGCCGACCGCAGGGTCACGGCACCCATCATCGCCTGGGGAACGACGGCGACGACGGGGCGGCAGCCGAGCCATGTCGAGGCGAGCGTGAACACGGTGCGCAGCAAGATCGACATGTGCACGCTGCCCGAGGCGCGTTCGGCCGAGGGGCTTCTGCTCTGCCGCCGCCTTTTCGGCGACCGCTTCGTGGAGCGCGAAGGCCTGCTCGCCATATCGCTGTCGAACCTCAATCCGCAGAACCACATGGGCATCGCCCTGTGCAACATGACGCGCATGGAGCACGGCGAGACCTGGAGCCAGGGCTTCAACGTCACACCCAATGTCGGGCGGCTTCTGGAGGCGCTGGATCGCGAGCGGCTCGCGATCGCGGAGGCCCTCGGCCTTTCCGTGCGCACCATCTTCGAGCATTTCCACCTGTCCTTCCACGTGCCGCAGGACACGGTCTCGAACATGAACCAGGAGATGCACCGGCAGGGCCGCGGCGGCACCGGCCCCGCAACGGCGGACAGCCGCTATGTCACCGAGGACGTGCCCTATGGGCTTTTCGTCACCGTGAAGCTCGGTGAGATGACCGGGCGCGAGGCGCGGCTTCACCGTGCCGGGGTCGAAATCTTCTCCGCCCTCTACGGCCGCGACTTCGCAGGCGAGAACAGCCTTGTCCCGGCACTGGATCTGGACCGGATGACGCTCGATGATCTGAAGTCGCTGACGCGGAGCGGTTTTGCCTGAAAGGCGGCGTGACAGGTGCTGCAAGGAATGCGAAGAAGGGGCCGCGAAGAGCCCCGCAAAACCCAGGCACGGGAGAGCCCGTGTGACAAGATACCAACCAGAAGAGGGAATATCGCCATGAGCAAGTTCGCAACGAGCCGCAGAGGCTTCATCAAGACAGGTGCGGCGGGCGCGTCCATGCTGGCTTTGCCGGCCTATCTGCGCTCCACCGCCGCGCGGGCGTCCGGGGTCGTCAACGTGTGGACCTATGCCAACTTCATCCCGGACGATTTCAAGGCCGAGTTCGAGAAGGAGACCGGTATCCAAATCAACGTCCGGCTCGTTGACGACCAGGGCAAGCAGTTCAACCTGCTGGCTGCCGAGGCGCCAGAGCCCACGGTCGACATCGTGACGGTCGCGGGCCATCGGTTCCTGCAGTTCATCGACTCGGAACTCCTCGCCCCCCTCGACACCGACCGCCTGACGCACTGGGGCAACATCAATCCGGTGTACTCGGAGAGCGACTGGGCCACCATCAACGGCAACAAGTGGGGTGCGCCGATCCTGTCGGGCGCCGAGGTGCTGGCCTACAACACCGAGGTGGTCAGCGAAGAGGAGGTGAAAAGCTGGGACGTCATGTTCGACCCGAAGTACCAGGGTCAGACGGCCTATATCATCCAGGACATGATGTCCGTCATGATGCTCTACATGGGCTATGACGGCAACATGATCGAATACAAGGACAATCCCGAGAGGGCGGCGGAGGTCGTCACGGAGGTGCGCGACTTCCTCATCGAGCACAAGCCGATGGTGCGCAAGTACTACGACTCAGGCGCCGAGATCCAGCAGATGTTCGTCAATCAGGATGTGGTGCTGGCGCACGCCTGGAACGGCCCCATCGCGACCCTGATTGCGGACGGTTTCCCCGTCGACATGACCATTCCGAAAGAGGGGACCTACGGCTTCGTCTACACCTTGAACGTGACCAACAACGGTCCCAACCAGGACAACGCCTACAAGCTGATCGACGCGCTTCTGGCGAGTCCGGAAGTGGGTGCCGCGATGACGCGGTCCTCCGGTTTCATCTCCACCTTCAAGGGTGTCGATCAGCATCTGAGCGAACTCGAGCGGAAAGCCTCCTCCTTCACCGATGAAGAACTTGAGGGCCTCCAGTTCTTCAGGGCCGAGGCGAACGACCTGAAATACGAACTCGTCGACCCAGCAGTCGAGGAGATCAAGGCGGCTTGACGACCACGGGAGAACGGAGCGGGCGACTTCGTCCGCTCCTGCGGTTTCCTTTTTGCCCCGTCTTGGACGCCTGGCGACGGGGCGCTGCTCCGAGGCGCCTCGGCAAGGGACGCGGTGCGCTAGACGGATGATCGCCGGAACATGACGCAGACGGACATAGAGCAGGCCGAACTCGGCTCGGCCACGAAGGATGGCGGAAAGCGCAGCCTCTGGGGTGCGCTCCTGACCAACGGCCTTTATCAATCGATCACGGAGACGCTGTTCAAGACACAGCGCCGGCAGTTCGTGCTGCTGGCGAGCTTTCCGCTGTTCTGGGTCTTCTTCGCTCACCTCGGGCCCATCGTGGAGATGTTCTGGATCAGCTTTCTCGACTCCTATCCGCCCACGGCCGGCCAGGAGCCGCGGTTCACGTTTCAGAACTGGGCCGCCTTCTTCAACGAGCAGATCTTCATTATTCCGTACTTCCGCACGCTCGCCTTCGCCACCGTGCTGACCTTCTCCACGCTCGTCATCACCTATCCGGTGGCCTATTTCCTGGCCAAGCATGTGAGCCGCAAGAACCAGCTTCTTTTGCTCCTGCTTCTTCTCATCCCCTTCTGGGTGGGCGAGATCGTGCGCACCTATGCGATCATGATCCTGCTCGGCAACAACGGTGCGGTGAACCTCATTCTCAGATGGCTGGGGCTCATCGAGCGGCCGATCCCTTTCATGTATACGAGCTTCTCGCTGGGCATGGGCATCATCTATCTCACAGCGCTCTACATGCTTCTGCCGCTATACTCGGCGCTGGAGAAGATTCCGCGCAACTATCTGGAAGCCGGGGCCGACCTCGGCGCCGGCGCCTGGACCCGCTTTCGCCGCATCACGCTGCCGCTCTCCAGGGAAGGCATCGCCTCGGGCTGCACGCTCGTCTTCCTGATCTCGACCGGCTACTACGCCACCCCGGTGCTGCTTGGCGGACCGAGCACGACCGTCTTCGCAGAGACGATCGCCGGCTTCTTCCACGTCGCCGGCGACCAGTGGCCGACGGGCGCGGCATTCTCCGCGATCATGCTGATCACCACGCTCGCCATTGCCGGGATCTTCCTGAAGCTGATGGGTCGTGACGGGAAGGGGATGATGCAATGACGCGCCACACCCGCATCCTCATGTCGGTCATTTACGGCGCCTTCGTCGTCTATCTCTTCGTGCCGCTCGTCCTCATGGTGCTGATGGGCTTCAAGGATTCCAAGTTCATCGGCTTCCCCATCACGAGCTGGACGATGGACTGGTATCTGGGTGTCTTCCAGGATACCGAGGTGCTGACGGTCTTCGCCTATTCGATGACGATCGCCGTCTCCTCAACGCTTCTTTCGCTCGCCATCGGCACCTGGATCGCCGCCTTCCTCGGGCCCAACCGGTTTCGCGGCAAGCTCATCGTCTTTGCGCTCACCTGCCTGCCGGCGGTCATTCCCGGCATCATCTCGGCCATCTCGCTGCGCATCTTCGCGCGTCTGCTCGACATCGAGCCGGGGATGCTGGCCATCATCCTCGGTCATACGGTCCACAACGTGCCCTTCGTGGCGCTCGTCGTCATGGCGCGTCTGTCGACGCAGCCGAAAAGCCATGTCGAGGCCGCGCGCGATCTCGGTGCCGACAGTGTCGTCGCCTTCTTCCGCGTCACGCTGCCCTATCTGAAGCCCGCCCTGATCGGCGCCGGCATCTTCTGCATGCTCCTGTCCTTCGACGACTTCGTGCGTGCCTTCTTCCTCGGCGGTTATCAGCCGACGCTGCCCGTGCTCATCTTCGCCATGCTGCGCTCGGGCATGTCGCCTGAGATCAACGCCATCTCGACCATCGTTCTCATCCTGACCGCCGTGCTCGGCCTGTGGGCCGAGCGCTCCATGCGGCGGCTCAACAAAGGTGCCTGACATGAGCGGCGAAAGGGACGTCATCGTCCATCTGGACAAGATCACCAAGCGCTTCGGCAAGACGGTCGCCGTAGACCGGCTGGACATGCAGATCATGGCCGGCGAATTCGTGACCTTTCTCGGCCCCTCCGGCTGCGGCAAGTCGACGACCTTGCGCATGCTGGGTGGTTTCGAAACGCCGGACGAAGGCCGCATCGTTCTCGACGGGACGGATGTGACGCGGCTGCCGCCCAACCGGCGCGACGTCAACATGGTCTTTCAGGATTACGCGCTCTTTCCGCACATGACGGTCGGGCAGAACGTTGCCTTCGGGCTGGAGCTCAAGGGCAAGGGACGGTCGGAGATCGACCGGCGCACCGGCGAGCTTCTGGAGTTTCTCCAGCTTGGCGGGTTCGAGGAACGCACGCCTGACCAACTCTCCGGCGGCCAGCGCCAGCGCGTGGCTCTGGCGCGCGCTCTGGCGCCCGATCCGAAGCTGCTTCTGCTGGACGAGCCGTTGGGCGCACTCGATGCCAAGTTGCGCGCCCAGGTTCAGGTGGAGCTCAAGGACATCCAGAAGCGCACCGGCAAGACCTTCTTCTTCGTCACCCACGACCAGGACGAGGCGCTGACCATGTCCGACCGCATCGTGGTGATGAATGCCGGACGGGTGGAGCAGGCCGGCACGCCGGAGGATCTTTATTTTCGCCCCGTCAGCCGTTTCGTGGCGGAGTTCATCGGCGAGACCAACCTGCTGGAAGGCAAGGTGCGCGGCAGTGACGCGGACGCGATCGTCATCGACTGGAACGGTGTCGAGTTGCGCGGCTCCGCGCATGGCCACCGGCCGGAACCGGGCGAAAACGTCATGGCCGCCCTGCGGCTCGAAAACGTGGCGTGCCATCCCGACAAGCCGGCCGCGGCGAATGCGGTCCAGGGCCGCATCGTCAGCCGGCTGTTCAAGGGCAGCCGCACCGCCCTCGACATCCGCGTCGGCGAGCGCGACGACGCCGTAATCAAGGCCTATGTCGACGCGGCCAAGGCCCAGGGACTGCCGCAGGATCATCTCTGGATAAGCTGGGACATCGAGCGGCTCACCCTTCTCAAGGACTCCGCCTGAGACACGTCTTCGCGTTCGGCCGAGCGCGGCCCTCTGCGATGAATGCACACGGTCCGAAGCGTTGATTGCCGGGCGGGAGGCGCGGTCACATGCCCGTGCCCCTTGAGAGTTGCGGCAAATGACAGTAATAAACTGATAAGAGAAGTCAGGTTTAAGCAATCCCCCTTTCCCGGCACTGATCGCATCGGCCATGTTCCACCCCCAGATGGAATCCCGCGTCAGCGGCGTCACCATTCTCGCAGACCTGCGGTGGCGGGCGTGGCCGGGGCTCATCGCGGACGTTTGGGACGTGGCATGCGAGTCTCGGGCTCGGGGAGAATATGTTTCGCGCGCCCCGCGCCTTTTCATGCTCTTGGAGAGCGATCCTGCCACCTCCATCGATCTCACGTGCGCATCCGACGCGCGGCCCTGCGCAAGGCTCGGTCCGGAAAGCCCGATGTGCTTCGTGCCGGCGGGTATGCCGCTCTGGTCGCGCCTGAATGGCGGCGGGCGCTTGCGGCACCTCGACATTCACTTCGACATCGCCTCCCTTTCCAGGCGCTTTCCCGGCATTGTCCGGGATGGCCGTTGGGATAGGCCGAGACTCATGTTTGCCGATCCGCGGCTGATGGCGCTGGCGCGGCTTTTCGCGCTGGAGTGTTGCGAGAAGAACGAGGCTGGCCCGGTCTATGACGAGAGCCTGGTGACGGCACTGCTGGCCGCCATGGGGACGGGTGAGGTCGAGGCGGCGGGCGAGGGCGGTCTGACGGCGCACCAGCTCAGGCGGGTGACCGGGTTCATCGAGCAAAACTGCGCCCGCAATATCCGGCTGCAGGAACTGGCCGGGCTGGTCGGGCTCTCGCCTTCCCACTTTTCGCATCTCTTCAAGGCGGCCACCGGCCTTCCGCCTCACCGCTGGCAGTTGCGCAAGCGCGTGGAACACGTGAAGGCCATGCTGGCGGCGGGCGAGACGTCCCTGACGGAGGCGGCGGTCGTCGCCGGGTTTTCCGATCAGGCACACCTCACCCGCGTCTTCCAGCGCTTCACCGGCGTGACGCCGGCGGCATGGCAGCGTCGGCTCGGCACGCGATATCGAGCGGGGCCGCAGGCGTTTCGTTCAAAAGAGCGGAAGAACGTTCAATCCCCCACATCGAACTTGAGTTAGATGCTCACCTTATGTCGCCGGCTGGGGCCGGCCCGTCTCCGGGGGATGAGCATCGATGATGATTATGCGTGCGGTGAAGTTGGCGTTTCTGGGCAGTGCCGCGACGGTCGGCCTTTCAAACGGTGTCCTTGCGCAGCAGGTGGATTCGGACGCGACACGGCTGGAACGCATTGAAGTCGAAGGCGAAACGGCGACGGGACCAGTGGGCGGCTACATAGCCGGGCGCACGGCGACCGGCGCCAAGACCGACACGCCGTTGAGTGAAATCCCGCAATCGGTGTCCGTCATCGGCCGCGAGGAAATGGACGATCTCGGCGCGGACAAGGCCGACGAGGCGTTGCGCTACGCCGCCGGCGTCTTTGCCCAGCCCTTCGGCTACGACAGCGATACGAACTGGATTTTCATCCGCGGCTTCCAGGCCACCCAGACCGGCGTCTATCAGGACGGGCTGCCGCTTTACAGCTATGGCTTCGGCGGCTTCTTCATCGACAGTTTCACGCTGGAGCGCATCGAGGTGCTCAGGGGTGCGTCCTCCGTCCTCTACGGCGGCAGCAACCCAGGCGGTCTGGTCAACTATGTCAGCAAGCGCCCGACCGGCGAGCGGCGGCGCTCTGCCGAGACCTGGATCAACGATGCGGGCAAGGCGTCCTTGGGCTTTGACCTCCAGGACCGGGTAAGCGATACGCTCGACGCCCGGCTGGTCGGTCTCGTCAGGGGCGGCGACGGCTACACCGATTTCGAGGAAGGGTTCCGCGGTGTCGTTTCGCCTTCATTCACCTGGACGCCGGACGATGCCACGAGCCTGACGGTGCTCGGCAATTTCACCTATATGGACGAGGTGCACGGGGGCGGCGGTTTCCTGCCTTACGTGGGCACGGTCGTGGATGCTCCGTTCGGCCGCATCAGCCGAGAGGCCAATTTCGCCGAGCCGGACATCGACACCTATCTGCGCCGTCAGGCCTCGCTCGGCTATGAATTCGAGCACACCTTCGACAGCGGCTGGACCGTGCGGCAGAACGCGCGCGCGGGCTATGCCGACCTGCACGAGGTGGCGCCCTATCCCTATGGCTATGCGGGCTTCTCGCCGACTCCGGCCGGTCCCGACAATCTACTCGAGCGGATCAACTTCGAGCATCGGACCAAGACCACCACCTTTCTCCTCGACAACCAACTCGAGGGAACGGTGCAGACCGGACCGCTGCAGCACCGGTTGCTCCTCGGGGCCGATTACAAGTATTTCCGCATGGATCAGGTCCAGGCCTCGAGTACGGCAACGCCGATCAGCGCGACGGATCCGATCTACGGCACCCCGCAGCCGGCCCCGGTTCCCTATATCGACCAGGAAGTGACGCAGCGGCAGGTCGGGTTCTATGTCCAGGACCAGATCCGCTTCGGCGGCGGCTGGATCACCACGTTCAACGGGCGCTATGACTACGTGGCGACGAAATCTGAAGGGACGTCGGATTTCGATACCTCCGACGGCGCCTGGAGCGGCCGCCTCGGACTGGCCTATCAGTTCGCCAACGGCGTGACCCCCTATGCGAGCGTGTCGACCTTCTTCAATCCCCTCTTGGAAACCACCGCAACGGGCGAGCTTTTCGAGCCGGAAGAGGGCTACCAGTACGAGGTCGGCCTGAAATACGAGCCCACCTGGATGGACGGTATCTTCACCGTCGCGCTGTTCGACCTGACGCGCCAGAACGTCGTCACCGGGCCTTTTCTCGCGGAAACGCAGATCGGCGAGGTGAATTCGCGCGGCGTCGAATTCGAGGCCAAGGCCAATCTGACGGAAAACTGGCGGGCGCGGGCGGCCGTGACCCTGCTGGACGTCGAGACCACCAGCGACGAGGATGCCGGCCTGATTGGCAAGACGCCCACGGCGGTGCCCGAACAGCAGGCGGCGCTGGCACTCGACTACACCTTCAACGAAGGCCCGCTCGACGGCTTCACGCTGGGCGGCGGCGTGCGCTATGTCGGCTCGTCCTGGGCGGACGACCAGAACACGCTGAAGGTCCCGTCCTCCACCGTCTTCGATGCCCGGATCGGCTATGAAAGGGGCAATTTCGGCGCCGACCTCTATGTGACCAATCTCTTCGACGAGGTCTATGTGGCAAGCTGCCAGGAAGCGCTCAGCTGCGCCTATGGCGAGGGCCGGTCGATCAAGTTCAAGCTGCATGCGACATGGTGACGAACGACCGGGAGAGACAAGGGACGGAAGCGCTCTACCGCCTGGAGGGCGTCCGCTTCGCGGCGGACGGAAGGGATATCCTCGGTCCGATCGACGCCGTTTTCGAGCGCGGCCGGATCCATGGCCTTATCGGCCCCAACGGGTCCGGCAAGTCGACGCTGATGCGCATGCTCGCCCGGCAGGAACGGCCGAGCGCCGGCAGGGTTCTCTTTCGCGGCGAGGATGTTTTCTCCTTTTCCGAGCGCACCTTTGCGCGGCAGGTTGCCTACATGGCCCAGTTCGCACCGGCCGCGGAAGGGCTGACCGTCGAAGAGCTTGTCGCCCTCGGGCGCTTCCCCTGGCACGGCGCCCTCGGCCGCTTCAGTGACACCGATGCAGAGAAGGTGGAGGAAGCGCTCGCCGCGACCGGGCTGGGGCCTCTGCAGCGGCGGCTCGTCGACAGCCTCTCAGGTGGCGAGCGCCAGCGCGCCTGGCTCGCCGTGATGATCGCCCAGGAGGCGGGTTGCCTGCTTTTGGATGAGCCCACCTCCGCGCTGGACGTCGCCCATGAGGTGGAGATGCTGACCCTTCTGCACCGGATGACGGGCGAACGCGGCGTCACCGCCATCGTCGTGCTCCACGATATCAACATGGCCACGCGCATCTGCGATGCACTGGTGGCGTTGCGCGACGGCGTCATCGTCGCCGAAGGTCCTCCGGAACAGGTCATGCGCAGCGATGTGCTGGCGCGGATCTACGGCATCGGCATGGGAATTCTCGAGCACCCGCGGACGGGCGCCCCGATAGGCTATGTGGAATGAGGCCGTCGCTGCTGACACGACGCACTTTCATGGGCCTTTCGGCCGGTGCGGTCCTGGCAGCCGGAAGCGCCGCTGCCGCTCAAACGCGCGTCGCGGCGATCGACTGGGCGATGCTCGAAACGGCGCTGGCGCTAGGCATCCTTCCAGTCGCCGCGACAGAGCTCGTCCAATACCGCAAGATCGTGGTCGAGCCGCCCGTACCCGAGACGACGGCCGATATCGGCCTTCGCGGAACGCCGAACTATGAAATGCTGCGACTCGCCGAGCCCGATCTCATTCTGTCCTCGAATTTCTACGTCGCGCAGCACGCCAGCCTCGAACGGATCGCGCCGGTGGTTTCCGCTCCCGTGTACCAGCCGGGAAGCCCGGCCTACGAGCTGGCCGAAGGAGCGGCTCGGGCGATCGGTTCTGCAACTGGCCTCGAACGGCAGGCCAAGGACCTGATCGGGCAGAGCGCGGCCACCCTGCGCAACTCCGCGAAGCTTCTCGAACCACTGACCGACAGGCCAACCTTCGCCATCAGCGTCGGCGATGCACGGCACTTCCGCGCCTTCGGTCCCGACAGCATGATCGGCGGCGTGCTGGAGCGGCTCGGCTTTGAAAACGCCTGGCATGCCGACACCAGCTATTCGGCTGCCGCGCCGGTGGGCTTCGAGGCCTTGGCCGAGGTGCCGGAAGCGCGCGTGATCATCGTAGAGCCGATCCCGCCCGACGCGGGGCCCGGGCTTCTGGAGAATGCCCTGTGGCGCGCGCTGCCCATGGTCCGCGAGGGCCGCGTGGTCACGATCGCGCCGGTCAATCACTTTGGCGGGCTTCCCTCGGCCATGC
The DNA here is from genome assembly GCF_034427935.1 of Chelativorans sp. M5D2P16. Classification (NCBI taxonomy): domain Bacteria; kingdom Pseudomonadati; phylum Pseudomonadota; class Alphaproteobacteria; order Hyphomicrobiales; family Phyllobacteriaceae; genus Chelativorans; species Chelativorans sp. M5D2P16. The sequence continues at coordinate 170,901 of NZ_JAXQNM010000040.1, read as the reverse complement.
GCTTCAGCCGATTACTGGCCGATGCCATGGATGGGCAGGCGGGAGAGGGCCGTGGCTGAAAGAGCGTCTGCGCATCGCCTTTGGCTCTGGAGCGGTCTTTTCTGCCTCGCCGCCGCGCTGAGCGCGTTCCAGGTTGCGGGCCCGGTCGCCGCCCGCTGGTCTGCCGCCGGTGGCGGCCCGGCCTCCGATCTCGACCGCGCCATTCTCTTCTACGGCACGCTGCCGCGCATCGCCGTCGCATTGCTCGCTGGCGCGGCGCTTGGGCTTTCCGGCTACCTGTTGCAACGCGTGCTGCGCAATCCGCTTGCCGAGCCGACCACGCTGGGCATCGCCTCGGGCGCGCAGCTCGCCATGGCCGTTGCAACCCTCTATTTCCCCGCCGCGATGTCCTGGTCCCGGGAGGCGGTGGCCCTGGCCGGCGGTTGTGCCGCCGCCGGGCTCGTGCTCGCGCTGACGTGGCGGCGCGGCCTCGAGCCCGTTTCTGTCCTGCTTGGCGGGATGATGATTGCGCTCACCGCTTCCGCGGCGAGTGCGGCGCTTATCCTCGCCAATGGCGAATACATGTTCTCGCTCTTCATCTGGGGTGGCGGATCCCTCGTGCAGCAGGGCTGGGACGCCACCTTGTCCATCGGCGCCGCTTTTGCCGTCGTGGCGGCGCTCTCCATGCTCTTGCTGCGGCCGCTCACCATCCTCGGGCTCAATGACGAGAGTGCGCGCAGCCTCGGCGTGGCGTTGCATGCGACCCGCTTTCTGGTCATCGCGCTCGCCGTCTGGCTGGCGTGCACCGTCACGGCGCACCTCGGCGTCATCGGCTTTGTCGGCCTCGCGGCACCCGCGCTGGCGCGCCTCAGCGGAGCACGCACGCCGCGCCAGCTCGCGGTCGGCTCCGTGCTGGTGGGCGCACTCATCCTGTGGCTTACCGACATGGTCGTGCAGCTTTCCTCCGGCGCGGGCGGAGAGCGTGTCCCCACGGGTGCCGCGACCGCGCTCGTCGGGGCTCCCTTGCTCCTTTGGATGCTGCCGCGTCTTTCGATGCTCGCGCGGCCGCAACTGGGCAGCACCACGGCGGCGGCGCGGCGAACGCGGTTTCCGTGGCGGCTCGTCGCGTTTCTGGCGCTTGTGGCGACTGCGGCGGCGATCGTCGCCCTGGCTCTCGGGCGGGGTCCGGAGGGCTGGTCGATCGCGACGGGCGAGACCTTTGCCGATCTCGTACGTTGGCGCGGGCCCCGCGTTGCCGTGGCGGCCATGGCGGGGGCGATGCTCGCGGCGGCGGGCGTCGTCCTGCAAAGGCTGACGGGCAACCCGCTTGCCAGCCCCGAAGTGCTCGGCGTGGGCTCCGGTGCCGGGGTGGGGCTTGCCGCCGCGCTCTTCCTGTTCGCGTCTCCGGGGCTCGCCCTTCGCCTCGGCTTTTCCGTTCTCGGCGCGCTTGCGGTGCTGGCCGTCATGCTGGCGGTTGCCGCACGCGCCTCCTTCGGGCGCAGCCATCTCCTTCTGGCCGGCATTGCCGCGGGCGCGCTGTGCAGCGCCGTGCTCACCTCGGTCATCGCCATGGGCAACGTGCAGTCCTACGAGATTCTGCGCTGGCTGAGCGGATCGACGAACGATGCCGGGTGGAGCGATGCCGTCTTCGCCGCGTTCGCGGCGAGCGCCTTGATCGCACCCGTCCTGCTCGTCTGGCGCTGGCTGGAGATATTCCCGCTCGGCGATACCGTCGCCTCCGCGTTGGGCATCCCGGTCAGGCGGAGCCGTGCCGTCCTCGTGGGAACGGCGGCGCTTTTGACGGCGGCAGCATCGCTTTTGGTGGGCCCCTTGAGCTTCGTCGGCCTGGTGGCGCCGCATGTCGCGCGCCGGATCGGGCTCCCCGTAGGCCCCGCCCATCTGTTCGGGGCGGTCTTGATCGGCGCCACGCTTCTGATCGTGGCGGACTGGCTCGGCCGAATGATCGCCTTTCCCTACCAGATGCCCGTCGGGCTCTTCGCCGCTGTGGTTGCCGGACCGTATCTCGTGTGGCTTCTCGGCAGGGGACGCAATGAACTTGCCAGGTCGTGAAGTGGATCGAACATCGAGACGCGGGACCATGCTTAGAGGGTTCTTTTCCTATTACGCGCCTTACAGGACGCTGTTCCTGCTGGATTTTTCCTGCGCGATCCTGGCGGGCCTCCTGGAGCTCGCCTTTCCGATGGCGGCCAAGATGTTCGTCGACAATTTCCTGCCGACCGGGAGCTGGTCGCTCATCCTCCTGGCCGCGGCCGGGCTGGCGGTCATGTATGCCGCCAACACAGCGCTGACGGCGGTCGTCGTCTATTGGGGACACATGCTGGGGATCAACATCGAGACCGACATGCGCCGCAAGGCCTTCGACCATCTGCAAAGGCTTTCCTTCCGCTTCTACGACAACAACAAGACCGGACACCTCATCGCCCGCGTCACGAAAGACCTGGAGGAGATCGGCGAGGTCGCCCACCACGGTCCCGAGGACCTCTTCATCGCCGTGATGACCTTCATCGGCGCCTTTGCGCTGATGCTGACGGTGAATGTCCAACTGGCGCTGATCACGGCGGTCATCGTGCCCCTCGTCGCCTGGCTCACCACCACCTATGGCGGGCGGATGACGCGCAACTGGCAGGCGCTCTACGGCAGGGTCGGCGATTTCAACGTGCGTATAGAGGAGAATGTCGGCGGCATGCGGGTGGTACAGGCATTCGCCAACGAGGACCACGAGCGCCGCCTGTTCGACCGGGACAACGCCCGCTACCGCGACACGAAGCTCGAAGCATACAAGATCATGGCGGCCTCCACTTCGCTCAGCTACATGAGCATGCGGCTCGTCCAGCTCGTCGTCATGCTGGCCGGCAGCTATTTCGTGCTCCAGGGCAGCCTCACCTATGGCGGCTTCGTAGGCTTCCTGCTGCTCGTGACCGTCTTCTTCCGCCCCATCGAGAAGATCAACGCCGTCATCGAAACCTATCCCAAGGGGCTTGCCGGTTTTCGCCGCTACCAGCAGCTTCTCGAAACGGCGCCCGACATCACCGACCGGCCCGGGGCGAAGCCAGCACCCGCCTTTCGCGGGGCGATCCGCTACCGCGGCGTGACCTTCGGCTATGACGGGGCGCGCCCGGTCCTTGAGGATGTGGATCTGTCGATCGCTCCGGGCGAGACCGTGGCCTTCGTCGGCCCGTCGGGAAGCGGAAAGACGACACTTTGCGCGCTGCTGCCGCGCTTCTACGACGTGCAGTCGGGGGCGGTGACGATCGACGGCATCGATATACGCGACATGACGCTCACCTCACTGCGCCAGCAGATCGGCATCGTGCAGCAGGATGTTTTCCTGTTCGGCGGTACCGTCCGCGAGAACATCGCCTATGGGCGGCTCGACGCATCCGAGGCGGAGATCTGGCAGGCCGTGCGGCGTGCGCGCCTGGAGGAGACCCTCCAGAATTTGCCGCAGGGCCTGGATACCGTCATCGGCGAACGCGGCGTAAAATTGTCCGGCGGGCAGAAGCAGCGGCTGGCGATCGCCCGCATCTTCCTGAAGAATCCGCCGATCCTGATCCTCGACGAAGCCACTTCCGCGCTCGACACCGAGACCGAGCGCGAGATCCAGAGGTCCCTTGCAGACCTTTCGCAGGGCCGCACCACGCTGGTGATCGCCCATCGCCTGGTAACGGTGCGCAGTGCCGACCGGATCGTCGTCATCGACCGGTCGGGCATTCGCGAGGAGGGCACGCATGACGAGCTTCTGGCGCACGGCGGCCTCTACCGGCGCCTGCAGGAAGGGCAGGGCGTTCCAGGTACGGCATCCGAGCGCCTGTCCGTGCTGCAATGAGGCAATCTACGTGAGAAGGTGCATTGCCTTGACCGCGGCGGAAGCCCGGTTTTCCACGCCGAGCTTGATATAGATCTGCTCCAGGTGCTTGTTCACCGTGCGCGGGCTGAGACCCAGGACATCGCCGATATCGCGGTTGGATTTGCCCCGCGCGATCCAGAACAGCACCTCGCTTTCCCGCGCCGTCAGCCCGAAATGCTGCCGAAGCGTGCCTTGCTGGTCGTCGTTGCTTTCGGAAATCAGCCGGAAGAGGTGCTCGTCTGGGCCAATCGGCCCCAGATAAATCAGTTGCAGATCGGTGGAATTGGCGCGCTTCACCGTGATCGTCCCGCCGGCAGCGGCCCCGGTTTCGGCGAGCCACGCGCTGACGCGGGTGCCGAGCGCTTCGGCGGCATGTTCGCCGCTTGGCGTATCGAGGAGCCTTCTCACCTGCGGCGTCGTCCAATGCACCGCGCCACCGGAAGAAAAGGCCATCAGATGCCTTCCCGCCGCGTCGAGCGCCACCCGGGCGCGGTGCGTGCTGCGCGCGTTGGCCAGGTGCACCCGCATGCGCGCGCGCAGCTCCTCCAGGTTGATCGGCTTGGTGAGATAGTCGACGCCGCCGGCCTCCAGCGCATGCACCACGTGCTCCGTCTCCGTCAGGGCGGTCATGAAGATGACCGGCACATGCGCGATTGCAGCCTGTGCCTTGATGTGACGGCAGGTCTCGAAGCCGTCGAGCCCGGGCATGACGGCATCCATCAGGACAATGTCCGGCGTGAGCCTGCCGAGGATGTCGAGCGCCGCCTCGCCGCTGGTGGCGACCAGCACCGTGATGCCCGTTTCCTCGAGCGCACGCGTGAGGAAGCCGAGCGCCTCGGGCGAATCGTCAACGACCAGGATGATGTCCCCTTCGGGCGTGATGTCACTCATCTTCGCTCACGCTCTCCAGCAGTTCTTGGTAGCCGTCGAAATCATACGCCTCCATGCGCATGCGCAGCATTTCGACCAGACGTGCGTTCTCCGGCGTGCGGGCGAGTTCCGCAAGCTTGTTGTCGATGCCGCGCACGTGACCGATCCGGCCGAGGTCGGCAAGCTCGCGCAGATGCCGTGCGCCGGGCGAGCGGAGCGGGGGGCCGTCCTCCCGCCGCCCTGCCTTTTCATTTCTTGCCGCGCCTTCCTCGATCCATTCGAGTTCGAGATGCGTGGCGATCTTCTCCATCAGCTGACGCAGGTCGAACGGCTTGGTCAGGGCGTCGCTGTGGCCTGCGTCGCGGTTGGTCCGGGCGATCTCGTCGCCGATATTGGCCGACAGCATGACGATGGGAGCGGACTGGCCGTTTTCGCGCAGGCGCGCGACCAGCTCCCAGCCGCTCATACCAGGCATGAGGATATCGATGAAGAAGAGATCCGGCCGTCCGCCCTCGATCAGCGTCAGGCACTCCGGCCCGTCGACCGCCGTCAGCACGGTGAAGTCGAGCGGCTGCAGCATCTGCCGCATCATCTCGCGGTGGTCGGCATTGTCGTCCACGACCATCATGGTCCGGCGCTGCCCCTTGTAACCCCTGATCGCCCGGTTCTGCGTGGCAGGCATCGCCGGTCGGTCTACCTTGGCGAGCATGAGGCGTACTTGGAAGACGGAGCCCGCGCCGGGCTTCGTTTCCACGGTGATCTCGCCCCCCAGGGTCTCTGCCAGAAGCTTGGTGATGGTCAGCCCCAGCCCCAACCCCGGCGAAAGCCGGTTGCGTTCGGCTTGTCCGCGCGCAAAGGGCTCGAAGATCCGCGCCAGATCCTCCTCACCGATGCCCGGCCCGCTGTCGGCGACGCGGAAAGTCGCCACCTCGGAGCGGTAGGATACCGTGAAGGCGACCTCTCCGTGGTCGGTGAATTTGATGGCGTTGGAAAGCAGGTTGACGAGAATCTGCCTGAGGCGCTTCTCGTCCGCGCGCACGTGTTGCGGCAGGTTGGCATCGCGGCTGTGGCGGAAGGCGAGCCCCTTCGCCTCCGCCTGCAGGCGGAACATGCCGACGATCTGGTCGAGGAAATCGGAAAGGTTGATGTCGTTGGAATAGACCTGCAGTCGGCCCGCCTCGATCTTGGAGATATCGAGCAGCCCGTCGATGAGGCCGGACAGGTGCTCCGCACTGCGCCGGATGACGCCGACCGAGGAGAGCCAGGGCGCCGGCAGTCCCCGCTCGCGCTCCAGGATCTGGGCATAGCCCAGCACCGCGTTGAGGGGCGTGCGCAACTCGTGCGAGAGGCCCACGACATACCGGCTTTTGGCGCGGTTGGCGGCTTCCGCCTTCTCCTTTGCCCTTTGCAGCGCTGCGTCGGTCTTGCGATGCGCGGCGATTTCCTTGAGCAGCAGCGTGTTCTGCCGCGCACTTTCCTCCTCCGCGATCCCGCGCGTGTCGTGCGCAAGGACGATGAACCAGGTCACGACGCCGGCCACCACGCAGAAGGCGAAGAAGACGACGGCGATCGTGCCGCCGACCACGTCCGCCGTCTCAGGGGCGGCGCGCGTGGCGAAGGAATAAACCAGCGCCAGAATGGCGCCGATCAGCGCAACGGCACAGACCATGGCCAGCGCAAACCGGCCAAGCCGCGTCTGCAGTCTGTGCACGGCCCAGGCCGGCAGCAGGCGCTCGGCCACGTGCATCGCCTGCGCGCGCACGTTCGCCTTCGGCTTGCACAGATCGTGACAACGCGCATCAAGCGAACAGCACAGCGAGCAGATCGGCGCGGCATAGGCCGGGCACCACGCCATGTCCTCGGGTTCGAAGGGGTGCTCGCAGATGGAGCATGTGAGGCTATCGGCACCCTGCCACGCCTTCCTCGGCTTGCGGGCCAGATAGTACCGCCCCATCGTGGCATAGGCGATTGCCGGCGCGGCGATAAACGCCGTGAGAAGCGCGATATAGGGCGCAAGCGCTGCCGCCATCGGGCCGAAGGCGCCGAAATGGGCGATAAGCGCAATCGTGCCCGACAGCGCCATGGATCCGAGTCCCACCGGGTTGATGTCGTAAAGGTGGGCACGCTTGAACTCGATGCCCGGCGGCGCCAGCCCCAGCGGCTTGTTGACGAAAAGATCGGCCGAGACGGTGCAAAGCCACGCCATGGCGACGATGGAGAAGATGGTGAGCGTCTGCTCCAGGAGCCGATAGATGCCGAGTTCCATGAGGAGAAGCGCGATCGCCACATTGAAGACGAGCCATACGACGCGGCCGGGATGGCTGTGGGTGAGGCGCGAGAAGAAGTTCGACCAGGCGAGCGAGCCGGCATAGGCGTTCATGACGTTGATCTTGAGCTGGCTGACGACGACGAAGACCGCCATCAGGATCAGCGCCAGGGTCTCGTTGGGGATCATGTAGCCGAAGGCGGCTGCGTACATCTGGGCCGGTTCGGCGGCGTGCTCGGCCGGCACGCCCGCCGACAGCACCAGGACGGCGAGAAAGGAGCCGGCGAACAGCTTTGGCGCGCCGACGACGACCCAGCCGGGACCGGCGAGGAACACGCCCAGCCGGTAGCGCTTGCGTTTCCCGCCTTCCGCCGGCAGGAAGCGCAGGAAATCCACCTGTTCGCCCACCTGCGTCATCAGCGCCAGGATGACGGCGGATGCCGCACCGAACTTGGCCAGCTCCAGCACGGACGCGCCGTCGGCGCGGGCCGCGTCGACGCCGGGAAAGGCGAGCCACAACCCGAACGTTTCCCAGTCCATCACGGCGATGAAGAGGAAAGGCAGTATGTTGAGCACGATCCAGATCGGCTGGGTGAGAAGCTGGAAACGGCTGATGAGCCTCACGCCGTGGGTGACCAGCGGGATCACCACCACCGCGCTGACGATGTAGCCGATCCATAGCGGGACGCCGAAGGCGAGCTTGAGCGCGCTCGTCATGATCGACGCCTCGATGGCGAAGAGAATGAAGGTAAAGCCCGCATAGACGAGCGAGGTGATGGTCGAGCCGATGTAGCCGAAACCCGCGCCGCGCGTCAGAAGATCGATGTCGAGCCCATGGCGGGTGGCGTAGCGTGCGATCGGCACCCCGACGGCGAGAATCGCGATGCTTGCGACGATGATCGCGGCGATAGCGTTGGCGGTTCCGTAGGACAGCGTGATCGCCCCGCCGATCGCCTCCAGCGCGAGGAAGGATATGGCGCCGATGGCCGTCTGCGAAATGCGTTGGCTGGAAAAGCGCCGGGCGCTCTTGGCAGTGAAACGCAGGGCGTAGTCCTCCAGCGTCTCGTTGGCCACCCAGCGATTGTACTCGCGCCTGATTGGAAGGATCCGCTGCCGCGCCACTGTCTGTTTCGAAGTCCCCCTGGTGTTCGGTCCCTACATGACTACTTTTTCGGCAGTTTCGCAATATGATTAAAAAGTAGGCGAACACCTTTCCGTCACTCCCGAAGCCGGAGCGCCGGTGAAGCCTTTGCGGGAATTCGCCCTGCCGCCCTGTCCACCTACGTTGTTCGACGTATGTGCATCCGGTGCACCCGGCTGCAAAGTTCCCTTCGGCAGAGCCTCACAAGACTCTCGGTTCGAACAATCTGCAGGGAACACAACGATGAGCACGACATTCACCCGCCGCGCGGTGCTGGCCACGGCGCTTGCCAGCGGTCTGACGCTCGCCGCAGGCGGCGCATTCGCGCAGGAAGACACGATCAAGGTCGGCGTCCTGCATTCGCTCTCGGGCACCATGGCGATCTCCGAGACGACGCTGAAGGACACCATGCTCTTTCTGATCGAGGAGCAGAACAAGAAGGGCGGGCTTTTGGGCAAGAAGCTCGAGGCGGTGGTCGTCGACCCGGCCTCGGACTGGCCGCTCTTCGCGGAGAAGGCGCGCGAGCTGATATCGGTCGACGAGGTGGCGGCAGTCTTCGGCTGCTGGACGTCCGTCAGCCGCAAATCGGTCCTGCCGGTGTTCGAGGAGTTGAACTCGATCCTCTTCTACCCCGTTCAGTACGAGGGCGAGGAGAGCCAGCGCAACGTCTTCTATACCGGGGCCGCCCCCAACCAGCAGGCCATTCCCGCCGTCGACTATCTCATGAACGAGGAAGGCGTGGAGCGCTGGGTGCTGGCCGGCACCGACTATGTCTATCCGCGCACCACCAACAAGATCCTCGAACAGTACTTGAAGGATCATGGCGTCGCGGAAGAGGACATCATGATCAACTACACGCCTTTCAGTCATTCCGACTGGCAGACCATCGTCTCCGACATCAAGGCGTTCGGCTCTGCCGGCAAGAGGACGGCGGTGGTCTCCACCATCAACGGCGATGCCAACGTGCCCTTCTACAAGGAGCTCGCCAACCAGGGCGTCTCCGCGCTCGACATCCCCGTGGTCGCCTTCTCGGTCGGCGAGGAAGAGCTTGCCGGCATCGACACCGCGCCGCTGGTCGGCCATCTGGCCGCCTGGAACTATTTCCAGTCCGTCGACACGCCCGAGAACGAGGCGTTCATCGCCAAGTGGCGGGAGTTCGTGGGCGACGAGAACCGGGTGACGAACGACCCGATGGAAGCCCATGTGATCGGCTTCAACCTGTGGGTCCAGGCGGTCGAGGAGGCAGGCACCACCGACACGGATGCCGTGATCGACGCCATTGTCGGGCTGGAGACGCCGAACCTGATCGGCGACACCGCCAGGATGCTGCCCAACCACCACGTCACCAAGCCCGTGCTGATCGGCGAAATCCAGGACGACGGCCAGTTCGAGGTGGTCTGGGAAACGGAGGAGACGGTGCCGGGTGATGCCTGGTCCGACTACCTGCCCGAATCGAAGGCGATCAAGGCCGATTGGACCGATCCGATCAACTGCGGGAACTACAATACCGAAACTGAAACTTGCGGCGGCGCGAGCTGAGGCGTCCCCGCGACGGGGTGGGGCTGACGCGCCGGGCGGCAATGTTCCGCGGCGACCCGGCTCGGCGTCCCGGTTTGAAAAAATCGGGGCGCGATCGCGACCATCCCCACCCGTCCGCCACAACGCTCATTGCAAGTACAGAGCCATGCACCCGACCCGCCTTGTCCCGAAGCTACTCCTCGCTCTGGTGCTCGTCATCACCGCCGCTCCCGTTGCGTTCGCTCAGGATATCGAGGCGCTCGTGCAGGCGCTGCCGGAAGGCGGCTATTCGGACCGCGAGAAGGTGATCTTCGATCTCGCCGCCACGGGTGACGACCGCGTCGCCGGGCTTCTCGAAGCGCTTGGTGAAGGCAACGTCCATGTCCGGAAAAGTGACGGGCGCGTCGTTGTCGCCCGCAAGGCTGGCGATGGCTACGCGCTGGCCGACCCGCTGACCGGCGAGGACATCGGCACGGCGGCCTCCTCCGAACTCGACAAGGTTCGCGTCAACAACCGTCTGCGCCGGGCGATCGGCAGCGCGATCGGACAATTGACCCTGATGAGTCCGAAACCGGCAGTCCGTCTCAGGGCGGCGCGCAGCCTGTTGAGCCGCGCCGACCCGGATTCGCTGGAACTTCTGGATATCGCGCTCGCGGCGGAAACCAACGCGGATGTGAGGCGGGTGATGGAAACCGCCCGCGCCGCGGCCATCCTCGAGACCGACGCAGGTTTCGAGACGAAGCAGGAAGCTGTCGGCACGCTTGCGGCGCGCGGCGATCGCGAAGCGCTGGCAGTGCTGAGGAGGGCGCATTCCTCCGCCGCGCCGGACCTGGCACCGGCCATCGAAGATGCCATCGCCGGCATCAACCACCGGCTCGCCATGTGGGAGAACCTGCAGAACGTGTGGTACGGCCTGTCGCTTGGCTCCGTGCTCCTTCTGGCGGCGATTGGTCTTGCCATCACCTTCGGTGTGATGGGCGTCATCAACATGGCGCATGGCGAGATCGTCATGCTGGGCGCCTACACCACCTTCGCCGTGCAGGAGGTCATCCGCACGTCCTTTCCCGGCCTGTTCGACTATTCGCTGGCGATCGCCCTGCCGCTCGCTTTCCTGGTCGCGGCAGCCGTCGGCATCGCCATCGAGCGCGGCGTCATACGCTGGCTCTACGGGCGGCCGCTCGAGACGCTGCTCGCCACCTGGGGCCTGAGCCTCATCCTGCAGCAGGCGGTGCGCACCATCTTCGGTCCCAACAACCGTGAGGTGGGCAACCCCTCCTGGATGTCCGGCGCCTTCGATCTGGGCGGACTGGCGATCACCTGGAACCGCATGTGGATCGTCGTCTTCGCCTTTGCCGTGTTCGCCGTGCTTCTCATCGTTCTCAACCGTACGCCGCTCGGCCTGCAGATGCGCGCCGTCACGCAGAACCGCCGCATGGCCTCCTCCATGGGCATCCGCACGCCCTGGGTGGATGCGATGACCTTCGGGCTGGGCTCCGGCATCGCGGGCATCGCCGGCGTGGCGCTCAGCCAGATCGACAACGTCTCGCCCAACCTCGGCCAGAGCTACATCATCGATTCCTTCATGGTGGTCGTCTTCGGCGGGGTGGGCAATCTGTGGGGCACGCTGGTCGGTGCGATGACGCTGGGCGTCGTCAACAAGTTCCTGGAGCCCTATGCCGGCGCGGTGCTCGCCAAGGTGCTCATCCTCGTCTTCATCATCCTCTTCATCCAGAGGCGCCCGCGCGGGCTGTTCGCGCTCAAGGGCCGGGCGGTGGACACATGATCACCAAGACGCTCATGCGCGCAATGGACGGCAGGGCTTTCCTGGTGGTTGCGATCCTGCTCGCCATCGCCGTCTTCGTGCCCGCCTCGAACCTTTATCTGCCCACCGGCCATCCGCTGCGCGTGCCGGACCACTTCGTGCCGCTTCTCGGCAAGTACCTCACCTATGCGATGCTGGCGCTGGCGCTCGACCTCGTGTGGGGCTTCTGCGGCATCCTCTCGCTCGGCCACGGCGCCTTCTTCGCGCTCGGCGGCTACGCCATGGGTATGTATCTCATGCGCCAGATCGGCGACCGCGGGGTCTACGCGAACCCGGTCCTGCCGGATTTCATGGTGTTCCTGAATTACGATGAACTGCCCTGGTTTTGGCACGGCTTCGACATGTTCTGGTTCGCAGCGCTCATGGTCGTGCTCGTGCCGGGGCTGCTCGCCTTCGTCTTCGGCTGGCTCGCCTTCCGCTCACGTGTGACGGGCGTATATCTCTCCATCATCACCCAGGCCATGACCTATGCCCTGATGCTCGCCTTCTTCCGCAACGATATGGGCTTCGGCGGCAACAACGGGTTGACCGACTTCAAGGATATCCTCGGCGCCCCTCTCCAAGCGGGCACCACGCGCGCCGCGCTCTTTGCCGCGTCCGCGGTCGCGCTCACGGTTTCCTTCATCGTCTGCGCGGCCATCGTGCGCTCCAAGCTCGGCAAGGTGCTCGTCGCCGTGCGCGACGCCGAGAGCCGCACGCGCTTTCTCGGCTACAGGGTGGAAGGCTACAAGCTCTTCGCCTTCACCGCGTCCGCCGTCATCGCCGGCATCGCCGGCGCGCTCTACGTGCCGCAGGTGGGCATCATCAATCCCGGCGAGTTCGCGCCGGCCAATTCCATCGAGATCGTCGTGTGGGCCGCCGTCGGCGGGCGCGGCACGCTGGTGGGGCCGATGATCGGCGCCGTCCTGGTGAACGCCGGAAAATCCTGGTTCACCGGTGTGTGGCCGGAATTCTGGCTTTTCGCGCTGGGCGGCCTGTTCGTGGCCGTCACGCTCTTCCTGCCCAGGGGCATTGTCGGCACCATTGCCGGGGGCTGGGCGGCGCTGAAGGCGCGGCGCGCCTCCGCACACGCGGAAGAGGGTGTCGACGAGAGCACGACGACATCCCGCCTCGAACCCTCGCCGGCGGAGTGATCCATGGATGCACGCAGCGACATCCTTCTCTATCTCGACGGCGTCTCCGTTTCCTTCGATGGGTTCAAGGCCATCAACAATCTCTCGCTGATCGTCCGCAAGGGCGAATTGCAGGCGATCATCGGACCGAATGGTGCCGGCAAGACGACAATGATGGACATCGTCACCGGCAAGACGCGGCCGGACCGGGGCGAGGTCTTCTTCGCCGGCGACATCGACCTGACGAAGCTCGACGAGGCCGCGATCGCCGAGCTCGGCATCGGACGCAAGTTCCAGAAGCCCACCGTCTTTGAAAGCCACACGGTGTGGGACAATCTGGAACTGGCGCTGAAGAACCCGCGCGGCGTCTTTTCCGCCTGGTTCTACCATCCCTCGCGTGACGATGTGGAGCGTCTGGAAGAGATCCTCGATACCATCCGCCTTGGCGCGCGCCGGGACGAGTTGGCGGCCAATCTGAGCCATGGACAGAAGCAGTGGCTGGAGATCGGCATGCTGCTCGCGCAGGACCCGAAGCTGCTGCTGGTCGACGAGCCGGTGGCGGGCATGACGGACGCCGAGACGGTGGAGACGGCGAAGCTCCTGAAGGAGATCGCCAGATCGCGCTCGGTGGTGGTGGTGGAGCACGACATGAGCTTCATCCGCGATCTCGCCGCCCGCGTGACCGTTCTGGCCGAGGGCTCCGTTCTGGCGCAAGGCAGCCTCGATCATGTGAGCGCCGATCCGCGCGTCATCGAAAGCTATCTGGGGAGGTGAGGATGGCGAGCGCACTGACCGTCGAGGGGATCGATCTCTACTACGGTGCGGCAAGGGCGCTGAAAGCCGTCAGCCTGGAGGCGCGGCCCGCCGCCATCACCGCCGTGCTGGGGCGCAACGGGGTCGGCAAATCCTCCCTCCTGCGCGCCATCGCCGGCACGCACCCCGTGCACGCGGGCGAGATCGTCCTGGGCGGTGAAAGCCTCGGCAAGGTGCCGCCCTATCGCCGCGCGCGCCTCGGGCTCGGCTACGTGCCGCAGGGCCGCGAGATCTTCCCGCTGTTGACGGTGCGCGAGAACCTGCAGACGGGGTTCGCGCCGCTCAAGGCGCGCGAGCGGTCCATCCCCGAAACGGTGTTCGAGCTCTTTCCGGTGTTGAAGGACATGCTTTCCAGGCGGGGCGGGGACCTGTCCGGTGGCCAGCAGCAGCAACTGGCCATCGGTAGGGCCCTTGTGACCCGGCCGAAAGTGCTGATCCTGGACGAGCCGACCGAGGGTATCCAGCCCTCTATCATCAAGGATATCGGCCGGGCGCTCGCGTTCCTGCGCGACGAGATGGACATGACGATCCTCCTGGTGGAGCAATATCTCGACTTCTGCCGTGCGCTGGCCGACCGGATTCATGTTATGGATCGGGGAGAGATCATGCATTCCGGCCCGGCTTCCGACCTCGATCGGCCGGAGGTCAGGCGGCACCTGATGGTTTAATCTCGCATGTTACCTGGTTTTCCGGCCCTGAGTGCCTCCCGCCTCTATCCTCCCGCCCACATGCAGCGCGCGCGCGGCACGGGCCGCCTGAGCACGAAGCTGCGTGCGGAACGGACGTGCATCGACACCTTCTACCAGGAGGGCTGCGCCAAGATCCGCCTGCCACGCACCCATGGCGAAGGCCTGGAGGCGGTGCTGATCAACACCGCCGGAGGACTGACCGGCGGAGACCGGCTCGAATGGGAAGCCGATGCGGCGCCGGGATCGAAGCTGGTGCTGACCACGCAGGCCTGCGAGCGCATCTACCGTTCCACCGGTGACGATGCGCGGGTCTCGACGATACTGAAGATCGGCCCCGGCGCGCATGTCGACTGGCTGCCGCAGGAGACCATTCTGTTCGAGGCGAGCCGGCTTCACCGGACCCTCAAGGTGGATCTGGCGGAGGGAGCGACGCTGACTGCGGTCGAGGCGGTGCTGCTCGGCCGCGAGGCGATGGGGGAAGCCGCGCGCGCAGCGCGGCTCAACGACCGCTGGGAAATCCGCCGCAACGGCAGGCTTGTTCATGCCGAGGCAAGCCGGCTGACCGGCGATGGCTTCGAACGTGAAGCGCCCTCGCTCCTGGACGGGAACAACGCTTTCGCAACGGTGCTCGCCGTCACGCCCGCCGCCGAGGAAAAGCTGGACGCGTTGCGCGCACTGCTCGACCCACACATTTCGGCTGCCGCGAGCGCCGTGGGCGAACGGCTCGTTCTGCGCGTGCTGGCGCCCTCAGGGCTTGAGTTGCGGCGCGTCATCGCGCCGGCCATTGCCCTCCTTTCCGGCGCTGGCGCCCTGCCACGCCTGTGGACCATCTGAAGGAAGCAAGAACCGATGAACCTGACACCCAGAGAAAAAGACAAGCTGCTGGTTGCCATGGCTGCGCAGGTGGCGCGCCGAAGGCTTGAGCGCGGCGTCAAGCTCAACCATCCCGAGGCGGTCGCGCTGATCACGGATTTCGTGGTTGAGGGTGCCCGCGACGGCCGCCCTGTCGCCGAGCTGATGGAAGCCGGCGCCCATGTGATCACCCGCGCGCAGGTGATGGAGGGTGTGGCCGAGATGATCCACGACATCCAGGTGGAAGCCACATTTCCCGACGGCACCAAGCTCGTCACCGTTCATGAGCCGATCCGCTAACCACGTCCCGGGGAACTTCGCATGTTCAAACGTCTCGCATTCGCCGCCACGGCACTCTTCGCCGCCACCGCACCGGCTTTGGCGCATCTGAACCCGGCCGAGCACGGCTCCTTCATGGCCGGCTTTTCGCATCCGCTCTTCGGTCTCGACCATATCCTGGTGATGGTGGCGGTCGGCCTGTGGGCGGCGACGCTTGGCGGGCGGGCCCTCGTGGCCGTGCCGGCCGCCTTTGTCGGCACGATGGTGTTCGGCTTCGCGGCCGCGCTCCTCGGCGCACCGCTGCCTATGGTGGAGCCGGTCATCCTCGCTTCGATCGTCTTCATCGGCTTGATGGTGACGTTTGCTCTTCCGCTGCCGGTCGCCGGTGTCGCGGGTGTCGTTGCCTTCTTCGCCTTCTTCCACGGCCATGCGCATGGCGCGGAGCTCGGCGTGGCCGGGGCGTTGCCGTTCGCCGCCGGGTTTGCGGTTGCCACGGCGCTCCTGCATGCCGCGGGCATCGCGCTCGGGCTCGGCGTTGGCCGCTGGCGGCAGGAGCGTGCGGGCCTCACCCGCTTCGCCGGCCTTGCAACGGCGCTCGCCGGCCTGTGGCTGGCCTTTGCCGGATGAGCCGGCCGGCACAAGAGGAGGACATGCCATGATCCCCGGTGAAGTTATCACCAAGCCCGGCGAGGTAACGCTGAACGCGGGCGCCGGTCAGGTCGTGCTCGAGGTTGCCAACACCGGCGACAGGCCGGTGCAGGTGGGCTCGCACTATCACTTCTTCGAGACGAACGAGGCGCTTTCCTTCGACCGGGAGAAGGCCCGCGGCATGCGTCTCGACATCGCGGCCGGTACCGCCGTCCGTTTCGAGCCCGGGCAGACGCGCGAAGTGCGGCTGGTGCCACTCTCCGGCGCCCGGACGGTCTACGGGTTCCAGCAGAAAATAATGGGAGCGCTCTAGATGCCCGCAAGAATTTCCCGTGCTGCCTACGCCGACATGTACGGCCCGACCACGGGCGATAAGGTGCGGCTTGCCGATACCGAGCTCTTCATCGAGGTGGAGAAGGATTTCACGTCCTACGGCGAGGAGGTGAAGTTCGGCGGCGGCAAGGTGATCCGCGAAGGCATGGGCCAGAGCCAGGTCACCCGCGCCGATGGCGCCATGGATACCGTCATCACGAACGCGCTGGTCGTGGACGTCACCGGCATCTACAAGGCCGATGTGGGCCTGAAGGACGGCCGGATCGCAGGCATCGGAAAGGCCGGCAATCCTGACACGCAGGCCGGTGTCGATATCGTCATCGGCCCCGGCACGGAGGTGATCGCCGGCGAGGGCAAGATCCTGACGGCCGGCGGCTTCGACGCGCATATCCATTTCATCTGCCCGCAGCAGATCGAGGAAGCGCTGATGAGCGGGCTGACCACCATGCTGGGCGGCGGCACGGGGCCGGCGCACGGCACGCTCGCCACCACCTGCACGCCGGGCGCCTGGCATATCGGCCGCATGATCCAGTCCTTCGATGCCTTTCCGATGAATATCGGGCTTGCAGGCAAGGGCAACGCCTCGCTCCCCGCACCGCTCGTCGAGATGGTGAAGGGCGGGGCCTGCGCGCTGAAGCTGCACGAGGACTGGGGCACCACGCCTGCGGCAATCGACAACTGCCTTTCGGTCGCCGACGATTACGACGTGCAGGTGATGATCCACACCGACACGCTCAATGAGAGCGGGTTCGTGGAAGACACCATTCGCGCCTTCAAGGACCGCACCATTCACACCTACCATACCGAAGGCGCCGGCGGCGGCCACGCGCCGGACATTATCAAGGTGTGCGGACTGTCGAACGTACTCCCGTCCTCCACCAATCCGACGCGCCCCTACACGGTGAACACCATCGCCGAGCATCTCGATATGCTGATGGTCTGCCATCACCTGGACGCCGCGATCCCCGAAGACGTGGCCTTTGCCGAAAGCCGCATCCGCAAGGAGACGATCGCCGCCGAGGATATCCTGCACGATATGGGCGCCTTCTCCATCATCGCCTCGGACAGCCAGGCGATGGGCCGTGTCGGCGAGGTGATCATCCGCACCTGGCAGACGGCCGACAAGATGAAGCGCCAGCGCGGGCGGCTGCCGGAGGAGACCGGCGACAACGACAATTTCCGAGTCAAGCGCTACATCGCCAAATACACGATCAATCCGGCCATCGCCCACGGCATCTCGAAGCACATTGGCTCCATCGAGGTGGGCAAGCGCGCCGACCTTGTGCTGTGGGACACCGCCTTTTTCGGCGTGAAGCCCAACATGATCCTGATCGGCGGGTCGATCACGGCCGCTCCGATGGGCGACCCCAACGGCTCCATCCCCGCCCAGCCCTACCATTACCGCTACATGTTCGGCGGCTACGGCAAGGCAATCACCGCTTCCTCGGTCACCTTCGTCTCGAAGGCAGCACTTGACGACGGGCTGAAGGAAAGGCTCAGCGTGGAAAAAGGCATGCTTGCGGTGGAGAACACACGCGAGCAGATCGGCAAGAAGGCAATGCTGTTCAACGACTTGACACCCGAGATCGAGGTGGATCCGGAAACCTACGAGGTGCGGGCCGACGGCGAGCTCCTTACCTGCGAGCCGGCGACGGAGCTGCCCATGGCGCAGCGTTACTTCCTGTTCTAGGATTGCCGCCTTGTCCGTAACGCGAACGAGGGCACCATGATCGCCTGGTCCATCTTCATCCCCGCCTGCTTTGCGCTCAACAGCGCCCCGGGCCCCAACAATATGCTGGCCTTCGCCAATGGCGCTCGGCTCGGCTTCGGCCGCGCCATGCTGGGTGGGCTGGGGCGCATGCCGGCCTTCGCGCTTCTGATCCTGATCACGATCGTGGGGCTGGGCGCCGTGCTCGCCGCCTCGGCGACCGCCTTCACCATCGTCAAGCTGGCGGGCGCCGTCTATCTCGTCTATGTGGGCATTCAGTTCTTGCGCAAGGCACGTGCCCTTGCCGCCGCCCAGAGCCAGGAAACGGCGGTACGCCCGCTCATGCGGCGCGACTTTCTGATCGCCATCAGCAATCCGAAGGCGATCGCCATCTTCACCGCCTTTTTCCCGCAGTTCATCGATGCCTCCGCGCCCGCATGGACGCAGCTTGCGGCCATGGGCGGGGTCTTCCTCCTCCTGGAGGTGGCGGCGGTGATGCTTTACGTGACTGCCGGAACGCTGATCGGCAAGATGCTGAAGTCCAACCGCATATTCGTGCAGTTGAACCGGCTCGTCGGTGGCGTGCTCATCGCTTCCGGCGCGTCGATGGCACTCTCCAGACAATAACAGGATTCCATGCTCCCGACCGCCACATGTGTCACGCAAACCGTCGCCGACCCCGCCGACAAGATCACCCTGGACGAAACGGCACGCCACCGCCGCCGCATGGCGATGCGCTCCGACGGCGGCATCGAGTTCCTCCTCGACCTACCCGAGGCGCGGCTCCTGCAGCATGGCGAGGGGCTCGTGCTCGACGATGGGCGCGTCATCGAAGTGCATGCCGCGCCGGAGCCGCTCTACGAGGTGCGTGGGCGTGATGCCCGGCATCTGGTCACTCTGGCGTGGCAGCTCGGCAACCGCCACCTGCCGGCGGAAATTGCGGAGGATCGGATTTTCATCCGCCGCGATCACGTCATTCACGAAATGCTGATCGGCCTGGGCGCGACGGTGGGAGAGATCATGGCGCCCTTTTCTCCGGAGAGGGGTGCCTACCATGGCCATCATCACGGGGGCGGAGGAGACCACGAACATGGCGCGTGAATTCTGCTATGCATCGATCGGCAGAAACAGCTTGGGGTAGCGCCATGAAGATCTTCAACCCGTCGAACCCTAACCGTTCATGCAGGCATCGGAAGCTCTACGCCTATTATGAGATAGGCTACACCGTCGCCGAGTTTGCCGCGGCAATGCTGTTTTTTGTCGGATCCGTTCTATTCCTCTACCCGGCGGTGGAGACGCCGGCCATCTGGTGCTTCATCATCGGATCGGCCTTCTTCGCGCTCAAGCCGAGCATAAGGGTCGTTCGCGAACTGCACTATCTCGCCATCGGCGACTACACGGATCTCGAAGGAGCCGGGCAGGGGTGAACAATGGGCTCGTCCGTCTGCTGACGTGGTGCTCGCCGGCCTTTCCGATCGGCGCGTTCGCCTATTCCGCCGGTTTGGAAACGGCAATCGCCCATGCGCGGATGGCCGGCCGTGCGGAAACACAGGACTGGATCGCAGGAAATCTGAGGAGCGGTACCGCGCGCAACGACGCAATCCTGGTCGCGGAGGCGTGGCGCGGACACGAGGCGCCTCACCGGCTCGCCGAACTTGCCGAGTTTTGCCTGGCGCTGACGCCGGCGCTCGAGCGCCATACGGAAGTGCTGGTGACGGGAGGCGCCTTTGCCGAGGCCGCACGCGCCTGGCCCGACCCGGTGCACGACCGGCTGCCGGAGCCATCTCCGTATCCGGTCGCTTTCGGTGCGGTGGCCGGAGCGGCCGGCATCGACCTCAACGACACGCTCGCCGCCTACCTGACCGCCCATATCCAGGCGCAGGTCTCCGTCGCCGTCCGGCTCGTGCCGATCGGCCAGACGGAGGGGCTTCAAATCCAGGCGGCGCTGGAGCCGCTCGTTGCGGAACTGGCGGACGGATTGCGTAACGCCACGACCGACGATCTCGGCGCCGCCGCCTATGCGGCCGATATCGCCGCCATGAAACACGAAACGCTTGGCACGAGGATTTTCCGCTCATGACATCGCTCAACGGCCCCCTGCGCATTGGCATCGGCGGACCTGTCGGTTCCGGAAAGACCACGCTGTGCGAAGTCCTGCTCAAGACCATGCGCGACCGCTATTCCATGGCGGTGGTCACCAACGACATCTATACCAGGGAGGACGCGCTGATCCTGGCGCGCCTGCAGGCGATCTCGGAAGACCGGATCGTCGGCGTGGAGACGGGCGGCTGCCCGCATACGGCGATCCGCGAGGATGCGTCCCTCAACCTCGCAGCCATTGCCGACTTGAATCGCCGCTTCCCCGATCTCGACGTGGTGCTGATCGAAAGCGGCGGCGACAATCTGGCCGCCACCTTCTCGCCTGATCTCGCGGATTTGACGATCTACGTCATTTCCGTGGCCCAGGGAGAGAAGATCCCGCGCAAGGGCGGACCTGCCATCACGCGTTCGGACCTGCTCATCATCAACAAGACCGACCTCGCCCCGCATGTCGGGGCCGATCTCGATGTGATGCGGGCGGACACCGAGAAAGTGCGCGAGGGACGGCCCTATGTCATGACCGACCTCTCGCGCCGCAAAGGGGTCGAGGAGATCTGCGCCTTCATCGAAACGGCTGGAGGCCTCCGCCGGCCCTCGGGCGTGCAGGATCGAAAGTCGGCCTGAAGGGGCTCGCCGCCGGTCACGCCGGGAGGCTGGCGCGGATGGTCTCGAGCCAGCGCATCGCCGTTGCGCCATCGTCGATCAGGGGCGCCGAATTGCGCTCGCCCCGGAAGGCGGCGACCGTTTCCTTCAACAGCGCATGATAACCCTTGAAATCCTCGTTGGCCGCGGCGGTGAAGTTCGGCCGCCAGGACAAGCTGTCTTCCCCATCGATCAGACTCGCTTCGGGGTTGTCGGACTTGAAGGGCGGGTCGCGGTGATAGGTGACCCCGATGACGTTGTCGATTTCGACGCGGCGATGATCGCCCATCACCTGCACGAACTCCATGGGCGTGCCGCGCGACTGGATCGTCCCCATCACCAGCGTCCCGATCGCCCCGTTCTCGAACTGAATAGCGACGTGCAGCAGGATCTTGCCGGGCGCCTTCTCCATGACCCGCGGCTCCATCGCCGCGATGGGGCCGACCAGATGGGCCGGAAGGTCCATGTAGTGCACGCAATGGTGCAGCAGGAAACCGGTATAGTCGGCGTTGCCCTCGAAATAGGTGGGGGCCGTCATGTAGGAGCCGTAGAAGCCGAGTGCGGAGCCGAAATCCCGGTCGATCACCGCCTTGGCGATCCTGTTACCCGCCGAGAAGCGCTTCATGAAGCCGACCACGAGAGGCTTGCCGGCCTTTTCCGAAGCGTCCCTGAGGCGCAGCGCGTCCTCATGGGAGGCGCCGGGCGGCTTTTCCATGAAGACAGGCAATCCGCGTTCGAGCGCGGCCTTGCCGATCTCGAGATGCGCCGCGGGGCCGATGGCGAGACCGACGGCGTCGAGCCCGGGATGGGCGAGCAGGTCCCGCGCGTCGGAAAAGACCGCGCCCACCCCGTATTGGCGGGCCACGTCCGCGGCGCGACCGGCATCGATGTCGCAGATGGCGGCGATGCGGACGTCTTCACGGACGAGCTGTGGCAAAAGCATCTGCGCGGCGTGTCGCCCGCAACCAATCCAGCCGATATTTAGGGTCATCGACGATAGCGTCCCATTGTCATTGCGTTCTTCAGGAGTGCGAGGCTGGCGGCGAGCTTTTCCGTCTCGTCCTCATGCGGAGGCCGCCACTGTGCGATCGGTACCGCGATGCGATCGTCGTCCCGCCGGAACGGTTCGAGCGCAATCGGACCCGCATAGCCGACGGCGTGGAGCGCCCGGGCCACGGCGACCCAGTCGGTCGCGCCCGTGCCGAGGAAACCGCGATGGTTCTCGTTCGCCTGGAAATGCGCTATGCGGGGACCCGCTTCGACGATCGCTTCGGGAATGCTCGCGTCCTCCATGTGCATATGGAAGGTATCGAGCATGAGCCCCACCGACGGCTCGCCGACGAGGTCGATCAGCGCGGTTCCCTGCCGGGTGGTGCAAAGGATGTCGGTTTCGAAACGGTTGAGAGGCTCCACGGCGAGGGTGACGCCCGCCTGCGCGGCGAACGGGGCGACGGCCTTGAGGCCTTCCACGCACCAGTTCTCACGCGCGGCACGAAGTGCCTCGTCGATGGGTTGCGGCGCCCGCCCCGCAAAGACCAGCGGGTTGCCATAGAGGGGACCGCCGACGATGCGGGCGCCGAGCGTGTGGGCACACTC
Organism: Chelativorans sp. M5D2P16; assembly: GCF_034427935.1. Taxonomy (NCBI): domain Bacteria; kingdom Pseudomonadati; phylum Pseudomonadota; class Alphaproteobacteria; order Hyphomicrobiales; family Phyllobacteriaceae; genus Chelativorans; species Chelativorans sp. M5D2P16. Next base: position 148,665 of record NZ_JAXQNM010000040.1, on the reverse strand, counting down.
AATCGCGTATTTCAGGTAGTCCCGGCCCGATTGCCGGCAGGTCGCATCGCTGCTGGTCAGGTTGCGCTCCATGTTGACGCGGGCGGCCAACACGACATCGAGCTCGGCATCCGTGAGCGCCTCATGCAACTTTTTCAGGTCGACGTCCCCGGCCTCTGGCACCAGCAGTTCAATAAAGTCGAAACCCAGCGCCTTCAGGCGCCTCAGCCAGGGGAAATGATCTTCGGTGAAAGGGCGGGCGATCTGCATGGAAATCAGCCCGACGGGATTGGTCATCAATGTATTCTCCACGGTTCGGTCAGCCTTTGACGGCACCCTGTGTAAGGCCCGAGATCAGCCGTTTCTGGATGAGCAGGAAGAGCAGCGTGGCGGGCATGGCGCCCAGCACGCCGCCCGCCGTCAGCAGGCCCCATTCGATCTGGTATTCCCCGATGAGCGTCTGGATGGCGACGGTGATGGTGCGCACGTTGCGGCCGCCCAGCGTCAGTGCATAAAGGTACTCGTTCCAGGACGTGATGAAGATATAGATGCCGGTGGCGATGATGCCCGGCAGGATGAGTGGCAGGATCACCTTCCTGAGCGCCCCCAGCCGCGAACAGCCGTCGATCATGGCCGCTTCGTCGAGGCTTCTTGGAATGGAATTGATGTAGCTGGTCATCATCCACACCGAGAAGGGGATCGCCACCGTGGCGTTGGCGATGATCAGCGCGGCGTGCGTGTCGATCAGGCCGAGCCTGCGCATGATGACGAAGAGCGGCAGGATGAGCAGGACGACGGGAAACATGTTGATGACGAGGAACTTGATCATCAGAACGCGCCGTCCGGGAAAGCGGAAGCGCGAGAACGCGTAGGCCGCGGTGACGCTGAGGCTCAGCCCCAGGACGACGGTTCCGATGGCCACGATGAAGCTGTGCACCATGTTGAACGGAAAGTCCGTGCGGCCAACGAGCCTCTCGTAGTTCGCCGCGGTCCACTTCTGCGGATCGAGCGCGACGCCCGCCTGCAACAGGTGCTCCTGCGGGGTGAAGGAGGTCAGCGCCATCCAGATATACGGACCGAGCGCAAAGGCGACGATCGCCAGCACCGGAAGGTGCGTGCCGAAGAGCGAACGGAGGGGGGATTGGCGGCGTACCATCAGTCCAGGGTCCTGTTGACGCGCGAGAGATAGACGAGGACGAGCCCGGTCAGCATGATGGTGAAAATGACCGCGAGCGCGGAGCCATAGCCGAAGTTCAGGCTGGAGCGGGCTTCGATGAAGGCGTAGAGCGGCAATGTGTGGGTGGCGTAGCCCGGCCCTCCGCCGGTCATGACGTAGATGACATCGATGGAGTTGGCGACCCAGATCGTGCGCAAGAGGATCGCGGTGCCGAGCACGCCGGCGATGCCGGGCAGCGTGATGTTGCAGAACTGCTGCCAGTTGCTGGCGCCGTCGATCGCCGCCGCTTCGTAGTAGCTCCTGGGGATTGACTGCAGGCCCGCCAGGATCATCACGGCGAAGAAGGGAAAGCCCTGCCAGGTCAGCGTGAGGATGACGGCGTAGAGCGCCGTGTCGGGATCGGCCAGCCACGGAAAGGAAGACTGCATGATCCCGAGCCGGAACAGGATGTCGTTGAGCACGCCGTAATTGGCGTCATAGATCCAGCGCCACATCAGCGCGATGACGACGCTCGGCAAGGCCCAGGGAATGATGATCAGCGCCCGCGCCACAGGCCGCCAGAAGAAATCGCGGTTGAGCAGGATGGCGGTGACGAGCCCGAGGAGCGCTTGCGCGGGAATGGTGATCCCGATCCACAGCAGCGTGTTCCAGAAGGAGATCCAGAAAACCTCGTCCTTAAACGCCGCGATGAAGTTGCCGAACCATATGAACGTACGGTCCGCTGGCCGCCAGACGACATAGTCGTGCAGGCTCAGGAAAATCGCTTCCGCCATCGGCAGGAAGACGATCAGAAGAGTGACCAGGACCGCGGGCGTCAGGAGGAGATAGGGAAACGCGGAGACGCTCTCCCGGGTTCTTCCGCGGCCGTGCGGTACTGTGCGAGCAGCTGAGGACATCGTCGGACCGGCTCTGGAAACGGGCAGCCGGGCCGTTGCCCGGCTGCCGGAAAAGGGCTTATTCGGACGCGTAGAGCTCTTCGAACTCGCGCATCATCTCTTCGGAGGTGATTTCGCCCAGAAGGGCGCGTTGCATGGCGCGCGGCCAGACATTGTCCACGAAATCGGATGTCGCGCCCGTTGCCGGAAGGGTCTCGGCGAAGGGAAGGGAGTCCATCGTCGCCTCTACGAAGCGCGCCTCGTGGTTCCGCCAGTTCTCCGAATCCGATTTGGTGACGGGCAACTGGCCGGTCGCCTCATTGAAGAGCGCGTTGTTTCCGCTGGAGGCGAGGAAGGAAATCCATTTCCAGGTGGCTTCCTTGTCTTCCGCCGAGGAAAACACCGCCAGCGACTCGTCGCCGAACGCCGTCCAGCGCCCGCCGCCGCATTCCGGTACGGGTGCTGCGGAGACCTTGTCGCCGAGGGCCTCGACCATGGCGTTGGACGAGCCGATGTGATGGATCGTCATCGCCGTGCGGCCCTGCTGGAAGGCGGCGATGATCTCCTGAAACCCGTCATTCGGCGCCGACGGCGGAAAGACGCCGTGCTTGCGATGCAGGTCGATCACCCATTGGTTCGCGGCAATGGCCGTCTCGCTGGTCAGGCTCTCTTCGTCATCGAGCGAAACGCCCTCGTGCGACAGCACCAGGCTCGCCCAGTGGTCGTGACCACCTTTGCCGCCGCGAAAGCCGAAACCGTAGACGTCGTTGTTGCCGTCTCCATCCGTATCCTGCGTCAGGGCCTGGGCCGCGGCCAGGAAGTCTTCGCAGGTCTCGGGCGGTTTGAGGCCCGCCTCCTTGAACATGTCGGCGCGATAATAGAGATAGAGCACCACGTACTGGACGGGCAGGTAGTACTGGTTGTCGTCCGGGCCCGCATTGATCTCCAGGATATTGTCGAGCAGGTCGTCCTTGCCATCCCAATTCGCCAGCCATTCGTCGATCGGCTCGAGCGCACCCATCTCGACGAGACGCGGCTGCGCGAAGAGCTTGACCATGGCGGCGTCCGGCGCGCCGCCGCCGACGATCGCCGTGTACAGATTGTCGTAATAGCTGTTCCACGGCACGTTCTCGGCTTCGATCGTGATGCCCGGGTTCTCCTCCTCGAACTTGGCGATCAGCTCGTTCATCGGATTGTCCGGGTTGTCGAAATGGTACCAGAACCGCACGGTTGAATCCGCGTGGGCAAGGCCCGCCATTGCCGATACCGACGCAGCAAGTGCGAGCGTTTTCAAAGCGTTTCTCATCTTTTCCTCCCGTGGTTGGATGAATGTCCGGCCGTGTCCAGCCAGTCGGCGGCCAGAGCAAAGGCCGTACGCGCCTCCTCGAGCGCGGCAGTCATCTGCATGAAGCCGTGCACCACGCCGCGATGCAGATGGCAGACGTCATGGCGCCCGAGGGCTCTGAGGCGTTCGTGAAGGCCGAGCGTGTCGTCCCGCAGCGGGTCCAGCTCGGCCGCATTGAGATAAAGGGGCGGAAGGGCCGACAGCGCTTCGTCCGAGGCATTGAGCGGAGCGGCCAGCGGATCGCCGCGCAAGGCGGGATCCGGTGCATACCGGTCCCAATAGCCCTTCATCCGCGCGGTCGTGAGGCCGTAGGGCGGGTCCGGCATGCAGTAGGATGCGGTGGTAAAGTCCGCGCTATAGACGCCGTAGAAGAGCAACGCGAAGTCGGGCAGGGGCGTGCTCTCCCGAAGGGCGCCGAGCATGGTGGCCATGGCCAGGTTGGCGCCGGCTGAATCGCCTGAAATGCCGCCCGGTCCAGCGTCGATACCATGTGCCGCGGCCGCCGCGAAAGCCGCACCCCAAGCCGCCTTGCAGTCCTCCAGTCCGGCGGGAAACGGCGCCTCGGGCGCGCGACGGTAGAACGGCGCGATCACCGCCATCCGGCAGGATGCAGCCAGAAACCGGATGGCCCGCTCGTGGGTATGCGGCGAGCCGAACATCCAGCCGCCGCCATGCAGATAGAGAATGAAACCCGGCCTGGGTTCGAAAGGAATCCGCAATGTCGCCGTGATCGGACCGATCTGGGAGCCGTCCGACAGCGTTATGTCTTTCGCTGCCGCCATCTCAGGCAGTTCGACGTTCCAGCGACTGTTGCTCCGTTCGAACTGCGCGCGTGCCTGGTCGTGCGGCAGCGTGAAGGGATCGGCAAGCCCCTCGTCTTCCGCCTTGAGCCGCTCGATGAGCGCCCCCATCTGCCGCGTCGGCTCGGGCGTCCGACCCGCCGTTGATCCCGCCCGCCCCGTCATACGCTTTCCTCGTGGGAGGGCTGCTCGAACAGGGCGGGCCCGAAGTCGACGATCGTCGCCACGTGGTGGCCGATGGCGCCTATCGCAGCTTCCTCGTTGCGGGAATCGAGCGCTTCGATGATCGATTCGTGGCGCCGCGCGGTGACGTCGAGATCGCGCTGCTCGCCGCTGCGCAGGATCTTGAAACGTTGGTTATGCAGGATGCAGCGTGACAGCAGCGGCTCGACCGCGGGAAGATCCGCGGCCTGGAACAGGCACATGTGGAAGCTGCGGTCGAAATCGGCGAGGGCATATTCATCCTTCGCGCGCGCGGCCTTCATCATCGCCGCCAGGTAGTGGCGCAGATCGTCGAGCGCCTTGTCGTTTATCCGCTGGACGGCGCGGCGGATCCCGCGGGTCTCGATCCCGTGGCGCAGCCGGAACATCTCGACCGCCTCGTCCCGTGTGCAGTCGGACACGCGCGTGCCCCTGTGCCCCATGCGCACAACAAGACCTTCGTCCTGAAGATTGAGCAGAGCTTCGCGTACGGGACCCTGGCTGCAGCCGAAATATTCGGCGAGCTCGAGTTCCAGGAGAGTCTCTCCCGGAGCCGCCTCGCCGAGCATGATCGCCCGCTTGAGCCCCTCGAAGACCTCCATGCTCTTCGACACCCGCTGGGTCGCTTCGCGTCCTCTTCTGCCGGTCAGGGCAAATGCCATCGGCCCGCCTCTTGTCGCCTGCATCTCCTTCCTTTATTATCAATATTGATAACGATAAGGCAAGAGCGAAACGAGGGATGCGGCGCGCATGGCCACGATCGAGCTGAGGGATGTCATCAAGAGCTACGGGGGAGCGGAGGTCATCCACGGCGTTTCGCTCGAGATTGCCGACCATGAATTCATGGTGTTCGTCGGCCCCTCCGGCTGCGGCAAGAGCACGCTCCTGCGCATGGTGGCGGGACTCGAGACGATCACCGGCGGCGATATCCTGATCGGCGACAGGCTGGTGAATGCGCTCGAACCGCGTTACCGGGACATTGCCATGGTCTTTCAGGACTATGCGCTTTACCCGCACATGACCGTGCGCGAGAACATGGCCTTCGGCCTGAGGATGCGCAAGGCGCCGGCTTCGGAGGTCGAGGAGAAGCTCGCGGAAGCGGCGGACATCCTGCAGATCACGCCGCTGCTCGATCGCAAGCCCGGCCAGCTCTCCGGCGGGCAGCGCCAGCGTGTGGCGATGGGACGCGCGATCGTCCGGCGGCCCTCGGCCTTCCTATTCGACGAGCCGCTGTCCAATCTCGACGCCAAGCTGCGCGTCGACATGCGCACCCAGATCAAGCGCCTGCACGCGCTTTTGAAGACGACCACCATCTATGTCACGCACGATCAGGTCGAGGCGATGACGCTGGCGGACCGGATCACGGTGCTCCGCAACGGCCACATCGAGCAGGTGGGCACCCCGTTCGCGCTTTATGAACGTCCGGCCAATCTCTTCGTCGCCGAATTCATCGGCTCGCCCGCCATGAACATGGTCAGGGCACATTACGTGGTCGAAGGAGACAGGGCCGAGGCGGTTATCCGTGACGACCTTCGCATCGCCTTGCCGCCCTACGGCGTGCAAAACGGCACCGAAGTGGTCCTCGGCATCCGCCCCGAACATCTGGAGCCATCCCAGTTTCGCCCGCACGGAAACGCGATGACCTTTCCGGCGACGACCAAGATCCTGGAGCCCCTGGGATCCGACGTGATGGCACTGTGCGAGCTTTCCGGTGTGGAACTGACCGCGCGCCTGACGCCCGGTCGTGTCTCCCGGTCGGGAGAAAGTGTCGACCTCGTGTTCGACACCGCGCATGTCCACCTCTTTGACGCCGAGGGCGGTCAGCGGATCGAGGCGCTTGGTGCCGAGGCCGCGTAGGCAAGCTGGCCTTCCTTTCCGCGCCGAGGCGTTCGGACGGCAAGCCGTCCTCGCGCTTGCCCGGCTCCACCCTCGGGTGAGCGTTCTCGGTGGCAAAACCAAAGGAAAGGTTTGGCTTGATTTAAGAGAAACCAATCTTTTCTTGCCCCTTCTCCATGGGGCACCCTCCGGGCAATGGGTATGCGTCTCGGAGGGAGGCCGGATTGATCGCACACGACTATCAAACACATGAAGATCAAGCCGCCGCCATCTTTCGGGCATGGGGAATGACCAAAGAGCGCGCGAGAGCTTCCGCGCGCGTTCTGGCCTGGGCCGACCTGCACGGCATCGAAAGCCATGGCATTGCCATGCTGGTCGAATATGACGAGCGCCGCCGCATCCGGCCGATCAATTTCCGGCCCGAGCCGCAGATTGTGCGTGAGACCCCGATCAGTGCACTGCTCGATGGCGACGGCGGACTTGGCCATGCCACGGCAACGCAGGCCATCGATATCGCCATTGAGAAGGCCAAGGCGCACGGCATCGGCGTCGTGTCCGTCCGCAACTCCGGCCATTTCGGCGCGCTCGGCTTCTTCACCACCCGTGCCGCCGACTGGGGCCTGATCGCCATGGCCGCCACCACCGTGTTCGGCGTGCATGTTCCGCCGACCGGAGGCGCCAGGGCCCGGCTTGGAACCGACCCCTGGTCCTTTGCCGCGCCGAGCGCGGACGGGCGGCACTTCGTCCTCGACATGGCGACGACCACCGTCGCTTCCGGCAAGGTGCGCAACAGGATCGTCGAGGGAAAGAAGATGCCTCCGGGCTGGAGCGACACCCGGTGGCGGGTTCTTTCCGATCCTGATCGGCGGCGGGCTCGCCGCCCTCAGCGCTGTTAATTTGATGCGCAGCCTGCTCGGTTGTGAAAAACTGGCCAACGCACTCACACCGCGCGACCTCGGTAAGATCGCGCTCCTGTTCGTCGCCCTGGCCGGCGTTATCGTGCTCACGCCTTATCTCGGGCTGGCATTGACGGGCATGGGGTTCATGCTGGCGGTGGGGCTGATCATACGCCCGACGCTGGCGCCGGCTTTTCTGGTGCGGCTGCTGCCATGTGCGGTCCTGTTCCCGCTTTTCTTGCGGCTGGCCTTTGGGGAATGGCTCAAGATCCCGGTGCCGACCGGCCCGTTCGGACTTTAGTTCCGGAGAAATCCAATGGATGCTTTCGGTCTCCTCTTCGAGGGAATACAGAACGCGGCAACGCCCACGACCCTGCTGGCCACGCTCTTCGGCGTGATCATCGGATTGCTGATCGGCGCGCTGCCGGGACTGGGTCCTTCCGCCGGTGTCGCCATCATGCTGCCGGTCGCCGTCAGCCTCGGCGGGGTTCCGGCGCTGGCCTGCCTCGCCGGCATCTATTACGGGTCGATGTTCGGTGGCGCCATCACGTCGATCTTGCTGGGCATTCCAGGCGATCCACCCTCCATCATGACCGTTGTCGACGGCCATCCGCTGGCCAAGAAGGGAGAGGCCGGTCGCGCGCTCGGGATGAGCGTCTTCGGTTCCTTCATAGGCGGTCTCGTCGGGCTGATCGGCCTGGCCACGCTGTCGGCGCCGATTGCGCGTGCCGCCCTCGCGTTCGGCCCCACCGAAATGACGGCGATCATGGTCCTGGCCTTGTCGATGGTCAGCGTGCTCGGCGGCCGCAACGCGATCAAGGGTTTCACCGCTCTCGCCATCGGTTTCTGGCTCGGCATGATCGGGCTCGATCCCATCGCCGGTCCGGTCCGGTTTACCTTCGGTTCCATGGAACTGTTCGACGGTCTGGATTTCTCGGTCGTCGCGGTCGGCCTGTTCGGGCTGACCGCGATGTTCACCAGCCTCAACGAGAATGTCACGAAGGGTGTCGCCAAGTTTGAACTTTCCGCACTGTTTCCGCGGGTAAAGGATGCTGTCCGATCCCGCATCGACCTGCTGCAGGGAGCGGTTACCGGATTTTTCGTGGGCGTCCTGCCGGGGATCGGAGCGACCGCGGCGACCATGATGGCCTATGCCGCCTCAAAGCGCATGTCCAAGACGCCCGAAAAATACGGCACCGGCATCGTCGAGGGGATCGCCGCACCCGAGGCGGCCAACAACAGTGCCTCCTATTCCTCGATGATCCCTTTGTTCACGCTGGGAATTCCGGGTTCGGCGACGACGGCCGTCATGATGGGAGGCCTCCTGATGCTGGGCCTCCAGCCCGGGCCTCTGCTCTTCGTCAACAATGGCGATTTCATCTGGACCGTCTTCGGCAGCTTCTGGATCGGCAACGTGATGCTCGTCTTCCTGACGCTCCTTTTGACGCCGCTCCTGGCCTCGCTCCTGTTCATTTCGACGGCGATCCTCTATCCGATGGTCTTTGCGATCATTGTCTTCGGCGTCTTCTCCATCGGCAACTCGATGTCGGGCGTGACGATCGCGCTTCTGGCCGGCTTCTTCGGCTTGATCCTCATCAAGCTCGACTATCCGCCGGTTCCGCTCGTGCTCGGGCTCATTCTCGGGCCGATGCTGGAGCGCAATATCCGCCGCACGCAGATACAATCGCAGGGCGACGTGCTGGTCTTCGTCGAACGCCCCATCGCCTTGACCCTGTTTGTGCTGACGGCGATTGTCTTGCTGCTGCCGGTTGCGATGAAGCTTTTGCGGAAGAAGAAACCGCTGCTCGCCGAGACATCCTCCTGAGGATCGGACAAAGGACGTCATGGAGTACACCTACTGCATCATCGGTGGCGGCATTGTCGGGCTCGCGACGGCGCTGAGCCTGTCGCAACGCGATCCCGCCGCGAAAATCCTCCTCCTGGAAAAGGAGGCGGCGGTCGGAATGCACCAGACCGGCCACAACAGCGGGGTTATCCATGCCGGAATCTATTATAAGCCCGGGTCGCTGAAGGCCCGGCTCTGCCGTGCCGGGGCGGAAGCCACCAAGATATTCTGCGGGCAAAACGGCATCCCCTATGAGACCTGCGGCAAGCTCCTGATCGCAACCGATCAGCGTGAGCTCGAACGGCTGGGCGGGCTCGAGGAACGCGCCAGGCAAAACGAAATCAGCTTCGAGCCCGTCTCGCGCCAGGGCTTGCGCCGGATCGAACCGAACGTCACCGGCATCGGTGCCCTGCTGGTCCATGCCACGGGCATCGTAGACTATCGTCAGGTCTGTCTGGCGATGGCCGAAAAGATGAAGGAACGGGGAGCGGTCCTCAAACTGGGGAAGCAGGTGGTGGCGATCGACGAGGGGGGAGGGCGCGTCTCGATCCACGATCATGACGGTGAGATCCACCACGCCCGCTATCTGATCAGCTGTGCCGGTCTCCAGTCGGATCGTATTGCGCGGCTGGCCGGCATGCAGCTCAAGCATCGCATCGTCCCCTTCCGCGGTGAATATTACACCTTGCCGCCGTCCAAATCCGAGATCGTCAAGCACCTCATCTATCCGGTGCCCGATCCGGACCTGCCCTTCCTCGGCATTCACCTGACCCGCATGATCGACGGGCGGGTCACTGTCGGCCCGAACGCCGTGCTCGGCTTTTCGCGCGAAGGATACCGGAAGGGCAGCATCGACTTCCGGGATGTCGCCTCGCTGGTGACGCATGGCGGGTTCTGGAAGATGGCGCACGGGAACCTGAAATCCGGCATCGACGAGTTCCGGAATTCGCTCTTCCGGCGCCGCTACCTCGAGGAATGTCGCAAATATTGCCCGAGCCTCACGTTGGACGACCTTCGGGAACCGGGCGCCGGCATCAGGGCGCAGGCGATCCTCGACGACGGCACGCTGGTGCACGACTTTCTGTTCCTGCAGTCGGAACGCATGCTGCACGTCTGCAACGCTCCATCGCCAGCCGCCACCTCGGCCATGCCCATTGCCGAGATGATCGTCGACAGGCTGCAGGGAACGGGCGAGGACCAGACGCATGGAAACGCGCTTTCTTGAAACGTTCGTCCTTGTCGCCGAGCTCGGATCCCTCGCGGAAGCCTCACGCCGCCTGGGGATTTCGCCGGTGGCGGTCGCGCAGCGCATGCAAGCGCTGGAGGATGAAATCGGGGCGACCCTGCTCGTGCGCACCGGCCGCCGGGTCAAGCCCACGGATGCTGGCCATGCGATCCTCGACAAGGCGCGCGAAATACTGGTTGGCGTTCGCACCCTGGCGCGCCTTACGAGACTTGACGAAATCGCCGGCGATATCCGCATCGGGGCAATCGCCACGGCGCCGGAATCCTGCCGGCCGCACTCCTGACGCTCAGTCGGACCGCACCGGCGGTCAACGCGTTTCTCCTGCCGGGCACGTCCAACGATCTCCACCGCTCGCTCCTGGACGGCAAGATCGATGGCGCGCTCATCGTCGCGCCACCATTTCCGGTCGCCAAATCCCTGCGGTGGAAGTCACTTCGAAAGGAGCGCCTCGTTGTCCTGTGCGCACCCGCGCACCGGGGAGAGGATCCGCTGGAGCTGCTGCGAAGCGAGCCCTTCATTCGCTATGACCGCAATAATTGGGGCGGGCGCCTTCCCGATCAGTACCTCCGCGACAACGGCATTTTTCCGGGCGAGCGCTTCGAACTGGACTCGTTGGACGCAATCGCCGTGATGGTGCGTACGGGCCTGGGCGTGTCCCTCGTCCCCGATTGGGAGCTTCCCTGGGACCATGCCGATACGCTGGTCCGCTTGCCCGTGCCGAGCGCGCCATCGGCATGCTTTGGCCGCAAAGTTCGCCGGCAGGGCGGTTGGTCGATTGCGTCGTGGAGGCGATCGAGGAGACGGCGCCGGGCAAGCGTCAATACCGGCGCGAGGGCGGCGGATGCGCGCCGTCCCGGGCGTGGGCGCCGCGAACGGTCTCAGGTTGAGCGCGCCGAGGCCTGCCCTGTCTTCCCATACCGCATCCACAGCAGGAGCGCGCCGAGCAAGGGCACGAAAATGTCAGTATAGAAGATCGCTCCTGCATTGCCCGGAGCGAAATTGCCCGCCATGATCATTTGATAGGCATGGCCGCCGGCCGCGCCAAGCAGGAAGCATGCGGGGCCAACGACGGCCGCAAGGCGCATTTCAAAGCCGCCCTTGAACGCTAGGAAACCGACCACCGCAAAGCCCAGGCTGGCAAAGCCGACCTCGGCCTGGAAGGGGCTGTTTTCCCAGCCGATGAACGCCGCCGCCATGTCGCCGAAGAAGACGTGCATCACGAAGTTGTAGAGGAAGGTGAAGCCGATGACGAAGAGCGCATAATAGGCGAGCGCCTTTTCCGCAAATCGCGGGCGGGCACCATTTCGGCCGGCGAGCATGGAAATCGCGGTCGCGATGGCGGCAACTACCAGGAATGTAATGGTGAAATTGCTCAGTACGAGCGCGATTGCCTGTTCCACAACTCCCCCCTGGATTCGCCAAGTGCCGCCGCTTCCTTCATAAAAAGGAAGCGACAACGAAAGTTGAAAGGCCGAAAGCCCTCGGCGGGGCGCCGATCGTCGGGTTTCACTGGGTAAGCGGCCTCCGGCGAAAATGTTACAGTATCAGATTGGGGGCTGGAATGTTGCGTATCGACGGGTGGAATAGAAGCCTGCGTGTTGCGATGGCTGCCGCGCTTGTAATCGTGCCGGTGGTGGCAGCGCGGTGAAACTCGGTTGAGCTTTCGTTAACCATGAGGCCATATGGGGACCGTACAGAGATATAAAGAGGAGGCGGTGGTGCCGTTATCGCGTCGATTATTCCTTGTGGGCTTGCCTCTGGTCGCTGCCGGCTGCGTGTCCGGAGAGTACAGGGCGGATTTCGCCAACTACTCCGCCCACCGGGACGAGCCATATCCGGTACCGTCGATCCCCCTTTCTGAAATCGATCCCGATCTGCGCAGGAGGGAAGTGGCCTTCGACGGCGATTATGCATCGGGAACGGTCGTCGTGAACACGCCCGAGCGCCGCCTCTACTATGTTCTCGGTGACGGGCGCGCGATCCGCTACGGGATCGGCGTCGGCCGCGAGGGGCTCGCCTTGCGCGGGAGCGCCACGGTCGGCCGCAAGGCCGAATGGCCGAGCTGGCGCCCGACGGACAACATGATCCGGCGCGACCCGCGCAATGCGCGCTTTGCAGGCGGCGTGCCCGGTGGTCCCAACAACCCGCTGGGAGCCCGAGCCCTCTACCTTTATCGCAATGGGCGGGACACGATGTTCCGGATCCACGGCACGAACCAGCCTCATACCATCGGTCAGGCCGTTTCGAGCGGCTGCATTCGCATGCTCAATCACGACGTCATCGATCTTTATGAGCGCGTCCCCGTCGGCACCCGGGTGGTTGTCATTCAGGCCTGACTTGAAGCCTTCTCCAGATATCCGCTGAAAGATCGCCGATCGCTCCGGACAGGAACCGGACGATGAAGATCCTATAAGCCTATTGGAGGTGGCGCTGCCCGAAGGGATTGGTTGACGTGTTGATCTGCCGGTAAGACTCTTGCCATCTGCGACACATCTATCCTCTGCAGGGGAGGATTTCACCATGCGACTGCTTGTTCTGCTTGCAATGCTGGTACTGGCCGGCTGTGCGTCGACGACGCCAACCAACCAGGGGGCACCCGCATCCCAGCCCGCATTCCCGTCGAATGGAGGCGGTGGGGGGAGCGGCGGTTACTGACGTTCTTCCGCCGGAGACCGAATTAGCCCTTCGCTTCGACCTCGATCGTCACATGCGACAGTTCGTGAAGGCGGTCTAGCTTTTTGCGGTAGTGGGAAGGCTCGCGCGGCGCATCGGAGCGGATAGCGATGATCGCTCCATGGTGCCCTGGGCCGAGTCGCCACACATGGAGGTCCGCTATGCTGTCGCCATCGTCTTCGATGGCGGCACGAATCTCGTCCGGCAGGCTTTCCTCCGCTGGTATGTAATCCAGGAGAACACGGCCGGCGTCCCTGATGAGGCCCCACGACCAGCGCGCGATGATGATGGCGCCGACGATACCCATTGCAGGGTCCATCCAGTTCCACCCATAGAGACTGCCGAGAAGCAAGGCGACGATGGCCAGGACCGAAGTCAGCGCATCGGCCAGCACGTGGAAATAAGCTGCGCGCAGGTTGTTGTCGGCACCATGGTGATGGTGGCCGCCCTGATGATGCCCATGGTGGCCATGATCGTCGTGAAGCAGCCACGCGCAGGCGAGGTTTACCGCAAGGCCGACGAACGCGACGATGATGGCCTGAGAAAAACTGATTGCGACGGGATTGTAGAAGCGCAACAGGCTCTCCCATCCGATCAGCAGGGCGATCAACGCCAGGACCACCGCGCTCGCGAAGCCGGCAAGGTCACCCATTTTCCCCGTCCCGAAGGTGAAACGCCGGTTGTGAGCATTCCTCCGGGCATAAAGATATGCCAATGCCGCGATCAGCATTGCCGCGGCATGAGTGGACATGTGCCAGCCGTCCGCGACCAGTGCCATGGATCCGAACAGGTTGCCGGCGGTGATTTCCACCACCATCGTTATCGCAGTCAGTGCGATGACAAACCAGGTGCGGCGCTCGTTGCGTTTGTGGTTCTGTCCCAGAAACACATGCTCGTGCGGACTTTCGAGGCGGGCGGCGTAGTCGGTCACTTGAGATAGGTCCTGATAACGCTGATGAGGTCCGCGGCACCTTGTGCACGTGCCGGATCCTCGTCCTTATCCGGGTTGGAAACGTGCTCGCGAATATGATCCTCGAGCAATTCGGCCGTGAGGCCCGTGACTGCACCCCTTACGGAAGCGGTCAGGTTGAGAATCTCCCCGCATGGGACCTCGGTTTCCAGCGCCCGTTCGATGGCTTCGATTTGACCCTTGAGGCGACGGACGCGCCCGAGAAGCTTAGCCTTGTTTCTGATGGTGTGCGTCATAGGATAGGTGGGTATCCTATATTTTGAAGCTGCGCAACCACCTTTGGTCCGGGCCTCTTCGATGGAGGCCACGATCAAATCCATCGCCGCTGGAGTGTGCCTGGAAACCTACAGTCGCAGCCGCTGCTTCAATCCCGGAATGCTGCCGGGTCGGCCACCCGCAAACCCGGCACTCCGTGCCGCACGCGGCAGATATATCTCGATCAGTTCTTCCACGTGGGCGTCACGTGATTTGGCGCTCTTCCCGCCCATCACGATGACGATGATCCGCCGCCCATCGCGCCCCGCGGACGTGGCGAGATTGTACCCCGATGCCCGGATATAACCGGTCTTGATGCCGTCGACCCCGTCGACCCGGCCCAGGAGCCTGTTGTGCCCGTGGATCTTCTTGCCGCCGTAGGAAAAGCTGCGATTGGCGAAAACGTGATAGTGATGGGGAAAACGCTTCTGCAGGGCCGTCGCCAAAATGGCCATGTCGCGGGCGTTCGTGACCTGCTCGGGATCGGGGAGACCGGAGGCGTTCCTGAAGGTGGTCGAGCGCATCCCGAGTTGCCGTGCCTTCGCCGTCATCAATGCCGCGAACCGCTCTTCCGAGCCGCCAAGGTATTCGGCAACGGCCGTGGCGACGTCGTTCGACGACTTGACGCAGAGCGCCAAGATTGCCGTTTGCACGTCGATGCTCCGCCCCGCCTTCAGACCGAGCTTCGACGGCGGCCGTGACGCCGCATAGGCGGAGACCGGGATTGCGCCCGTGGGGGCGATCCTGCCCGAATCCACTGCTTCGAACAGGAGGTAGAGTGTCATCATCTTTGTGAGGGAGGCCGGATACCGTGGTTCACTCGATGCGTTTTGATAAAGGACCTTCCCCGAACCGGCATCCACCACGATCGCTGCATACTTCTCCGACTCCAACGGTGCCACCGTGGGTGTCAGGACGGCAGTCGTACTGCAGCCGGCCAGCCCGACCAGAATGGCCATCAGCAGCACCAGCCCACTGAACGGATGGACCGTCCTCACGCGCACCATGTCTCTTCTTGCCCCCTATCGGCCAGCCGCGCGGCCGTCCCTTGACGGATCGTTCCGCGATGGTCTTTTCATGCCACATCTGCGCCCAGGGAGAAGGTGTTACCAGCGACCGTTCTCCACTGCCATAGTTCGGCGCGCTACCACCCCCTCGGGTGAGCACCCGTCTCAGTCTTCTCTCTGCCGCCATTCTGGCCTGTCGATTTCCGGCCTGTCCACCCCGGACTTTTTCGACGCACAGATCCATTGCGCGGTGGCGCTCCATTTTCAGACCTCACCTCCCTTGGCATGAGACGTGGAATTGGCGTGGCTTGCTTCAGCCCTGGTACCCGAATTGCCGCGGAAGCCACAGCACGACATCGGGCATGAGGATCATGATCAGAAGGGCGAGGATAAGGACAGCGAGGAACGTCCAGATTTCTCTGATTATCGCGCTGAGCTTGATCCCGGTCACCGCATTGATGACGAACAGCAGAATGCCGTAGGGCGGCGTGATCAGGCCGATCATGGTGTTGACGATGATCACGACGCCGAAATGCACGAGGTCGATCCCGAGCTGCCGGCAGGCGGGGATGAACAGCGGCACGACGACGAGGATCAGCGTGGTGGCGTCGAGGATGCATCCAAGCAGCAGGAAGAGGACGTTGATCGCGAGCAAAAACAGCAGCGGATCGACGTCCATGCCGACCAGCGCCCCGGCCACCTTGCCGGGAATGTTCTCGCTTGCCACGATATAATTGAAGATGAGCGCTCCGCCGATCACGAGGCCGACAGCGGCCGATGAGCGGGCGCTCGCCGACAGGATGGCGTAAAGGTTCTTCCAGGTGAGTGCGCGGTAGAAGAGCGCCGCCAGGATCAGCGCATAGGCCGCCGCCACCGCGGCCGCTTCCGTGGGCGTGGTCACGCCGCCATAGATGCCGTAGAGCAGGATCGCCGGCATCAGCAGGGCGGGGAACGCATTGACCGTCAGGCGCGGCAGCTTGGAGAGTGGCACCGGGTCTTCCAGCGCGAATTGCCGCCTGGTCGCCAGATAGCTGTTCATCGCCATCAGAACGGCGCCCATCATCAAGCCCGGCAGGATGCCGCCGAGAAACAGGTATCCGATGGACTGGTCGGACACGAGCGCATAGATCACCATCGGGATCGAGGGCGGGATGATCGGCCCGACGGTCGCCGATGCCGCGGTGATGGCGGCCGCATAGCCCGGTGCGTAGCGGCTCTTGGTCATCATCTCGATGATGATCTTGCCGATACCGGCAGCATCCGCCACCGCCGAGCCGGACATGCCGGAAAAGATCAGGCTCGCCACGATATTGACGTGGCCGAGGCCGCCGCGGAAGCGGCCCACGACCGCCACGCAGAAGCTCAGGAGCCGCTCGCTGATCGTGCCGGCATTCATGATGTTGGCGGCGACGATGAAGAGCGGCACGGCCAGAAGAACGAAGCTGTCGTAAAGCCCCTGGATGATCTGTTCGGCAGCGAGCCCCGGATCCTGGCCGCGCACGAAGAGATAGACGATGGCGGCGACGATCATCGACAACGCGATGGGCGTGCCGATGGCGGCCAGTGCGAAGAGTGCGAGCAGGCAGAGGAAGAAGGCCGTGGTCATCTGGGCTCCGGCTCTTGCGGCTCGTCAGGCGTGCCGCCGCGGGCGAGCTGCCAGGCGCGCAGTGCATAGCGGGCGATGACCGCCACCGCGAAAATCCCGTAGACGGAAAAGACATAGTCCAGCCGGATACCCAGCGTGGCGCTCTTCTTGATCTTGTAGAAGGTGATGTAGTCGAAGGTCGCCGGCAACGCGGCGACAAAGCCGACGAGGATCGCGACGGCCGAAACCAGCGCCAGAACGCGGCGCACGCGGACGTTTCCTGTCAGGTACAGCATGTCGAACCGGACATGGTCCTGATCGGTCAGCAGGAAGGCGGAGCCCCAGAATACCACCCACAGCCACATGGTCAGGCACAGCTCGAGCGTCCATCCGAGCGGATGGTTCAACACGTAGCGGCTGACGATCTGCAGGATGAAGGAGAGGAACATGACGGTGAGGAAGCCCACCGCCATGTTGTCCGCCCGGGCCTGCAGCCACCTGAGCGCGGCCTGCATGGGTCGGTTGCCCCGGCCTTATTGAATGGCGTTGATCTTGTCGACCATGCCTTCCGGCCAGTCCTTGGCGAACTCCGACTCCAGATAGGCCTTCTGGACGTGGGCGCGGAAGGCGTCGACGTCGGGCTCGTAGACGTCCAGTCCCTGATCCTTGAAGAACTGCACGAGCTCGTCCTCGAGCGCCAGTTGCTTCTGCCTGGCCTGCTCGGCCGCGTCGTCGGCCGCCTTCTGGACGATCTCCTGCTGCTCGGGCGTGAGCTGGTCCCAAACCTCCTTGGAGAAGGCGAGATAGTTCAGGTCGACCAGATGGCTGGTG
Source organism: Chelativorans sp. M5D2P16 (assembly GCF_034427935.1). Classification (NCBI taxonomy): domain Bacteria; kingdom Pseudomonadati; phylum Pseudomonadota; class Alphaproteobacteria; order Hyphomicrobiales; family Phyllobacteriaceae; genus Chelativorans; species Chelativorans sp. M5D2P16. The sequence goes on along the minus strand of NZ_JAXQNM010000040.1, from coordinate 131,143 downwards.
AGGACGATCTGCTCGGTGACCTCGTAGAACTTGGAATCCCTGTCGGTCGGCAGAGGGTTATCCTGCCCGTCGATCGCGCCGGTCTGCAGCGCAGTATAGACCTCGGTGAAGGCCATCGGCAGCGGGTTGGCGCCGAGCGCGGAGCCGAGGAACTGCCAGGCGTCCGTGCCGGGCATGCGCAGCTTCACGCCGGCAAGATCCTCCGGCGTCATCACCGTCTTCTCGTCCTTGCTCATACGCAGGTTGAGCTGGCGGCGGCCGAGATACATGACCGTGAGCAGTTTCACGCCCAGTTCTTCCTCGACCTTCTTCTTCATCGGCTCCATGAAGTCGGCCGCGAACACCTTTTTCTGGTGCTCCGCATCGCGATGCAGGTACCCGGCCGTGAAGATCGACCACTCGGGGAAGATGGTGGCCAGTTCCTGCGCCGAGGTGATCGACATTTCCAGATTGCCGCGGGCGATCGCCTCGAGCTCCGTACCCTGCTTGAAGAGGCTGGCGTTCCAGTGCCCCTCGAATTCGGCGAAGTCGCTGACCGCCGGTGCGAAGACTTCCTGGAGCGCCACCGAGCGCTGGTCGGTGGGCGTGGCCGGCGTGGACAGGCGCAGCGTTATCTTGTCCTGGGCATCGGCCGTTCCGGCAAAACCGGCGAACGAGGCCGCGAGCACGGCAGTGGCGGCAAGAAAGCCGCGGCGCGCGATTGTTATGGTCATTGTAGCTCCTCCCTTGATTGCATTCGGTTCCCGCAGACCGCGAACATACAGGTACCACGGATCGTGGCCCGCGCAATTTGCGCCGTCGCGGGCGAAGCCGCAAAGCCGGCAGGCCCGGCCGCTCACAGAGCGGAATGCGGATCCGCTCGAACCATAAAACGCACTTGCTGTTTTATTGTCAACACAATAACATGTTAGCTTGTTCACAACAGAGAGGGCTTCATGGCCGGGACGAATCGAGGCGCGCATGCACCGGGAGAAAAGTTCGGCCTTTCGGCTGCGCTGACGACACCGTTCGCAAGGGACATGTCGATCGACACCGGCCGCATGCTCGCCCACGCCAAGGACCTTCTTGAAGGAAGCTGCGCGAGCGTGACCCTCTTCGGCACCACGGGCGAGGGCGCCTCCCTCTGCGAGCGCGAGCGTATCGCAGTCCTCGATGCTTTCGCTGCCGCTCATGTGGATTCGACGCGCCTTCTCGCCGGCATCAGCGCCACCGCTGTGGAGCAGGCGGCCGAACAGGCATCCGCCGCGCTTGAAGCTGGCGTGCAGACGTTGCTCGTGCCGCCGCCCTTCTACTTCAAGGATCTGAGCGATGAGGGCCTGTTTGCCTGGTATGCGGGGCTTTTCGAGCGCATCGGCCGGCACGGGCCGCGCGTTCTGCTCTACCACATACCGCAGGTCACGGCAGTCGCTCTGCCGCTTGCGGTGGTGCAAAGGCTCAAGCAGGGCTACGGAGAAATTGTTCTGGGTGTGAAGGATTCGGGGGGGCATTGGCCGACAACGGAATCCTTCCTGGGTGAAAGCGATCTCACCATCCTCGTCGGGGACGAGCGGCACCTGGCAAGGGCTGTTCGGCTGGGCGGCGCCGGGGCGATCAGCGGCATGGCCAATGTCTTTCCGCGGGAGCTTGCCGCGCTTGTTGAAACGGGTCAGGATAACGACCGGTTGAGCAGATTGGTCGATTCACTCGTGAAACTGCCCATAATCCCTGCGATCAAATCACTGGTCGGGCTGAGGCGCCGAGACGAAAACTGGAATCGGGTGCGCCCGCCGCTGGCGTCCGTTGCGGCGGCCGATTGCGCGATGCTGGACAGGCTGATGCGCGACTTCGAGCAGACGCGGGCGGTCTAGCGATGAGCAGGATGGGCAGCCCCACCCTTCGCGAGAAGGCCTACGAGGCCTTCAAGGAACGATTGTTTTCACGCGATATCCGGCCGGGCCAGTTCCTTTCCCAGCGCGAACTGGTGGCCGTCACCGGGATGCCCCTCGGCGCCATCAGGGAACTTATCCCGCGCCTCGAGGCCGATGGCCTCATCAAGACCGTGCCGCAGCGGGGCATGCAGGTTGCCCATGTCGACATCGATCTCATCCGCAATGCCTTTCAGCTTCGCCTCATCCTGGAGCGCGAGGCAACCGTCGAGTTCTGCCGCAGTGCGCCGGACGAACTCGTTTCCACGCTCAGGGAGGAGCATGTTTCGGTCCAGCGGGAGGCCGAGAAAGGTGTGACGCCGGAGCTTCTGGAGCGCGCCCAGCACATGGACTGGATGTTCCACGACACGATGATCGATTCCATGGGCAACAGCCTGATCTCCAGCGTCTACCGTGTGAACTCCATAAAGATCAGGCTCATCCGGCAGGGCGATACCCGAATGCTGCCGGAACTGGTGACGTCGGTGATGCGCGAGCATATGCGCATTCTCGACGCGCTCGTCGCCCGCGACGAAAGGGCCGCCCTCGAGGCTATCGAGGCGCATATAGACGTGGCGCGCCGACGCGCCCTGGGCGTGTAGCGATAAAGCGGCGGTCTCGATGAAGGCCTCCTCTCCGGCACGGGAAACCATTCGCCTCGGGCTCGTCGGTGACAACATCGCGCGCTCGCAATCGCCGCGCCTGCACCGCATAGCAGGGCGCCTGTGCGGTCTCGATGTCACCTACGATCGCCTCGTGCCCGCCGATCTCGGGCGGGATTTCGACGCCGTCTTTGCAGCGTGCGGGAAACGCGGCTATCGCGGCCTCAACGTCACCTATCCCTATAAGGAAAGGGTTGTTTCAAAGCTGGCGGTCAACGACCCCGTTCTTCGCGCCATGGCGGCCTGCAACACGGTCGTCTTCGACGCCCCGACGCCCGCCGGGTTCAACACCGACCATACAGGCTTCATCGCCGCTTTCCGCACCGTTTTCGGGAACGCCGGTCCCGGCGCGGTCGCCATGGCCGGAACCGGTGGCGTCGGCCGGGCGATCGGCTTCGCCCTTGGTCGGCTCGGCGCATCCGAGTTACGGCTCTTCGACCGCGACCGGCCGAAAGCAGTGGCCCTGGCGAGCGCCCTTGCGTCCGTATTCCAGGGTTTGCGGGTCGAGATTGCCGGCACCGTCGCAGATGCCGCCTCGGGCGCCGACGGGCTCGTCAACTGTACGCCCCTCGGCATGGACGGCCACGGTGGCACGGCGATTCCGCAATCGGTGATCGGCAGCCAGAGCTGGGCATTCGATGCGGTCTACACACCGGTCGAAACCGCCTTCATCCGTGATGCGCGTGCGGCCGGCTTGGCGGTGATGAGCGGCTACGAGCTGTTCTTCCACCAGGGCGCCGACGCCTTCGACATTTTCACCGGCTGCAAGGTCGACCGGGAGGCGCTGCGGCAGGAACTTCTTAAATCCGCTCCGGCGTCGGACGAAGAATGAGGGCCGCCAGGAACCTTCAGACAATCCCTCCGCCGCCTGCGACGCTCGCGGGACGCTCTGCAGCGACTTTGGCCCGGTAGCCGCTTTCACGGTAGGCCGCGACCGGGTCGACCGCGGCGCCTGCCTCGAAGCGCGCCATGGCAAGGATCGGCTCGACATCGGTGCGGAAGGCGGCCTTCAGCGTCCGGGTCGCCATCAACGCGTCGTTTGCGTCCTGAAAACCTTCGAGCGCTGCGCGGTCGACCAGCAGCGCCTGCGCATAGGCGCGCTGCACTTCCGTCGCCGAGAGCATCAGGCTCTCGATGGGGTCGGTCACGTTGTGGCTCTGGTCGAGCATGTGCGCCGGTTTGAAGCCGGGCGCGGCGCGCGTTACGGCGTCGACCAGCTCGTTGAAGATCAGGAACAGCCGGTAGGGGTCGATCGCGCCCGCGTCGAGGTCGTCGTCGCCATACTTGGAATCGTTGAAGTGGAAGCCGCCGAGCTTGCCGAACTGGATCAGCCGGGCGACGATCATCTCGATATTGACGTTGGGTGCGTGGTGGCCGAGATCGACGAGGCAAAAAGCATTCGGCCCCAGCTCCTGCGCGATCAGGTAATTCGTGCCCCAGTCCTGGACGACGGTGGAATAGAAGGCCGGCTCGTACATCTTGTGCTCGGTGAAGAGGCGCCAGTCGCCGGGCAAAGCCGCGTAGATATCCTTCATCGCGTCGAGATAGCGCTCGAACGCCTTCGTGAAATGCGCCTGTCCGGGAAAGTTCGAGCCGTCGCCGATCCATACCGTGAGGGCGTTGGAACCGATCGCCTTTCCGATCTCGATGCATTCGAGATTGTGTTCCACGGCCTGCCGGCGCGTCGCTGCGACCGTGTGCGACAGGGAGCCAAACTTGTAGGAATGCTGTTGCCCCGGCGCGTCGGAGAAGGTGTTGGAGTTCATCGCATCGAAGGCGAGGCCGAGGTGCTCGGCCGCTTCGTTCAGGCGCCGTGGCTCCGCCTTGTCCCAGGGAATGTGCAGCGATACGGTCGGCGTGGCTGCGGTGAGCTGGTGGATGACGGCGCAATCCTGGAGCTTGTCGAAGATGTCACGCGGCTCGCCGGGGCCGGGAAAGCGGGCAAAGCGCGTGCCGCCGGTGCCCACGCCCCAGGAGGGCACGGCGATGGCGAAGGCGGCGACCTTGTCCTTGATGGCGTCTATGGCGATGCCGCGCCGGTCGAGCCTTTCGCCGAGCGTCTCGTAATCGCGCCTGAGTTCCGCCGCGCGCGCGGCGTTCTTGCGCTCGATAATATCGGCAGGGATCGGCTTCCCGGTCATTTTCTCCTCCCTATCTCTCGTCTCACCGCGTGAACGCCTGCGCGTTGCCGGCGTCGACATTGACGATGTTGCCGGTCGATTTGGCCGACATGTCGGAGACGAAGAAATAGGCAGCCTGGGCAACGTCCTCGGGGTAGACGCTGCGCTTCAGCAGCGAGCGCTTGCGGTAGTGTTCCTCCAGTTCGTCCGGTGCCATGTTGTAGGCTGCCGCCCGCTGCTCGCGCCATTCGCTCGACCAGATCTTGGAGCCGCGCAGCACCGCGTCGGGATTGACCGTGTTGACGCGGATGCCGAATTCCGCCCCCTCCAGCGCCAGGCAGCGGGCGAGGTGGATCTCGGCTGCCTTAGCCGTGCAGTAGGCCGCCGCATTGGGCGAGGCGGCAAGGCCGTTCTTGGAGGAGATGAAGACGATCGACCCGCCGGTCCCTTGCGCCTTCATCAGGCGGAAGGCCGCGCGCGCGACGAGGAAATAGCCGGTCGACAGGATGTCCATGTTGCGGTTCCACATGGAAAGCTCGGTGTCCTCGATCGGCGCGGAGGAGGAGATGCCGGCATTGGAGACGAGAATGTCGAGCCCGCCATATTCCCGCGCGGCGTCAACGAAGGCGTCGGCCACGTCCTCTTCGCGTGTGACGTCGAGATGCACAGTGCGCACCAGATCGGCCGAATGGCGCCCGGAAAGCTCGGCTTCCGCCGTCTCGAGTGCGGCCGCGTCGATGTCGGCCAGCATCACGCCGGCGCCCTCGCGCAGGAAGCGCTCGGCGATCGCCTTGCCGATGCCGCCGGCCCCGCCCGTGACCAGGGCGATCCGCCCCGCAAGCGGCTTGGGCCTGGGCATGCGCTGCAGCTTGGCCTCCTCCAGGAGCCAGTATTCGATGTCGAAGGCCTCCTGTTCCGGCAGGCCCATATACTCGGACACGGAAGAGGCTCCGCGCATGACATTGATTGCATTGACGTAGAACTCGGCCGAAACGCGCGCCGTCGCCTTGTCCTTGGCGAAGGTGATCATGCCGACGCCAGGCACGAGATAGACCACCGCGTTGGGGTCGCGCATGGCGGGACTGTCGGGCCGCTTGCAGCGCGCGTAGTAGGCGGCATACCCCTCGCGGTAGTCCTCGATCGCCGCGGGCAATTTTGCAAGGGTTTCCTCCACGTCCGGCTTTGCCGGGTCGAAATCGACGACCAGCGGCCTGATCTTGGTGCGCAGGAAGTGGTCGGGGCAACTCGTGCCGAGGGGGGCGAGCTTTTCGAAATCTCGCGCGCCGACGAATTCGAGCACCGTCGCGCTGTCTTCGAAATGGCCGACCTTGTGCTCGTCGGCGGAGATCAGACCGCGGATCGCCGGCATCAGCCGCGCGGCAATGGCGCGCCGCTCGGCTTCCGGTAACGGCTCATGTGCCGCGCCCCCGAAGGCGGGCTTGTCGCCGGTCTCCGCTTCGAACCATTCGATGGCGCGGTTGATGATGCGGATCGTCGTCGCATAGGCCTCGCGCGCCGTATCGCCCCAGGTGAAAAGCCCGTGGCTTTCCAGGATCACGCCCTTGGCATGCGGGTTTTCATGGCAGAACTTCTCGAGCCACAGCCCGAGTTCGAAGCCCGGCCGCTTCCACGGCAGCCAGCCGATCTCGTCACCGAAGATCTTTTCCGTCAGCGCCTTGCTGTCCTTCGCGGCGGCGATGGCAATGATGGCGTCGGGGTGCATGTGGTCGACATGCTTAGAGGGCACGAAGGCGTGCAGCGGCGTGTCGATGGAAGCCGCACGCGGGTTGAGATCGAAGGTACAGTGCGGCAGGTAGCCGACCATCTCGTCCTCATGTTCGGGACCGCGGTAAAGCCCCTTCAGCGCGGTGAGCTTGTCCATGTAGAGCGTGGCGAAGCCGTCGAGCTTCATCGTGCCGACATCGCCACCGGAGCCTTTCACCCACAGCACCTCGACCTCTTTGCCGGTGAGAGGGTCCTTCTCGCCGACCTTGGCCGAGGTGTTGCCGCCGCCGTAATTGGTGATGCGCTTGTCCGATCCGAGCAGGTTCGAGCGGTACAGAAGCCGCTCGGGCTCGCTCATCGATGCGGCCTTGGCCTCGTCCCAAAGATCGGCCAGCCGCGCGGCGGAGCGTGTTTCGAGCATCGCAGTTCCTCCCTTGACGCGCCGGCTCCGGCGCAAACGATCCCCGCCAAAATCACACGATCTGTGATCGAATGTCAATCATATTCAGTCATTCTCAATCACATTGCGCTGCAATATGAGAATTAATGATCGAATATGATTGACACTGTTCCGGATCGGTGTGCAAATAGAGGCATTGGGAGGAGCCATGCACGAGAAAGAGCGTCATCGAATCATCCTGTCGGCCGTCCAGGAAAGGCCTGTCGTCACGGTCCAGGAGCTCGTCGAACTGACCTCCTCCTCCGAGGCGACGATCCGGCGCGACATTGCGGCGCTGCATGTGCAGAAGCGCCTGCGCCGCGTGCGCGGCGGCGCCGAGGCGATCACGCCGCCGCAGTTCATCGGCCTGGCGGGCCGGCCCTTCAAGGTCAACGAGACCATGCACTCCGCCCAGAAGCGGGCGATCGCCCGCGAGGCGGTGGAGCTTTGCTCGGACGGCGAGCCGATCATCATCAACGGCGGTACGACGACCTTCCAGATGGTGCATTACCTTTCCAACCGGCGCATGCCGATCTTCACCAACTCCTTTCCGATCGCCGAGCACCTTCTGAAGCATTCCAAGAACACGGTGATGCTGTCGGGCGGCACGATCTATCGCGAGCAGAACATCATCCTGTCGCCTTTTGAGAACGACGTGACGCGCAATTTTTATGCCCGGCGCATGTTCATGGGCGCACAGGGGCTCGGGCCGCTCGGCCTGATGGAGGGCGACCCGCTCCTGATCCAGGCCGAGCAGAAGCTGATCGACCAGGCGGACGAGCTGGTCGTGCTGGTGGACTCCTCCAAGTTCCGTCAGCGCTCGAGCCTGATCCTGTGCGGGCTCTCGCGCATCGCGACCGTGATCACCGACGAGGGCATTGAGGATCACGAGGCCAGGATGATCGAGGAGGCGGGCGTCGGCCTGGTGATCGCGCGCAGTTCCGTTTCGAAAACGGAGGAGTCGTCGATACCCGCCTGAGACAGGGCGACACCGATCATTCGAACCAAAGGGAGGAAGATATGGCATTCTGGAAGAAACTCTTCGCAACGGCGGCGATCACGACCGCCATGCTGACGGGCGCGGCCCAGGCCGACGAGGTCAAGATCGCGCTGGTGGTGAAATCGCTCGGCAACGGCTTCTTCGACGCCGCGGCCAAGGGGGCCGAGGAAGCGGCCGAGGAGATCGGCGACGTCGAGATCATCTATACCGGCCCGACCTCGGCGACGGCGGAAGGCCAGATCGAGATCGTCAATTCGCTGATCGCCCAGCAGGTCGACGCCATCGCGATCTCGGCCAACGATCCGGATGCGCTGGTGCCGGTGCTGAAGAAGGCGATGGCGCGCGGCATCACGGTCATCTCCTGGGATTCGGGCGTCGCGCCCGAGGGTCGTGAGGTGCACCTCAACCCGTCCGACACCGACCTGATCGGCGAGACCATCATCAAGCTTGCCGCCGACTACCTGCCGGACGGCGGCGACGTGGCGATCCTCTCGGCTTCCTCGACGGCGACCAACCAGAACGCCTGGATCGACGCGGCAAGACAAGTGCTGCCGGAGAAGTTCCCCGACATCAACCTCGTCGCCGTCGTCTACGGCGACGACGACTCGGTGAAAAGCACCAACGAGGCCAAGGGCCTGATCGCCTCCTATCCCGATCTCGACGCCATCATCGCGCCGACGACGGTGGGCGTCGTTTCCGCCGCCCAGGTGGTGACGGACATGGACCTGATCGGCGAGATCAACGTCACCGGCCTCGCGCTGCCGTCGGAGTTCAAGCAGTTCATCGACAACGGTGCCAGCCAGGCCGTTGCGCTGTGGAACCCGATCGACCTCGGCTACTCCGCCGTCTATCTCGCCCACTCGCTGGCGACGGATCAGGTCGAAGCCGAGCCCGGCGCCACGCTGTCCATCGGCCGTGTCGGCGAGGTGACGCTCGACGAGAACAATGCGGCGGCCATGGCGCCCCCGTTCCAGTTCGACGAGTCGAACATCGATGAGTTCTCGAAGATCTACTGACTTTCGGCTAACCACAGGTGCGGCGAAGTTCGGCTTTGCCGCACCCTCATCCGGTCGCCGGCCGGCTACGGGAATGACCATGCATGCATCGGCTCCAATCAGCGAACTGCGCCAGCCGAAAAGCGCCGCACAGCCGCGGCTGACGCTGGCGGGGATCACCAAAAGTTTCCCCGGCGTGCGCGCGCTCTCCGATGTCAGCCTCGCGCTCTACCCGGGCCAGGTGACGGCGCTGATCGGCGAGAACGGCGCCGGCAAGTCGACCCTGGTGAAGATCCTGACCGGCATCTATCAGCCGGATGCGGGCGAAATCAGGATCGACGGCGCGCCGGTCAAGCTGCCGAGCGCCCATGCGGCCTTCGAAAACGGGATTACCGCCATCCACCAGGAGACCGTGCTGTTCGACGACCTCTCGGTGGCGGAAAATATTTTCCTGGGCCATGCCCCGAAGACGCGGCTCGGCACCATCGACTGGCGCAGGATGCATGCTGAGGCCCGCGAGGTGCTGGATGCCATGCGTGCCGCGCACATCGATCCGACCGCGCGGCTGCGCGACCTCGGCATCGCCAACAAGCATCTGGTCGCCGTCGGGCGCGCCATGTCGATCGACGCGCAGATCGTCATCATGGACGAGCCGACGGCCGCCCTTTCGGCAAAGGAGATCGAGGAGCTCTTTCTCCTGATCGAGTTCCTCAAGGACGAGGGCAAGGCGATCCTCTTCATCAGCCACAAATTCGACGAGATTGAGCGCATCGCCGACCGCTATACCGTCTTCCGCGACGGCGAGATGGTGGGCGAGGGCCTGTTGGCCGAGACCGATCAGCGGCAGATCGTGCGCATGATGGTGGGTCGTGCGGTCGACACCATCTTTCCCGAACGCCGGCCGACGGTCGGCGGCCCGCTGCTCGAGGTTTCCGGCCTTTCGCATCCGACCGAATTCGACGACATCAGTTTCGCATTGCGCAAAGGCGAGATCCTCGGTTTCTATGGCCTCGTCGGCGCCGGCCGCAGCGAGGTCATGCAGGCGATCGCCGGCATGACCCCGGTGAGTGCTGGAACGATGACGCTGGCCGGCGTGCCGATCGCGCCGAAATCGGCGGCCGACGCTGTCGCTACCGGCATCGCCTATGTGCCGGAGGAGCGCGGCAGCCAGGGCGTGGTGATCGGCCTGCCGATCTTCCAGAACATCTCGCTGCCCTCTCTGAAACGGACTTCGAAGCACGGCGTTCTGCGGCTGGCGGAGGAGTTCCGCCTTGCCCGCACCTATGCCGAAAGGCTCGACCTGCGTGCAGCCTCGCTTTCCCAGGACGTCGGCACGCTCTCGGGCGGCAACCAGCAGAAGGTAGTGATCGCCAAATGGCTGGCGACCGAGCCGAAGGTGATCATCCTCGACGAGCCGACCAAGGGCATCGACATCGGCTCCAAGGCCGCCGTCCACGCCTTCATGGCGGAACTGGTCGAAGGCGGGCTGTCGGTGATCATGGTCTCTTCCGAGCTGCCGGAGGTGCTCGGCATGTCTGACCGCATCGTCGTCATGCGCGAGGGCCGGATCGCCAAAATCTTCGACAATGACGACCTCGACGCCGAGACGCTGGTGCGGGCCGCCGCGGGGATCGCCGCATGAAGACGCTTCTGAAAAATCGCGAGATCTGGCTCCTGGCTGCGATCGTGCTTCTGATCGGGCTGATCGCCACGCGCTTTCCGGCTTTCGCGGCGCCGGGCAATCTCTTGAGGGTCTTCAACGACACCTCGATCCTGATCATCCTGGCGCTCGGCCAGATGGCGGTGATCCTGACGCGCTCCATCGATCTGTCCATGGCCTCCAACCTCGCCTTCACCGGCATGGTGGTGGCCATGACGAACGCCGCCTTCCCCGAAATCCCGGTGGCGATTCTGATCGCGCTCGCCATGCTGATCGGCGCGGCCCTCGGCGCCTTCAACGGCCTGCTCGTCTGGCTTCTGGGCATACCGCCCATCGTCGTCACGCTGGGCACGCTGACGGTCTTCCGCGGCGCCGCGTTCGTGGTCTCCGGCGGCGCCTGGGTCAACGCCGATCAGATGAGCCAGGCCTTCATCAATCTCCAGCGCGGGGCGATCCTCGGCCTGCCGGTGCTGTCGTGGTTCGCGATCGCTGCGATCGCCGTCTTCTATCTCTTGATGACCCGCACGCCCCTCGGCCGCGCCATCTATGCGATCGGCGTCAACCCGACGGCCGCCGTCTATACGGGCATCGACGTCGGCCGCACGAAGTTCATCGCCTTCGTGATCTCCGGGCTCGTCTCGGGGCTTTGCGGCTATCTGTGGATCTCGCGCTACGTGATCGCCTCGGTGGAAGTGGCGAGTGGCTACGAGCTCACCATCGTGGCGGCCTGCGTGATCGGCGGCATCTCGATTGCCGGCGGCATCGGCAGTGTGGCGGGCGCGGTGATGGGCGCGCTGTTCCTCGGCATCATCAACAACGCGCTTCCCGTCATCAACATCTCGCCCTTCTGGCAGCTCGCCATCTCGGGCGCGGCGATCCTGCTCGCCGTCATTCTCAACGCCCGTGGCGAACGCAAGAAAGGGCGCATCATCCTCAGGAAGGCGGCGACGGCATGACCACGACGGACCTGACCAAGGCGCGGCGCCACATCCCAGACCGGCTCGACCGGCCGCTGGCAGCGGCTCTCTTCAGCTGGGAGATGCTCCTGGTTCTGATCGCCGTTGCGATCTTCATCATCAACAGCCTCGCCTCGCCCTATTTCCTGAATGCATGGTCGTTGTCGGACCTGACCTTCAATTTCGTCGAGAAAGGGCTGATCGCGCTCGCCATGGCGCTGCTCATCATCTCCGGTGAGATCGACCTGTCGGTGGCGGCGATCATCGCGTTCGCCTCGACGCTCATGGGCATGGCCGTGCAGGCGGGTTTCGACACGCCCGCCCTGGTGCTGATCGGCCTGGGGACGGGCCTTGCCTGCGGCGCCTTCAACGGTCTGCTTGTCACGCGGCTCGGCCTGCCGTCCATCGTCGTCACGATCGGCACGATGAGCCTCTTCCGCGGCATCGCCTACATCATCCTCGGCGACCAGGCCTACAAGGGCTATCCGCAAAGCTTCGCCTTCTTCGGCCAGGGTTACGTCTGGTGGGTCGTCTCCTTCGAGTTCGTTCTTTTCCTTCTCGCCGCACTCGTCTTCTGGTTCCTGCTTCACCGCACGAGCTTCGGCCGTGCGGTCTTCGCCATCGGCAACAACCGCGTCGCCGCCGCCTTCTCCGGCATCCGCGTGGAGCGCGTAAAGTTCATCCTTTTCTGCCTGACCGGCCTGATGGCCGGGGTGGCGGCGGTGCTGATCACCTCGCGCCTCGCCTCGACCCGGCCTTCCATCGCCTTCGGATATGAGCTCGAGGTCATCACCATGGTGGTGCTGGGCGGGGTGAGCATTCTTGGCGGTGCGGGTTCCATCATCGGCGTGGTGCTCGCCGCCTTCATCATGGGGCTGGTGACCTTCGGCCTCGGCCTTCTCAACGTGCCCGGCATCGTCATGTCGATCTTCACCGGCCTGCTCTTGATCACCGTCATCGCCCTGCCGATCCTGTGGAACCGCCTGAAGGCGGCGCGGAGCGGCTGATGCCCGAGAAATATGCCTTCAGGATGAAGCTTAACCCCGGCATGAAGGACGAATACAGGCGCCGGCACGACGCCATCTGGCCCGAGCTGGTGGCGCTCCTGAAGCGGGCCGGCATTTCCGACTATTCCATCCACCTCGATGAGGAGACCGGGACGCTTTTCGGCGTGCTGTGGCGCGTCGACGGCCACGCCATGGACGATCTGCCGAGCCACCCGGTGATGCAGCGCTGGTGGGCGCATATGGCCGACATCATGGAGACCAAGCCGGACAACGAGCCGGTCGCCGTGCCGCTCGAAACCGTCTTCCACATGGATTGAGGATGGCCGCTATCCGCCACGTCGCCGTCATCGACATCGGCAAGACCAACGCCAAGCTGGCGCTGGTTGACCTCGAAGACCTTTCCGAGGTCGCCGTGCGCAAGATGCCGAACCGGCCGCTGGCCGGCGGCCCCTATCCGCATCACGATATCGAAGCCCTGTGGTCCTTCATACTCGACGGCCTTTCCGCGCTCGGCCGCGAACATCCCGTCGATGCGATTTCGCTCACCACGCATGGTGCGACGGCGGCGCTCGTCGGTGCAGCCGGCGACCTCGTCCTGCCGGTTCTCGACTATGAACATGACGGTCCCGACGGTCTGCGCGAGGAGTATGAGGCGGTCCGGTCCCCATTCGCGGAGACCGGATCGCCGAAGCTGCCGAACGGCTTGAACCTCGGTGCGCAGCTCTTCTGGCTTGAGCGGACATTCCCGGACGCTTTCGGCCGGGTGCATGCGGTGCTTACCTATCCGCAGTTCTGGGGCTACAGGCTCACCGGGATCGCCGCAGGCGAGGTTACGTCGCTGGGCTGCCATTCCGATCTCTGGAACCCGAGGAAGCGGGATTATGCGTCGCTGGTCGACCGAATGGCCTGGCGCGCGCTCTTTCCGCCACTGCGCCGCGCGGATGCGGTGCTCGGGCCGATCCTGCCTGACGTCGTCAACCGGACCGGGCTCGACCCGGCAACCCCGGTCGTGTGCGGAATCCACGACTCGAACGCTTCGCTCCTGCCCCATCTCATCACGCGCAACCAGCCCTTTGCGGTCGTGTCGACCGGTACCTGGGTGATCGCCATGGCGGTGGGCGGCGACGATCTGCCTCTCGATCCCGCGCGCGACACGCTGATCAACGTGAATGCCCATGGTGACCCGGTGCCCTCCGCCCGGTTCATGGGCGGCCGGGAGTTCGAACGTGTCATGGAAGGTGCGGGCAAGGACTGGCGGGAGAACGACCTTCGCGCCGTGCTGTCGGAAGCGGTCATGTTGCTCCCCTCGGTAGAGGGCGGCACAGGCCCTTATCCCGACCGGCAAGGAGGTTGGACCGGCGCGGAGCCCGTCGAGGGCCGGCGCTTCGTTGCCGCCTCGTTCTATCTTGCGCTGATGACGGCCACCTGTCTGGATCTTGTCGGCGCACGGGGCCAAACCGTCGTCGAAGGCCCGTTCGCCGCGAACCGTCCCTATCTGTCGATGCTGTCGGCCGCGACGGGGCGTCCGGTGGTGGTTCAGGACGGCGGCGGGACGGGGACGAGCCTGGGCGCGGCCTTGTTGGCAGGAATGCCCGGTACCGCTCCGCCATCCGCAATCATCGGCCCGACCGGCGAGGACGAGGCGTTGCGCCGCTACGCAAAACTCTGGAAAGAGAAGGTCGCCTGCGCCGGGCGATGACGCCAACGGTAAACCGGTGTCCGTCTAACCGTCGAAAACCAGCCGGAAGCCCATGTGGCCGGTCGAGCTGTCGGCGCTGGCGCTGGTGCGTGCTGCGATCCGGTAGCGGTAGCAGTAGGACTTGTGGCAAAGATAGGAGCCGCCCTTGAGCAGCTTCATGCCTTGCGCTGCCGCCGCGCGGTTGGCATGGCGCGCGCGGCCTCCGACCGAGCGGATGCGGAAGGCGTCCGCGCACCATTCCCAGACATTGCCGGCCATATTGTAGAGGCCGTTGGCGTTCGGCGCGAAGCTGTCGACCGGCGCCGTCGCGAAATAGCCGTCGGCAAGGGTGTTGTCGTGAGGGAAGCGCCCCTGCCAGATATTGCACAGTGGCGCCTCGTCCGTCGGCTCGGTCTCGCCCCAGGGGAATATCGCGTTCTGCCGTCCGGCGCGTGCGGCGTGCTCCCACTCGGCTTCGGTGGGCAGGCGTCCGCCGGCCCATTCGGCAAACGCCGTCGCGTCGCGCCACGAGACGTGCGTGACGGGATGATCCTCCAGCCCGTCGAGCGACGATTGCGGGCCGGAAGGATGCGCCCAGTCCGCGCCCTGCACCTTGAGCCACCACGGCGTTTCGACGACGCTTTGAACCTCCGTGCCCTCTGGCACGAACGCATAAAAGACCAGAGACCAGCCAAAACGCTCCGCGTCCGTGCGGTAGCCGGTCGCCTCGATGAAGCGATTGAACCAGGCGTTGGTCACCGCGTGCGGATCGATCCGGTAAGGGCGCAGGCGATGTGTCCGCGCGGGGCCCTCGCCGTCCTCGCGCAGAAGAGGCGTGTTCGTCCCTGTCACGGCGATGCCGCCCTTGATGGAAATGAGCCGCGCCGGAGGGCCCTCGGTGCCGGAGCCGGCCGCAACGGCCGTTTGTGCCGCAGGAACGGTCCCGGAGCGCGAGACGGAGGGACAGCAGCGTTTTGGACTTTCCGCGCATTCACTCATAGCGGTTGCGTCCCGGATGCGGATCGAGCCACCGCGCCGGCTCTTGTGGCCGCGTGGCGCGAACCCATTGGCGGATCACACGAGCCCGCGCCCGATTAAGATCCTGGCGCGTGGCGATCTCTGCCGGATCCCAGCCCTCGAGCACCTTTCGTTCAAGCGCCGAAACGGTGGCCGCACAGGAGGGGTCGTCCGCCAGATCATCCTGTTCGAGCGGGTCCGCCTCGAGATCGAACAGCATCGGCTCGTCGCCGTCGAACCAGATGAGTTTATACCGGTCCGTGCGGACCATGCGATGACGCAAGGGAGGAAGGCTGATATTCATGAGCCCGCCATAATAAGCACTGTAAGTCTCGTTGTTCCACCCCGCAGACTTTCGCAGGTCGCGTCCGGCGTGTTGCGGCAGGGCAGGGGCTTCGGCCCAGCCCAGGATCGTCGCCGAAAGATCGATGAGATTGGTCACGCGCCTGTCCACCATGTCCAGGGGCATGTCGGGCGCGCGGATCACCAGCGGCACTTTCGCGCTTTGGTCGTACATGACGCTCTTCCACCACAATCCGCGCTCCCCCACACATTCTCCGTGGTCGGAGGCGTAGATGGTCACGGCATTGTCGAGGCCGAGCGTATCGATTGCGTCGAAAAGCCGGCCGCACAGGCGGTCGATCATGCGCACCAGGCCGTAATAGGCGGTACGGCTTCTGTGCGTCGCCTGGGCCGAGACGGCGTTGATGCCGCCGGCTTCCCGCCAGGCCGCAATCGCCGGGTGATCCGTCTCCGGCGCGCCGAGGGACGGTGGCGGTACGCGGCCGTCGAAGACGTCGTAGTCGGCACGCCGGGCGATATAGGGCGGATGGGGGCAGAAGAAGCTCACCAGCAGGAAGAAGGGCCTGCCGGAGCGCTGGCGCTGTCCGGCAAGCGCATGCAAGGTCTCGATCGCCTGTTCGGCCACCGCCTGGTCATAGGCCTGATAGGATGTTTCACCGGCGCCGGAATGCTCCAGCTCCGGCCCCCTGTTGCCACGCCCCTTGGTCAGCGGACCGATGTCCGGCGGCGGCGCGCCGGGAAAGCTCGCGCCGATGTCGCCGACGGGTCGCGCGCCGAAGCCGTGCAACTGGTCGGGGCCGTAGAAATGCATGCGCCCCACCAGCCGGCAGTCGTAGCCCGCCGCGCCGAGCGCGTGAGCGATGGTCGGAATGTCCGAAGCGAGATAGTCGTCGTTGGTGAGCACGCCGGAGCGATGCGGCTCGAGGCCGCTCAAGAACGCCATGCGCGAGGGAACGCAGAGCGGGGAAGGGCAATAGCAGTTCTCGAACCGTGTGCCCTGGCTGGCCAGTCGGTCCAGATTGGGTGTCTCGGCGATCCCATCGCCGGCGCACCCCATGATACGCGCGGCATGCTGGTCGGTCATCACCATGACGATGTCCGGACGTTCGTCCATGGGCTCCTCCCGCGATCGGCGCATGCTGTTCGACTGGTCTAGACAATAAGGCTGTGACTAGTATAGTGGTTGGGCCATTCGAGGCAAGTTGAATGGCGCGTGAAAGGGAGGAGTTTTCATGGCATATGAACCTAATTTCCATTGGATCTGGCGTTCCGCGCGGTCGTTGGCGCTTCTCGCTATGGCGGCGGGCGCTTTCGGATTGGTCGGTCCAATATCATCGAGCGCGGTCTCGGCGCAGGAATATCCGTCGAAGCCGGTCAAGGTCATCGTGCCGTTCAAGCCGGGCGGACGCACCGATGTCGTGGCGCGGCTCATCGCGGAGAAGATCCAGGAGAAGGGCTGGCTCGACGAGGCCATGGCGGTCGTCAATGTTGACGGCGGCGCCGGCGCCAATGCCGTCAACCAAATGCAGCGCGAGGACGCCGACGGTCACACCATCGTGCACTGGCATCACCAGCTTCTGATAGCCGCAGCGATGGATCTGGGCAATTTCGGCCTGGATGACTTCAAGTCCATCGGCTACACCGGCGGCGGCAGCCCGGTCTGGGCGGTGCGTGAGGATGCGCCCTTCGACACGCTGGATGAACTGATCGCGCATCTGAAGGAGGAGCCGCGCAGTCTGGTGGAGGCCGTCGGTATCGGCACGATTCCCCATTTCGTGGGCGCCATGCTGGCCAATGAGGCCGGGTTCGAAACGCGTTATGTGACTGCCAACAGCGGTGCCGACCGCCTGCGTCTCCTGCTTGGTGGCAATGCCGATATCGCCCTGTTCGCCGCTTCCGAGTTCCTGGCGCAGGGCGATGGGCTGAAGGCCCTCGTCTATTTCGGCCGCGAGCGCCTTCCCGATCTGCCCGACGTGCCGACCGCCACCGAACTCGGCTACGACGTCACCTGGGCCAACCCGAACTGGTGGCTGGCCCCGGCCGGCACGCCCGACGAGGCCATGGACGTCCTGGCCGGCGCGCTGGAAAAGGCGATCGCCGATCCAGAGATCGTCGAATACTTCCGCAACAACACGCTCGAGCCCTACTGGATGGATGGCGGGGCGGCGATGGAAGACGCCCGGGAGACGCTCGACCAACTCGAGGACGTGGCGGCGACCATCCAGTAGACCGGAGGCGAGGCCGGGGCGGGCAGGGGCAGTCTTCGCGTCGGGACCGTTGGGAGTGGTGCAATGGAACATTCGCGCAGACAGAGCCGGGAGATGACGGCGGACCTCGTCCTTGCGGGCCTGGTTGCAATCGTGGCGGTGGTGCTGCTTTACGGCGCCGCGTCCCTGCCGCCGCCGCGCTTCGATCCGCTGGGCTCGGCTGCCCTGCCAAGAGCATTGGCGGTTCTCATGCTGATCTTCAGCGCCATCATCGCCGGTCGCGCGGTGCTGCACCAGAAATCATCCGACGACGAAGACGCCGCCATGCCGGATGAGGACGTGACCTCGGCGGCAAGCCCGTTGCGCGGTCTTTTGATCCTGGTCGCGCTGGTCGTCTATGTCGGCGCGCTCGATTTCGCCCATGTGCCCTTCGTGCCGGCCACCACCGCCATGATGACGGTGAGCGGGCTCGTCCTTCACAGGGCCGACCTGCGCACGGGCCTGCTGTTCGGCGCCATCGGACTCGGGCTCGCTCTCGCGCTCGGCTACGTCTTCACCCATTTCCTTTATGTGGATTTCGGCTGACATGGGTGACGCCTTCATCCTCCTGTTCACATGGCCGAATCTGGCGTTCCTGTTCGCCGGCACCGCGCTCGGCATCGTCGTCGGCGCCATACCGGGCCTGACGGCCTCCATGCTGATCGCGCTGACCCTGCCTTTGACCTTCCACATGGATCCGGTCAGCGCCGTCACGCTCCTGATCGGAGAGTATGTCGGCGGCATCTCCGGCAGTCTGATCACTGCCATTCTGCTGCGGATGCCCGGAACGCCCGCATCGATCGTCACGACCTTCGACGGCTATCCGATGGCGTGCGACAACAGGGCCGAGCGCGCGCTTGCCCTGGGGATCCTCGCCTCGGTCGTGGGCGGCATCATCTCCTGGATGTTTCTCGCCGGCATGTCGCCGGCCCTTGCCCGTTTTGCGCTCCAGTTCGGACCCTGGGAGTATTTCACGCTGGTGCTCATGGCCCTGGTCATGCTCGCCGCGCTCGCCCACAGCTCCATGGTGAAAGGGCTGCTGGCGGCGGTGCTCGGCATGGCCTTCGCGCTGCCCGGCATCGACAGTTCCACCGGTCAGGCCAGGCTCACCTTCGACCAGGACCTTCTGCTATCGGGTTTCGGGCTCCTGCCGGTGCTGATCGGTGCCTTCGCCATCAGCCAGATCCTGCGCGACGCCGCCGCGCCGGTGTCGAAGAAAAAGCCGGCGCTGCCGAAATCGCGTCTGCCGATCTACTGGTCGGACGCGAAGGTGCACGGTCTCAATATGCTGCGCTCATCGGTCATCGGCACGTGGATCGGCCTGCTGCCCGGCATCGGGGCGAACATCGCGGCGCTCATGGCCTATACCACCGCCAAGCAGGTCTCGCGTGAGCCCGAGCGTTTCGGCACCGGCTATGAGCCCGGCGTGGTGGCCGGAGAGTGTGCCAACAACGCCTCCATCGGCGGGGCGCTCATACCGCTCATCACCATGGGCATTCCGGGCAGCGTTACCGAAGCGATCCTGATCGGCGCGCTGACCATCCACAATCTGCAGCCCGGTCCGCTCCTGTTCCAGAACGCGCCCGAGATCGCCTACGGCATCATCGCCGCCTATCTCGTGGCCAACGTCATCATGCTCGCGCTGATGTGGGGCGCGGTGAAATATATCGCCCGGGTGGCGCAGATCCCGCGCGCCGGGCTCCTGGGACCGATCCTGATCTTC
The DNA here is from genome assembly GCF_034427935.1 of Chelativorans sp. M5D2P16. NCBI lineage: Bacteria > Pseudomonadati > Pseudomonadota > Alphaproteobacteria > Hyphomicrobiales > Phyllobacteriaceae > Chelativorans > Chelativorans sp. M5D2P16. Next base: position 111,708 of record NZ_JAXQNM010000040.1, on the reverse strand, counting down.
TGCGTCGTCGGCTCGTATGCCATCAACGGCAGTTTCGTCGACGTGTGGGTGATGATCGCCTTCGGCGTCATTGGCCTCGGGCTGGAAGCCGCGCGCGTTCCCTTGGGACCGTTCGTCATCGGTTTCGTCCTGAGCCCCATCGCCGAGGAGCAGTTGCGCGCATCGCTTATGATGTCCGACGGGAATTTCTGGGAAATTCTCCAGCGCCCCTATGCGCTGCTTTTTCTCGCGCTCGCCGTCCTGACGATGTTCTGGCCGGTCTTCTTGGCGCGGATTCGCAATCGGCAGGGAGTTTTGAAGAATGAGCGTGCTTGAGCTTCCGTCCGGCGGTCGCCGCTATCTGCAGATCGCCCAGCATCTGGCCGACAGCATCAATTCCGGCGTCTTCAAGACCGGAGACCGGCTGCCGCCGGAGCGTGAACTGGCTGCGACGCTGGAGGTCAGCCGGACGACCGTGCGCGAGGCCCTGCTTGCGCTCGAGATCATGCGCTTCGTGGAGATCCGCCTTGGGGCGGGGGTTTTCGTGCTGCCCGAGAACATGCGCGAGCGCGACCGCGGCGACCTCCTCGCGGTGGAGGAGGTGGGCCCGTGGGAGGTCCTTGAAGCGCGCCGCGTGGTGGAGGGAGAATCGGCCTTCCGCGCCGCGCAGCGGGCGACCGAGGACCAGCTTGCGGTGATCTTCGATTGCATCGAGCGCATGGAAGCACGTGTCGACGACATACCGCGCTTCGACAGGGCGGATGTGGAGTTTCACATGCTGATCGCGCGGGCGGCGGGGAACAGCGTCATCGAGAGCTATGTCGCGCATCTGTGGAAGATGCGCGAAAGCTCGCTCTGGGACCGCTGGTACGACAAGACCAGGCATCCGGCCAACCGCCGTCGTTCCATCGAGGACCACAAGGCGATCTACAAGGCGATGCGGCGCCGCCTGCCGGAAGTCGCCCGCACTGCCATGTGCGCGCACATCGACGTTCTTGCCGAGCGCTTTTTCGACCTGAGCCTGTAGTGCCTGCGGCTCGTCCGCACCGGCATGCCAAACAAGAAGGAGAAAAAATGCCCCAGAAGCCCGATATCGTGATGATCGTCACCGACCAGCAGCGATACGACACGATCCGTTCCCTCGGTGCTGAGCACATGGACACGCCGAACATCGACCGGCTGGTCGCGCGCGGCGTGAGCTTCAGCAATTGCCATGTCACCGCGCCGAGCTGCGTGCCATGCCGCGCCAGCCTGTTTTCGGGTTATTACCCGCACACCACGGGCGTGCTGGCCAACGGGCAGGCCTGGAGCCGGACCTGGGTGTCGAAACTGCGCGAAGCGGGCTACCACACGGTCAATATCGGCAAGATGCACACCATCCCCTATGACGCGCCGGCCGGCTTCGACGAGCGCTACGTGGTGGAGAACAAGGACCGCTACTACGAGGGTCGCTGGTTCTTCGACGAGTGGGACAAGGCGCTCGCCGCCCACGGGCTGAAGAAGCAGCAGCGCGAGGAATACCGCAAGCGCCCCGACTACAAGTCGCGGCTGGGCGCCTTCACCTGGGATTTGCCGCCGCATCTGCAATCAGACAATTTCGTGGGTGGGATGACGAAGTGGTGGCTCAAGACGAAGCCGCTCGAAAAGCCGCTCTTCCTCGTCGTCGGGTTTCCCGGCCCGCACCCGCCCTATGATCCGACCCCCGACTACGCCGACAAATACATGAAGCGCGATGTGCCGCTGCCGCAGGTCGACGACGAGGAGCTTCGGCAGTTGCCGCCGCCCTTCGTGGAAAAGCGGCGTCACGACGTGGACGTCGACCATGATTCGGTCGCCTGGGACCTCGACCCTTCCCGCGAGCAGCTCCACCGTCTGCGCGCCTACTACTACGCCAATGTGGAGATGATCGACCGTGAGGTGGGCGAGATCCTCGACGCGCTGGAAGAGACGGGACGGCTCGACAACGCCATCATCGTCTTCACCTCCGATCACGGCGACTGCCTGGGCGATCACGGCTTGAGCCAGAAATGGGCCCCTTATGAGGAGGTCACGCGCGTGCCGCTGATCGTCAGCGCACCCGAGCGTTTCCGGGGCGGACGCACGGTCGACGAAATGGTGCAACTCTTCGACCTGGGGCCGACGATCCTGGAATGGGCGGGCGCGCCGCTGGAGGAGTCCTACGAGGCGATGTCGCTCAATCCGGCGCTGGAAGGGGCGGATTTCGCCGGGCGCGACCATGTCTTCTGCGAACAGGGCGGCGACGTGAACTTCACCGGTGCCGACTACCTGACCATGGTCCGCTCGCGCACCCACAAGCTCGTCCACTTCGCGGGGGAACGGTACGGGCAATTGTTCGACCTCGAGAACGACCCGCACGAGCGGCGCAATCTCTGGGACGAGCCCGAGGAGGCGACGGTCAAACAGGCGCTCTTGAACGCGCTCCTGGAATGGCACGTCAACAGCACTGTGCGGACGCGCGACATCCGCCGGCGCACGGTCGTGCCGATCGTCGAACCGGCATGAACCGCGGGGCACCGTCCTGTGGCGGCGCCTCTCCGGCCGACGGTCAATCGTCCAGCGGGATCAGGCGCAACGGGCCGCCGCCGTCGATGTACAGGCGCCCCTGCTGGGTGAGTGCGGCGGCGATCCGGCGCCTGGCCCGCCGCCCGGCTTCCGGATGGCGCCCGTCCAGGGCGCCCACGCGCACGGCAACCGCGATGTCGTACGGGGTCTCGCCGGCGCTCAATTCCAGGTCTTCGGCGGCGACCTCGCGCAGCGTAAGCCGTCCGGACGCGATCTCCGCCTTGGATGCGATGCGGGCCTGTTTAATCGCCTTGGCCGACCGGTCGATGGCCAGGACGTGCCCGTCGCCGATCCGGCGTGCGATTTCACGCGCCATAGCGCCCGGCCCGCATCCGATCTCCAGGACGCGCATGCCTTCCCGCAGCGGCAGCGCGTCCACAACGGCGAGAAGGCGTGGCGAAAGGTCCGTCGCCATCCGGTCTACCCCGAGTTGACGTCTCGGGCCGCTTATTCGGCCGTTGAGCCGGCGGGAACCTCGGAGCCGTCTTCGGTCGAGGTGCTTCGTGCGGACCGGCGGACGGCGCGTAGCCTGCCGCTTTTCCCGCCGCCGCAGAAGAACCGGTCTTTGCCGTCGGACTCGAGCCCCGACACGCCCGCTCCGAGGGGCATTTCGAGCCTCTCCAGAAGCGCGCCCGTATCGCGGTCGAGACGCCGCAACTCGCTCTCGTCGCCTTCCCATGCGCCGCACCAAAGCTCCCCGTCGACCCAGGTTACCCCGGTGACGAAGCGGTTGGACTCGATGGTGCGCAGGACAGCACCGGATTGCGGATCGACCTGATGGATCTTCCGCTCCCGGTACTGTCCCACCCACAGCGTCCCTTCGGCCCAGGCAAGTCCCGAGTCAGCGCCGCCCCCGGGCGCCGGGATCGTGGCGAGCACGCGCCCGGTCTCGGGGTCGATTTTCTGGATGCGCGCCTCGGCGATCTGAAACAGATGCTCGCCGTCGAAAGCCGTTCCGGCATGCGCGGCGGTATCGATCGAGCGCACCGTCTCGCCGCTTGCCGGATCGAGCGCGTTCAGTTTGTCTCCGGAGGCGAACCAGACATACTGGCCGTCGAACGTGACGCCGTGCACGCCCTCGACCCCCGGAAAGGGACCGTATTCATGGAGGACTTCAGCTGCAGATTGTTTCATCGTCTTTGCATCCCAATTCATCATGCTCCGACCCTAGCCGTTCGGCACTGGAGCAGGGAGTAACAAAATCGTCGGGAATCCCGGCACGGGCGGAGTCATCCAGCGGCGGGCGCGACCGCGACCGAACGACTGCACCTTGTCGGCCGCCGCAAGCTGTTCCAGTGCCCGCTGCACCGTGCGTTGGCTGGCGCCGAGAGCGAGCGCCAGTGCCGAGCTCGACCACGCCTCGCCATCGGCGAGGAGGGCGAGCACGGCTGAATGCTCCTCGTCGATGGGAGGTGTCAGAACGACGACCTTCGCGGCGCCGCGCGGCACCAGCGCGAAGCCCTGGCGCGTCGCGCGCACCTCGGCCAGCGTCCCAAGCTCCGCGCGCAGCCGTCCGATCTCGACGCGCAACCGGGCGCGATGCGATTCATCGGCGTGCTTCGCTCCGAACGCACGGCTGAGAAGCGTGCGCCGCGCCACGTCTTCGGGCCATGCTTCGCCCAGCGTGCGGGCGAGCGCGAACAGCACCGGGCGCGTGTTGAGCGACACCACCGTTCCGGCGTTCCGCACGACGTTGCGACATGCGTCCACGACAAGCGCGCCCGAGGCCAGCAACTCCTCCACCTCCTCAAGCAGGAGGGGACGCGCCTCGCCATTGGCGACTAGGCGCGCCGCGGGTGCGTCGAATGCACGGGAAGCGCTTTCCACCTCGGCAATCAGCGCAGGGATGTCCGCAAGGCGTGCGGCATGCGCGGCGCGCGCGAGTGATGCGCGCGCCACCGTTGTCCGCAGGCGCCGCATCGCGATTCCCGCAACGACAAGTTCATAGGCGGCCCGTGTCGCGGGCGGGAGGGGCGCAGGGTCGAGCGCGGCAAGCCCGTGCTCGGCCGCGTCGAGACGTCCGATCAGGAGGAGGCGCCGGATTTCGAGATACCGCGCGTAGGCGGCATTCACCCGGTCGCCGTGATCCTCGAGTGCAGCCCGCGCCCCCTCGAGCACCTTCTGCGGCCAGGTGAGATCGCGCGAGACCAGCGCGATCTCCGCCTCGGCGACAAGACACCGGGCGCGGGCCACGGCCTCTTTCGGACCGAAGGCGCGTGCGGCGCGGCGCAAGAGTGTCTTCGCGCGGGCGAGATCGCCGAGCTGCGCCATGGCGATGCCACGGAGCGCGAGTGCTGCCGCGTCGTCGCGCAGCGCGACCCGATTCAGGGCGCCAAGAGGATCGCCCGCTGCAAGTGCGTGTGCTGCGGCCGTGATCAGTGAGTCCATGAAAATCCCGCCACACTTGTCACTCCCACCCTCCGCTTCGCTGGTCCTAACCTATCTCGTGTCCACCAACCAGCACATCGTGTCAGGAACGACGCGAGCGGCAAGGGACACCCGAAGGAGAAAAAATCGATGACGACTCACATGAACGGAACACGCCAAGAGTGGCTTGCCGCACGGCTCGAACTGCTCGAGGCCGAGAAGGAACTGACGCACCGCAGCGATGCGCTGGCGCGGAAGCGGCAGGAATTGCCGTGGGTGCGCATAGACAAGGACTACCGCTTCGAGACCGATGAGGGCAGCGCCTCGCTGGCCGACCTCTTCCGCGGGCGCTCGCAGCTTCTCGTCTACCATTTCATGTTCGGGACGGACTACGAGGCCGGCTGTCCGTCCTGCTCGTCGATCGCCGACGGCTTCAACGGCATCGCGGTGCATCTGGCGAACCACGATGTCACCCTGTCGGCGGTATCGCGGGCACCGCTCGTCAAGCTGCAGGCGTACAAGCGGCGCATGGGATGGACATTTCCCTGGGCCTCCTCACACGGCAGCGACTTCAACGCCGACTTCAATATCTGGTTCTCCGAGGCGCAACAGCGCGAGGGAGACGTCGAATACAACTATCGGCGTGAGGCCGCGTTTGCGTGGCGCCCGGGCCAGGAGGGTGGCGGCGAAAGCGCGGAAGCCGATATCGCCGCCATGTGCGGCACCGATGTGGCGACATTCCATCGGGACAGGCCCGGCATGAGCGCGTTCGTGCGCGAAGGCGACGCCGTCTACCATACCTACTCCACGTACGCGCGCGGGCTGGACGGGCTCTGGGGCATGTACCAGTGGCTCGACCGTGCGCCCAGGGGACGCAACGAGACCGGCGTCTGGTGGCGTCGTCACGACGAATACGGCAGGCGCTGAGGACCGTGCGTGCCGGGGCGTTACCGGACCGGCGCTGCCGGGCGGCCTGCCCCGGTATCACGCAAGCTTGATCCGCACATTGGCTCGGTGGAGCGCTTCGCGCAGAAGAAAGGGCGGCTGCATGTCGGTCACGACCCCCTGCAGCATCGAAAGCGGCTCGACCGTCGCCACGAGCTCGACGTCGAACTTGGAGTGGTCGACCAGCAGAAACGTTCCCCGCGCCTGTCTTATCATCGTGCGCTTGACGGCGACGGCGGCGAGATTCGCATCGGTGATTCCCTTGGCGGTCAGGCCGCTGGAGCCGATGAAGGCGCGGTTGGCGTTGTACCGGCTAAGGAAATCCAGGGTCTCCGGGCCGTAAACGGCGGCCTCGGGGCCCATGAAGTCGCCGGGACACAAAACGATATGGAACGTCTTGTTCCGCCCGAGCGCCGTCGCCACCGCCAGGCTGTTCGTCAGGATGGTGAGATCCCGCCCCCTCTCCGCCAGCCCCAGCGCCAGTTGATGCGTGGTCGAGCCGGCGTCGATCATGAGCACTTCGCCAGGCCTCACCAGCTCGGCCGCGCTCCTGCCGATGCGCGCCCGCTCGTCTATACGGGCGAGGTCGCGCTCGCCGAAAGGCGGCTGGGCGCCCATGGGCGCGGCCGCCGCCCCGCCATAGGCGCGTCGGAGAAGGCCTTTTCCGCTCAAGGCCTCCACGTCGCGGCGGACCGTCTCCGTCGAGACGCCGAAGCGAAGGGCGAGATCGGACGTGCGCACATGCGGATGCTGGCGCAGTTCGAGAAGGATCTGCTCCTGCCGGTCCCGCTTGCGCAGACGTGTCATCAGCCCTCCCTCGCTTCCAGGATGGCTTCGGCGAGCTCCGCAAAACCGCTGCCTCCGGCGGCAAGCGTCAGGTATTTCGGCGGCGTCTCCACCTCGTCGCAAAACGCCGCGAAATTGGCCACGCCCACGCTGTTGGCGAAAAAGCCGAACATCGGCGCGTCATTGGGCGAGTCGCCGACGAACAGCGCCCTCCCGTTCTCCCGGTCGATGTCGATCCCGTACATTTCCTCGAAGAGGCGGCGCGCCATCGTCAGCTTGTCATAGTTTCCGAACCAACCATTGACATGGATGGATGACACTTTTGCCATCGCGCCGGCCGCCTCGAAACAGTTCACGATGCGCCGGACCGCGGTCTTGGTCAGGTGCGGCCCGTCCTCGGCGATGTCGATCGCCAGATCCGCTTCGCGGAACGCCTGGTCGGCGGAAAGGCGCGCGCCCTCCACGGTCGACAGGATGGTGGTCGCGAGACTGTCGAGCCGTTTGCGGTCCTCCTGTCGCGTGTGGGCCGGCCGCGCAAAACGCCTGTGCATTCCGCCCGCCGGATGGCGCGCGAAATAGAAGGCGCCGTTCTCGCCGATGACGGCGCTCACCGGCCACAACCGGGCGATGAGATCGCACCAGCCTGCCGGCCGACCGGTCACCGGAATGACTCGTAGCCCTGCCTCGGAAAGCCGTTCCAGCGCGCTGTAGGCAATACCCGGCAGCCGGCCGTCGTTGGTGAGCGTATCGTCGATATCGGTGAGGACGAACGCGATCCGCCGAAGCTGCTCCTTTCCCATCGCCGAGAGCGGGAGAGGCGCCGCCTCCCTGTCCCGTGCAGGTCGCGCTGCTTCGGCTTCGTCCACCACCATTACCTCCTCCCAAAGTTGTGCAAACTTCCACAATTTGTAGCGCTTATGCGGGGAAATTTCGAGGGGTCTACCATTTTTCTCCAGAGACTATTGCAAAGTACCACAGATCGCCGATACGTTCGGTCAGCAGGCGGCACGGTAGCCGCCGCGCGCTTTCAGGGAGGAAACGACATGACCTACGCGGTATCCCCTACCGTTTGCCTCGGCCGTCTGGGCACGGCCGCGCTTGGCCTTTCGGCGCTGCTTCTGGCTGCGCCCGCACAGGCGCAGGACTGCCCCAACCGCGGGCAACTCGACGCCGCTTATTGCGACGCCAACGGTGACCTGGTGGCCGATACACCGTCCGATCCGTCGGCACTGGTCAATCCCGACACGCTCGTCTTCGCCTATACGCCGGTCGAGGATCCCGCGATCTACGAAGATATCTGGGATCCCTTCATCGAACATCTGGAGGATGTGACCGGCAAGGACGTCCAGTTCTTCGCCGTGCAGTCCAATTCGGCGGAAGTCGAGGCGATGCGCAGCGGCAGGCTGCATATCGCCGGCTTCTCCACCGGCCCCACGCCTTTCGCCGTCAACCTGGCGGGTGCGGTGCCCTTCGCCATCATGGGCTCGGAGGACGGGCGCTTCGGCTACACCCTGCAGGTCTATACGCGCAAGGACAGCGGCATCGACGAGATGACCGACCTCAAGGGCAAGCGCGTCGCCCACACGTCGCCCACCTCGAACTCCGGCAATCAGGCGCCGCGCGCCCTCTTCCCCTCGCTCGGCGTGGTGCCGGACGAGGATTACGAGGTCACCTATTCCGGCTCCCATGACCAGTCCATGCTGGGTGTCGTGGCGGGCGACTACGATGCCGCGCCGGTGGCGTCGGAAGTGGTGGAGCGCATGGCTGATCGCGACCTCTACGATCCGGAGGAGGTCAAGATCGTCTGGGAATCCGATCCTTTCCCGACGACCTCCTACACCTATGCGCACAATCTCGACCCGCAGCTCGTCGAAAAGATCAAGGAAGCCTTCTTCTCCTTCGATTTCGAGGGCACCGCGCTCGGCGAGGAGTTCACGGGCGTCAGCAAGTTCGTGCCGGTCACCTACGAGAAGGACTGGGCAGTGATCCGCGAGATCCAGAAGGCCAACGGCGTTCGCTACACGCCTCAGGACCTTGCCAAGGAATAGCAAACGATCTGCTATACTGCGCGGCTGCCCTTGGTGGCCGCGCCATAACTTCGCGGAGCCCCTTGCATGCTGAAGATCGAAAAGCTGGTGAAGCGCTACGGCAACGGTGAGCCGGTTCTCAAGGGGCTCGACCTTGAGGTGCCCGGCGAAAGCGTCGTCGCGGTCATCGGCGCCTCCGGGGCCGGCAAGAGCACGCTCCTGCGCTGCATAAACCGGCTGGTGGAGCCGACGGCGGGAAGGGTAGAGCTGAACGGTGTCGAGCTCACGGCCCTGCGCGGTCGTGAGCTGCGGGCAGCGCGGCGGCGGATCGGCATGATCTTCCAGAGTTTCAATCTGGTCGACCGGCTCACCGTAATGGAGAACGTGCAATCGGGCCGTCTCGGTTATCTGCCAACATGGCGCGCCATCATGCGGCGTTATCCGGCAAAGGACATCCGCCGCGCTTACGAACTGATGGACCGTGTCGGCATCGCCCACTACGCCAACAAGCGGGCCGACGAGCTTTCCGGTGGCGAGCGCCAGCGCGTCGGTGTGGTGCGCGCGCTGATGCAGGAGCCGCAAATCCTGCTGGCCGACGAGCCGACGGCCTCGCTCGATCCCAAGACATCCGAGCAGATCATGGAACTGCTGCGCTTGCTCTCGCGCGAGTTCTCGCTGCCCGTGCTCATAAACATCCACAATGTCGGCGAGGCCAAGGCCTATTCCGACCGCATCGTCGGCATGCGCTACGGCCGCATCATCTTCGACGCCGGCCCCTCCGCGCTCGACCGTGCGGCCATGGACGAGATCTACGCCGGCACGCCCGCGGACGAGCGTGCGATCGCCGACGGCGTGGCACATCCGAGGATGCAGACCGCATGAGCGCCCACGCCACGCAGAGCGGCCGCGCGCTTCCCGAAACGTGGCGCAAGCCGCCGCTGATCGCCAACCCATTTCTGCGCTACGGGCTGATGGCGGCAGTGTTCGCCTATGTGGTCTGGGCCATCACCATGCTGCCGATCGACTGGGCACGCGTCACCGAAGGCGCCACGCGGGCCACGCGCATCTTCAGCGGCGCCTTCCCGCCAAGCTTCGAGCGCAGCGGGCTTCTGATCGACGGCTTTTTGGAAAGCCTGAAGATCGCCATCCTGGCGACCGTCGGCGGCGTGCTTCTGTCCATCCCCATCGCGTTCATGGCGGCGCGGAATCTCGCGCCCATGCCCATCTACCTCCTGGGGCGGGGCATCATCATCGTCGCCCGCAGCTTCCATCCCGTCATCGTCGCCATCATCTTCGTCAAGGCGGTGGGCTTCGGTCCCCTGGCGGGCGTTCTCACGCTCATCGTCTATTCGATCGGCTTCGTCGCCAAGATGCTGGCCGAGCGCATCGAGGAGATCGACTGGGGCCAGGTGGAGGCCATGCGGGCGGTGGGCGCCGGCTATTTCTCCACGATCGTCTATGCCGTCTTCCCGCAGATCATGCCGCGCCAGGTCGGGCTCAGCATCTATCAGCTCGATTCCAACCTGCGCGCCTCGGCCGTGGTGGGCATTGTCGGCGCCGGCGGCATCGGCTCCACCCTCGCCAACGCCTTCGGCCGGTACGACTACGACTTCGCACTCGCCATCACCATCGTCATCGTCGCGGTGATCCTCTTCAGCGAGGCAGTCAGCGGGCAGATCAGGAAACGCATATGGTAGACCTCGACGCAACACCCGAAGATTGGGTGCGCTACACGCCGCGCCAGCGCCTCGCGCGTTACCTCGCCTATCTCTTCTGCATCGCGGCTATCGTCTGGGCGATCACAAGCATCGATGTCATCTGGCCCTGGGTCTATGACGCGCCAGAGCAGATGGCCGACCTCCTCGGCCGCATGGTCCCGCCCGATACGTCGAACCTGCCGCAGATCCTGTGGGTGTTGCTGGAGACGGTGAACATCGCCACCATCGCCACGGCCATTGCCGTCGTGGTCTCGCTGCCGGTCGCCTATATCGCCGCCCAGAACACGACACCCAACGCCGCAACCCTTTGGCTCGGCCGCTTCATCCTGGTCTCCAGCCGCTCCGTCAACACGATCATCTGGGCGCTCCTGTTCGTGGCCATCTTCGGCCCGGGCATCGTCGCCGGTATCCTCGCCATCATGTTCCGTTCGATCGGTTTCATCGGCAAACTGCTGGGCGAGGCGATCGAGGAGATCGATCGCAAGCCTGTGGAAGCCCTGGAGGCAACCGGGGCTTCGCGCTTCAAGGTGATCCTCTATGCCATCGTGCCGCAGGTCATGCCGGCCTTCTGGGCCGTCAGCATCCTGCGCTGGGACATCAATCTTCGCGAGTCGACGGTGCTGGGCCTCGTCGGTGCCGGCGGCATCGGCCTGATCCTGCAAGGGGCGATCGACACCTTCAACTGGCAGGAGGCGGCCACGGTTCTTTTGGCGATCCTGGTGCTGGTCATCATCGGTGAGTTCGTCGCGATGACGCTGCGCAAGCGCATTATCTGAGTCTCCGGAGCGCCGTGCCCGGATCCGGTCCTCATCCCTGAACGATGCGTCTCGTCCAGGCGTGCACGGCTTCGGCCATCGTTTGCAGGTGGTCGGCCGCGGAGAAGCCGGAGATCCTCTTGCGCGGCTTCAGATCATGATCGCCGTCTTCGAGCCACAATAGCTCGATCGGATTTGATAGCGCATACGCGCCGACCTCTTCCCGCGTTCCGAACTGGTCGCGCGTTCCCTGGCAGATCAAGGTCGGAGTCTTGAGGCCGGTCAGGTGCGCGGTTCTGATCTGCGCGGGCTTATCGGGCGGGTGGAACGGATAGCCGAGGCAGACAAGGCCGGCGATCCTGCCGCCCGTGTGAAGATCGTCGGCGACCATCGAGGCGACGCGCCCGCCCATGGATTTCCCGCCGATGATCAATGGGCCACGAGCGTCCAGCGCGTTGACGGCGGCGAGATATTCGGGAAGAAGACGCTCCGCCCGCGGCGGCGGTTTCCGCACGCCGCTGCGGCGTGCGGCCATGTAGCCGAACTCGAAACGGGCGACACGCAAGCCTTCGCCCGCCAACGCCTCGGCGATGGCATTCATCGCGCCCGAGTCCATCGGTGCTCCGGCCCCGTGTGCAAGGAGCACGGTTGCAGTTCCAATCTCTGGACCGTCGAGAAGGAAGTTCATTCGATCGCCCTTATGCGCACCACCCGGTCGGATGAGAGGTAACCGTCCGGCGGAGGAAAAGGCAATCCAGGGCAGGGCAACCACGTGCGCGGCGAAGCGGAGGCTATCCCCGGCTTCGCCGCATCGTGCTCAGTTGTTTTCGGAATCCGTTTCGGCGTCGAAAGCCATGATCGTGCTCTTCACGATACCGTAGAGGCTCGCCACCCCGATCAGAGTACCCAGGACGAGGGTAGGAAATGAATCGAGATGGAGTAGGCCCGACAGCGACCACACGGCCGCAGCCGCACCCGCGATGATCTCGGTTGTCATGAAGAGGGAGACGGAGACGAAGCCCAGCAGGCTCCCCGGCGTGATAACCCGTTTCATGGGCATTCCTATGTATTCACGCAGACATGGTGAAAGCGTCGGCCATACGGCGGCCGACTGGGAAGGCGCACCGGTGAACGGGCGCCCTTGTATTCTTCCGATCGATATCGGGTTGTCAGGCCGGCTGCGGCGGCGCTCTCGCCCGAGGGGAAAAGGTGAGGCCAAGAAAATGGCGGCGGGGAAGGCCTAACGCGTGTGCGGGCCGGAAAGGCTGTTCCGGCAGGACGACGGCAGCAGCGGGGATTGCGGCCGCACTCCCCGGACTTTTCTCGCCCAGGATCGTTTCGTGCCGGGAAAGGGCGTCGATGCGCGGGCCCGACTCCCGGACAACCGCCGCGCTCAGATCCTGATCGGCGCGGGTGAGGCGCGGTTCCCCCGGTGAAAGGAGGTCCGGCGGAGATTGCCGTGCATCCACGCCAAGGCAAAGCACTGCCAGGAGCAGAACGAAGCAGCGGCGCAACAGGTGCGGTTTCATCGGGAATCTTCCACAGGATCTCGCTTTATCTAGCGCAAGCTGAAGGTTTCGGCCAGCAGAAGATGCAAAGCACCTGGGTCACCATCGTCGCCCCGTTATCGCACGATGCTTTCCTCCGGCTCTTTTAACGGCGGTTCCGGCGTTTCTTCGCTTCGCGGGTCATAGCCCACCGGCGCTGCGATCGCGCTGTCGACGGCGGGAACGAAGTCCGCGCTGTGCGTCTCCGCCGGCCGGGCCTGGTCACGCATGCGCAGGAGGATGAAGGCGGCAAACAGCACATAGACGAGAGCGATTTCCGCGAACAGTGCGCCCGGACCGGCAAGCCGCATGGCGAACGCTCCGGCGACCGGACCAAGTACCGATCCAACGCCGTTCAGAAGCAGCAGTCCTCCGGAAACTTCGACGAAGCTCTCGGTGGTGATCAGGTCGTTCACGTGGGCGACGGAAATGGCATAGACGGGAAAGGAGAAGGCGCCGAACGCGAAGGCAAGCGGCAGGACGCCCGGGCTCCAGTACCGGCTGGCCAGAAACAGGCCGAGGCCCGTCGCCACCGAGAGGCCGGAGACGAGGAGGATGACTGCGCGTCGGTCGAGGCGGTCCGAAAGGCGGCCGAACGGCCATTGCGAGAGCGCCCCGCCGAGCACGGCGACGCCGATGAAGGTCGCGACCCCCGTTGCGTCGAAACCGGCGCTGCTCGCAAAGATAGGTGCAAGCGACCAGAAGGCGCCGTTGACGAGCCCCACGGCGAAGCATCCCACGGCGCCGGCCGGCGACAGGCGCACGAGCCGGATTGGATGCAGCCGCACCGTCGCCAGCGGCGCCGGTGCGGTTGCGGACGTTAGGGCGATCGGCACGGCCGCCAGCGAAACGACGATCGACGCGACCGCGAACAGCGTGAATTCCGTCGGCTCGTAGAAGGTCAGCAAGATCTGCCCGCAGATGATCGCGACGAATGTGAGCGTCGTATAGACGGAGAAGACCGTTCCGCGCATGGTGTTGTCGGCGCGTTCGTTGAGCCAGCTTTCGATGACGAGGAACAGGGCGGCGATGCAGTAGCCCGTCACTGCCCGCAGGATCCACCATGCCCATTCCTGCAGCGTGAGAATGTGAAGGAGCGGGACCACCGATGCGATGGCGACCATCGCGGTGAAGACGCGTATATGGCCGACGGGGCGCACCAGATGCGCCGTGGTGAGGCAGCCCACGACGAAGCCGATGAAATAGCTCGACCCCATGAAGCCGATCGACAAGGCGGGAAACGCTTCGGCTTCAGCCCGCAGAGGCAGGAGCGTCGTCTGCAGCCCGTTTCCTGTGAGCAGAATGGTGGCGCTGAGAAGCAGAGCGCCGAGTTGCGCGATGATAGCCAAGTGCTGTCTCCCCACAAAAGGTGTCCCGGGCTCCGCCGAGGCGCGTGCCCGAATTTTTACGTAACAGGAAGGGCAAATATCTTCGGCCGGATCGGTTCCGGCAACCCAGGACCGCTGGTACTACCGGCTCGGCAAGGCAGGTAGAACCCGTCTCGTCGATATGCCGGTGGTCTCGTTCGCGGACCTTCCCCGCAATTGCAGCTCGGCATTGCATGCGCCGAGGTCCGTACGGCCGCCGGAAGACGGAATGCTGGCGCAGGCAGGCATACGGTCGGGCGCAGCTCTCGCGCTGGGCGAGGTGGTGCTAATAGACGAAAAAGGACCCGACCAGGAAAGCCAGCGAGGTCGCGATGACAAGGAGAAGGGCGACGACCCACATGGCCATTCTGCGCCTGGCAAAGCCCGCCCGATACTCGTCTTGGTTGTCGCCTTTTTCCGCAGAACTTGTACGCTCCGTCTGCACGCCGCTTCCTCGCTCCGACGCTGGTGACTGTCGCTGGGTTGGTATTGTCCAATTTTAGAGAGCCAGCATCATTCCTGCAATGATGAAGATCAGTGACAGGAAGGCGGCTGCGAGCAGGATCAGCAACAGCGGTTTCATCGAAGGCAACGGTGCGCGAACAATTCCGCCTGACGATAGGGCGGATGGGCGGCGCGGCAATGCCGCTTGTCGATCACCGCTTCAAAAAACGCCTTGGCTTATCGATAAGCGCAGTCTTGCGGCACGCCGGTAGCGCCGGGGTTGTTCGAAACCGCATCGCCAACCTTCAGATCCTGAGATCGGAAACGCCCGTGTCGATGTGCGGTGCCCAGAAGGCCACGCTTTCGGCGATTTGCGGAATGACCTGGCGGTCGTTGGGCTCACGTTCCTTGAAGGAGAGCTCCAGGCAGATCTCGTTGTCCTCGGCACCGCCCTCGCCAAGGGCCGCGAGCAGGGGCTCGGGCTGGATGCGGCCCCTGGCGTTGAACTCGGCGGTGAAGGGGCGGTGCCCGCCCTTGTCCATCAGCGACTGCTTGATGTGGATGATGGGGCTTACCTTCGGAACCGCGCGCGCCCAGGCATAGGGGTCGTAGTCGTCCGCCTCGGGCGAGGTGACGTCGCCGTGATCGATGTCGGCCATCATCCACATCGGGATGGCCATCTTGGCCGCGGAGAGACGCTCCTGCAGGGCCATGCACGCGGCTATCGTCTCGCCGAACTCCCGGCCGATGCTCATGGGTTCCCAGAACACGTAGGCGAGCCCCGCCCCCTTGGCATGCTCGGCGACTTCCGCCCAGCAGTCGATGGCGACCCGGATCAGTTCCTCGCGGCGGGCGGGGTCGTCATAGTCGCGATAGGTGAAGATGGCGAACTGCGTGCCGATGGAGGTTCCGCCCAGATCGGCGATGATATCGGCGAAGGTCTTGAACCAATCGACGTAGTAGCGCCGCACGTCCCGGTCCGGGTGGCCGAAGTGGTTGAGTCGCCCGTAAGGGCCGGTCATGCCCGAGGTGACGCGCACGCCGGTGCGGTCGAGCGCGCGGCCCATCTCCCGCGTGAGCCTGCGGATGAGCGAAGACGGCCAGGACGGGTTGATGAACTCGTGGGTGAGCTGCAGATCGCGCACGCGCAGCTTCCGGGCGACGGTGTCGATGAGATCGTCCGGCTCGGCGAAGCGGTTCACCAGCGGATTGGTGTTGAGGGAAAGGGTGAGCGGCATGTCAGGCGGCCTCCCGCATCTTAGCGCTGAACCAGTCGGCAAAGTCGGCCTGTTCCGTCTCGGTAAGGTGCAGCCGGTGCTTGGTTCGTCGCCATAGCACGTCCTCCGGCGTCATCGCCCATTCGTGCTGCGCCAGGTATCGCACTTCGGCCTCGTAGAGATCGCCGCCGAAATGACGGCCGAGCTCCTCGAGAGACCTCGCCTCGCCGATGATCCAGGATATGCGGGTGCCGTAAAGCCGGGCGTAATGGTCGCGCAGCGAGCGCGGCATCCACGGGTAGTCAGCCTTGATGCGCGCGCGGAAGCTTTCGAAATCGGCATTCTCGATGTCGCCTCCCGGCAGCGAGGCGGCTCCGGTCCAGTCTTCGCCCATCTGGGGGAAGAAGGCTCTGAGCTTGCCGAGGCCGCGCTCGGCCAGTTCCCGGAAAGTCGTGATCTTGCCGCCGAACACGTTGAGGAGCGGTGCGCCGTCCTTTTCGTCGAGATCGAAGACGTAGTCGCGCGTGACCGCCGAGGGGTTGCCCTGGCCGTCGTCGAAGAGCGGCCTGACCCCGGAAAAGGCGGTCAGCACATCCTCGCGGCGCAGCTTTTCCTTGAAATAGCGATTGACCGCGGCAAGCAGGTATTCGATCTCGTTCTCGTCGGCGTCCACCTGTTCGGCCGCACCCTCATAGGCGATGTCCGTCGTGCCGATCAGCGCCTTGTCGCCTTCATAGGGGTTGATGAAGATGACGCGCTTGTCGTGGTTCTGGACGAGATAGGCATTCGCCCCCTCCCAGAACTTGGGCACGATGATGTGGCTTCCCTTGACCAGCCGCACATTACGGGCCGAGTTCGCCCCGGCTACCCGCTGCACCACATCCTTGACCCAGGGGCCGGCCGCATTGACCAGAACCTTCGCGCGGAATTCGCGGGTTTCCCCTGTTTGCGTGTTCCGGGTCGTCACGGTCCAGGCGCCGTTCTCCCGCCGCGCGGAAATGCAGGGCGTCCGCGTCAGCACGGTCGCGCCGCGTTCTGCCGCGTCGACCGCGTTGAGCACGACGAGACGCGCGTCGTCCACCCAGCAGTCGGAATATTCGAATGCGCGGGTATATTTATCGAGGAGCGGCGCGCCCTCCGGTGCGCGGCGCAGGTCGAGCGTGCGGGTTCCGGGAAGCTTCTCGCGTCCGCCGAGATGGTCGTAAAGAAAGAGGCCCAGCCGCACGAGCCAGGCGGGCCGATCCTCGGGCGAATGCGGCAGCACGAAGCGCAAAGGCCAGATGATGTGCGGTGCTGCGTTCATGAGGACCTCGCGTTCGATCAACGCCTCGCGGACCAGCCGGAACTCGTAGTATTCGAGATAGCGCAAGCCGCCGTGCACGAGCTTGCCCGAGCGCGACGACGTGCCCTCGCCAAGATCGTCCTTCTCGCACAGGACCACCGACAGCCCGCGACCCGCCGCGTCGCGCGCTATCCCCGCGCCGTTGACTCCGCCGCCGACGACGAAGAGATCCATCATGTCTTGCTTGCTCATCCTAGCCTCTTTGCGCTCTGCTGGCGGCGTCGAGCGTCATCTGTGTCTGTTCTTCCTGTGCGTCGGCGCCGAGCGCGGCGCGATGGGCGGCAAGGCTGTCCCAAACGGGAGAAAGCGCCTGGCGCGCCGAGACATAGGCGGGAAACAATCCCTCATAAATCTCTACCAGTGTTGGATCGGGCGCTTCCGGCGGGCCCAGAAGCGGCTTCACCCATTCGGCGATGCAGGCATCCATGTCCGGATAGACCCCGGTCGCGACCGCTGCCATCATGGCGCAGCCCGCCGCACCGGCTTCCTCGCGGGCCGAGACGAGAACAGGTGCGGCAACACAAGCAGCCAGGACCGAGCGGAGTGCGGCGGAACGGGCCGCCCCACCCGTCAGGCGCAATTCAGCGGGCATCGGGCCCATCGCCGCGTAGCAGTCGCGCGCCGCCATGCCGAGACCCTCGACCACGCCGCGCAGAAGGTCGGAGAAACGGTGATGCGCCGAAAGGCCGATGAAGCCCGCCCGTGCATCGGCATTGACGAACGGGCCCCGCTCGCCGGCTTCCGAGATATAGGGGTGGTAGAGCAGGGCGCCCGGGCGCGAGCGGCCCATCCACCCCTCGATGCGATCGACAAGATCCTTGTAGGAATGTTCGTGCCCGGTTTCGCTCATCAGGTCTGCGGCAACGCGGAGCACCCAGTCGAGGTTGAGTGTCGCCGCCATGTTCGTTTGCACCTGGGTGACGAGCCCCGGCACGGGCAGGCAGATGACGTATCCGGTTCGCGCCTTGTTGAGGTGCACGGCGTCGGCGCGGACGGCCCGCATGTGTACGCCGGTCGAGCCGACGGTCGAGCAGGCGGCGTTTTTGTCTCCCGTGTGGACCCCGGCTCCGAGCGCCGTCATGACCATATCGACATAGCCGAGGCAGACCGGAGTGCCGGCGCTGAGGCCGGTCGCTTCCGCAGCGGCCTCCGTGAGCGGGTGGGTGGTCTGCGTGCCTTCGACGATTTCCGGCAGAAGACCGCGGCGCTTCTTTAGGCCCAGCGCTTCGATCACCGCGTCGTCATAGGCGCGGGTGCGAAAATTGCCGAAGGTGAAAGACGCTTCGGAAGGGTCGGTGGCGCGAATGCCGGTGAGGTTCAGATAGAGCCAGTCCTTGCAGTGGAGCGCGACTTCCGCCCGGTCGAGGAACTCGGGTGCGGTAGTATCCATATGGGCCATCTGCGCGCCCTGCTGGCAGGTGTTGAGGCCAGTGCCCGTCGCCGCGAAGCGCACCTGGTCGGCCGCATCGGCGGCAAGGCGGCGCACGGTCGGCGCGGCGCGCGCGTCGAGCCACAGCCACGCATCGCCGACCGGCCGGTCTCCCGCACCCACCAGCCATGTACCGTCGCCCTGGCCGGTTACCGCGACGGCGGCGGTGCGGCGGGCGAGGCCGTCGACCGTCTCGCCCAACTGGCGCAGCGCCGCCGCACAGTCCGCCCATGTCTGCTCCAGCGATTGACAGGCCGACCCGTCCGCTGCCGTCCGATAGTGATTGAGGACCGAGGCATCCGCGATCTGGCGACCGGTGAGGCTGAATGCCACCGCCTTGATGACAGACGTCCCCGCGTCGATGCCGATGAGGATGTCCGGCTCAGCCATTCAAGCACGCTCCAACACACGAGGCCGGGCCGGCCGCTAGAGCATTTTGTCGGCACGTGGAAACACTTGCCGCCGCGCAAATGCGGCTAAAACAAACGGATAGAGCGCACGTGCGAGCAAAAGCGAGCGCATACCGCTCCAGGCGGGCCGATGCCGTGTGGAAAATCCGTGTCAATTCATCCTCCCTGGCCGGCGGGTCCGCCTGCCGGCGTCCGCATCGCGCAGAGCGCCTGCTTTAGCTCCATACGGTCACCGCCATGTAACAGGCTATGTTAGAAATCTAGTTCACATCACATAAAACAGCCAATTAAATCACACAAGAGGTGGCTGTCGAAGCATATGGTGGGCGGGGCCTCCTGTCGGGGCCGGTTCTGCGCGTCTGAATAAAATCCTCCGGGCGTAAAACTGCGAAGTTTGAGACAAACTGTCGCCATAAAACGGCGTAGACTGCCGGAAATCGAGGCTTTTAGACCGCTTTTCCCGTATCGAACCATCGGTATTCCGCCGCGCAGGGTGGATGATCTCGCGAGGAAGGGCGTGGAAGGAGGCCCGTGGGAAATTCGCGTTCATCTGCAATTCGGCGATTGACAGCGCTCTTGAAATCTAACACTATCCTCACATAAGATATCACAAACTTAACACTGGAGTGCGCGCACGCCACCTCGTTTCATCGGCCGGTGCCGGTTCGTAACGACCGAGGAAGGACACGCGGACTTTCCGGAGAGAGTTGTGTGGGAGGAGTTGAGAATATGGTTTCACCGTTTCATAGGCTGTCCAGATCTGCGCGCCCGGGCGTCCGGGCGGCGACCGTGCGCTGGTCGCTTCATTCTTGACCCTTCGAGGGCAACAAGTCGGCACCGCCCGCGTCCTCCCAGGTTGAAAACAGGTCGATAGAGCGTTTCCCCATGAGTACCCAAACCGACATCACGCAACCGCCGCGCCGAAGCGGCCTCAGCATAAAGGCCGTTCTCGGCGCCGCGGCCGTCGCCGTGCTGGTCGGGGTCATGGCCCTGGATACCGAGGTAGTGGTCATCGGCTCGGAGGAAGACGTGCGGGAAGGGAGCTTCTCGCCCGAGCGCTTTGGCGAGGAGATGTTCCCGCAGATCCGCGAAAGTGTTTTGAGCCGCGCCGTCGACGCGCCGACGCTCGCCGAGGCCGTTTCCGAAGACGCGGGCGCCGCCGGCGAGCAGTATGGCGTCGGGGACGGGATCGGCCCCGTGGTCCCGGTGCGGTTCACCGGGGTGGCGGGCGAGGAGCGCGCCGGCGTCTACACGGTTGCCGTCGAAGGCGTCCCCGAGGAGACGACGATCCGCGTCCAGACCGGTCCGGCGATCAACGGAACGGATCTGCGCGATGCGACCGGCACGATCTCGTTCGGGCAGTTCACCAACCAGATCGAGTATCAGAACGCCGGCGCCGGCATCAACAACGAGATGAAGCGACAGGTCCTGGCCGACATCGACACGGAAAACCTCAGCGGCAAGACCATCACCGTCACCGGAGTCTTCAAGCTGATCAATCCGAAGAACTGGCTCGTGACGCCGGTCGAGATGAGCGTCCAATGACGCTGCACGACATGAACGGCGTCCGCGAGAAGACGTCATCCGTCGTTCTCTCGGCGCGCAACATCGCCAAGTCGTTCGGCAGCATCCACGCGCTGAAGGGCGTGAATTTCGATGTCCATCGCGGCGAGGTCACCACGCTCTTCGGCGAGAACGGGGCCGGAAAATCCACGCTGATGAAGGTCCTGTCCGGCGTCATCCAGCCGAGTTCGGGGGAGATCGTGCTGGAAGGGCGGCCGGTCACCTTCCACGCTTCCTCGGAAGCGCGCGACCTGGGCATATCGATCATTCACCAGGAACTGAGCCTCGCGCCCAACATGAACGTTCGCGACAACATCTTCATGGGACGCGAGATCATGGGGCCGGGCGGCGTCGATTACGCGGAGGAGGAAAAGCAGACCAGGGCGCTGATGCGCGAACTGGAGGAAGATATCGATCCTCTGTCCCTGGTCGAGGATTTGCGGCTCGGCCAGCAGCAGCTCGTCGAGATCGCCCGCGCCCTGTCTGTCAACGCGCGCATCCTCATCATGGACGAGCCCACCTCGGCGCTGAGCGCCTCGGAGGTGGAGGTGCTGTTCAAGGTCGTGCGCGACCTCAAGAGCCGCGGCGTTTCGATTGTCTATATCTCGCACCACCTCGAGGAAGCCCTGCAGATCACCGATCACGCGGTGGTGCTGCGCGACGGCGTGATGACGGCGAGCGCGCCGCGCAGCGAAATCAGCCTGGAATGGATCGTCCGCAACATGGTCGGAGAGAACTTCGACCTGGGCTCGCCACCCGAGGGCCACAGGATCGGCGAGGTTGCCTTGTCGATCCGCGACCTGACCGTTCCCGACACGGTGCGGAAGGGCCGCAACGTCGTCGATGGCGTGTCGCTGGACGTTCGCGCGGGCGAGATCGTCTGCATCTACGGGCTGATGGGCGCCGGACGGACCGAGATGCTGGAATGCGTCGCCGGGCGCCTGCCCAATTCTTCCGGCACGGTGAGCCTCCTCGGCTACGACGTTTCTGCACTGTCGATCGCCGAGCGGATCGAGGAGGGCCTGGTGCTCGTCCCCGAGGACCGGCAGAGGGACGGTCTCGTCCAGACGATGACGGTCGGCAAGAACCTTTCGCTGGCCAGCATCGGCGCCTTCACCCGCAATTCGATCATCTCGCGGCGCCGCGAACGGTCCCTCGTCGAGCGCGCGATCAAGAACGTGACGATCAAGACCTCCGGCGGGGAGGCCGAGATCGGGTCGCTGTCGGGTGGCAATCAGCAAAAGGTCGTCATCGGCAAGATGCTGGCCACCAACCCGAAGGCCGTCCTGCTCGACGAGCCGAGCCGCGGCATCGACATCGGCGCCAAGGCCGAGGTCTTCCGCCTTCTCGCCGAGGGCGCGCGGCAGGGCCTGGCGGTTATCTTCTCCACATCCGAGGTCGGCGAGTGCCTGAGCATCGCCCACCGTATCGTCGTCATGCGGCGGGGCCGGATTTCGGCGGAGTTTTCGAGCGACGTGTCAAAAGAAGAAATCATGGCAGCCTCCGGCGAGGCCGTGAACGCCATATAAGAACGCTTACCGGAGTCACCCTATGAGCGACACCACCACAGCCGCGAACCAGGCCAGGGCCGGCATCAGGAGCGCCGATTTCGACATCGTGAAGATGCTCCTGGAAGGGCGGGCCTTCTTCGCGCTGATCGCGATCATTATTACCTTCTCGATCCTCTCGCCGGTCTATTTCTCGGTGAACAACTTCCTCATCATGTCGTCGCACGTGGCCATCTTCGGCCTGCTGGCGCTCGGCATGCTCCTGGTCATCCTTACCGGCGGCATCGATCTGTCGGTCGGCTCGACACTAGCGCTCGCCGGGGTGGTCGCCGGCTTTCTGATGCAGGGCGTGAGCCTGGAGATGTTCGGCGTCATCCTGTATCCCCCGGTCTGGGTCGTGGTGATCCTGACCTGTGCTGTCGGGGCCTTCGTGGGGCTGATCAACGGCGTTCTTGTCGCATTCTTCAAGGTTCCCGCCTTCGTCGCCACGCTCGGCCTCCTGTACGTGGCGCGCGGCGTCGCGCTCTTGATGACCAACGGCCTCACCTACAACAATCTGGGCGGACGTCCCGAACTCGGCAACACCGGTTTCGAATGGCTCGGCTTCAACCGGCTTCTCGGCGTGCCGATCGGCGTCGTCATCCTGGTTGCCGTCGCCGTTCTCTGCAGCCTGCTGCTCAACCGCAGTGCGCTGGGTCGCTGGATCTATTCCACGGGTGGCAATGAGCGCGCGGCCGAATTGTCCGGTGTGCCGGTGAGGCGCGTGAAAGTGACCGTCTACGTACTGTCCGGCATCTGTTCGGCGATCGCCGGGCTGGTCCTCAGCTCGCAGCTGACCTCCGCCGGCCCGACGGCGGGCACCACCTATGAGCTGACCGCCATCGCTGCCGTGGTGATAGGCGGTGCGGCGCTGACGGGCGGCCGCGGCACCGTGCGGGGCACGCTTCTGGGCGCCTTCGTGATTGGCTTCCTCTCCGACGGCCTCGTCATCATCGGCGTGTCTTCCTACTGGCAAACCGTTTTCACCGGCGCAGTCATCGTTCTGGCCGTGCTTCTGAACTCCATTCAGTACCGCGGCCGCCGCCGGGCGGTCGCCGCAACGCCTTCTCCGCAAACCGGGAAAGCTTCCGAGTAATCCGCTTGCGGAAAGTCCGGCCGGGCGACCGGCTTTCCAACAACCCAAAGGGAGTGAAACACCATGCTTACAAGAAGAGCGACCCTGCTGTTCGGTGCCGTGCTCGCGGCAACCCCCCTCATGTCCATGGGCGCCTGGGCACAGGATCAGGGGCTGATCTCGATCATCGTCACCGATCCCTCCAACCCCTACTGGTTCACCGAGGGTGAGGTCGCCAAGGCCACGGCGGAAGAGCTCGGTTACGAGGCGAATGTGAGCGCGCACAAGGGTGACACGAACACCGAGAGCAACCTGATCGACACCGCCATCACCAATCAGGCCAAGGCCATCATCCTCGATCCGGCCAATGCCGATGGCTCGGTCGGTGCCGTGCGCAAGGCGGTCGATGCCGGCATTCCGGTCTTCCTGGTGAACGCCGAAATCAACCAGAGCGGCCTGGCAACCGCCCAGCTCGTCTCCAACAACGCACAAGGGGCGGCCCTCGGTGCCCAGCAGTGGGTCCAGACAGTTGGCGACGAGGCCAAGTATGTCGAGTTCTTCGGCAATCCGGCCGACAACAACGCTGCCACCCGCTCGAACGGCTACGAGACGGTGCTGAGCCAGTATCCGGGGCTCGAGAAGGTCGCCGAGGAAGTGGCAAACTGGGACCGTACCCAGGGCTACAACAAGATGCAGTCGATCATTCAGGCCAACCCGAACATCGACGCCGTGATCAGCGGTAACGACGAGATGGCCCTTGGCGCGATTGCCGCGCTCAAGGAAGCCAACATGCTCGACGACGTCATCGTCGGCGGCTTCGACGGTTCGCCGGACGCGGTCGAGGCCATCAAGGCCGGCGAAATGGCCTATTCGGTACTTCAGCCGGTGGCCGTTTTCGCCGAGGAGGCCGTTCGCCAGGCCGATCACTACATCAAGAACGGCGAGCCGATGGTCGCGGAAGAGAAGCAGCTCTTCGACTGTGTCCTGATCACGCCCGACAATGTCGATCAGTACACCGCGCCCTTCGTTCTCGAAGGCATGAGCAACTGAGCGAACGATGCCCAGTTCCCGGCGGGTCTTTGCAGGCCTGCCGGGACGATCTTAGAGCAGCTTGACCCCATACGCTGTTTTGGGCTCCATTCAGATGGGGCAGATCGTATGTTCCGCCTCCGATCCATCCGACCGCGCAGTGCCTGATGAACGAAAGCAACGTACTCCCCGCAATGGACCGGCTGATGGCCGAGGAAGTGCCGAGCGACTCTCGGCAAGCCCGCCAGTTGGCTCGTCGCCAGATGATCGCCGAGACGGTCATGGCCGAGGGGTCCATGCGGATCGAGGACTTGACGGAGCGCTTCGGTATCAGCCTGATGACGGCGCACCGGGATCTGGACGATCTCGTCGATCGCGGTCTGTTGCGCAAGACCCGCGGCATCGTGTCGGCCGCGCCGACGAGCCTGATCGAGGCGAGCGACGTCTATCGCTCCGTCCGCCAGTCGGCCGAAAAGGCGGCGATCGCCGAGGCTGCCTTCCAGTTCATCGAGCCGGGCCAGGCGATCTTCATGGACGATTCCACCTCCGTGCTCCAGATGGCCAGGCTGGTGCCGGAGAAGGTTCCCCTGACGATCATCACCAATTCGCTGACGCTCATGAACGAGTTGAAGGGGACTCGCGACCTCTCCCTTCTCGGGCTCGGTGGTCAGTTTCACAACTGGTGCAACGCCTTCATCGGCCGCATGACCACGAACGAGATCTCCCGCCTTCGGGCGGACACGCTCTTTCTGTCCATGGCAGCGATCACCGACGACATGGTCTTCCACCAGTCGCCGGAGATGGTCGACACCAAGCGGGCGATGTTCGACGCGTCGGCAAGGCGCATTCTGCTCGCCGATCATTCCAAGTTCGAGCGCCGCGCGCTCTACGGCATGGTGTCCCTGAACGAGTTCGATGTCGTCATCGTCGACGACAGGACGCCCGAGCGGCATCTCGACAGGATGCGGGCCAATGGGATCAACGTGGTGGTGGCACCCGTCACGTAAGTATGTGTCTGCCGGTCCTTTCCGCGCCGCGGTATCCGGACCGTTTCCTAAAACCATCTGGCAAAGGAGGGGGGCGATGCCCAGCCTGCTGGGATTGGACAGCGGCCTGACCGTAACAAAGGCCGTTCTTTTCGACAGTGACGGGACGGAGATCGCCGTTGCCCGGCGGCGGGTGCCGCAGCACATCCCACGCCCACGCCATGTCGAGCGGGACATGAATGGCCTCTGGTCGGCGGCCGCCGAGGCGATCGCAGCAGCGATCGCGGAAAGCGGACGGCCGGCAAGCGACATCGCAGCCGTCGCCGCCACGGCGCATGGCGACGGCATCTACCTGCTTGATGCCGACCGGAAGCCGCTTGGCGCGGGAATCCTCTCCCTCGACAGCCGGGCGGAAGGCCTTGTCGCCGACTACTCCAAGACCGATCTCTTCGATCGCGCGCTTAAGCTCACCGGTCAGATACCGCACGCCGCAGCGCCCTCGGCACTGCTCGCCTGGATCGCCCGGGAGGAGCCGGACCGCTTCGCAAGGATCGCGCATATCCTGGCCTGCAAGGACTGGCTGCGGTTCTGCCTGACCGACACCATCGGCACGGACCGCACCGAAGCCAGCACCGCCTTCACCGAGCTTGCGACGCAGGACTACACACCGGACGCACTGAAGCTCTTCGGTCTCGAAGCGCTTGCCGGCGCTCTGCCGGCCATCGACCCGCCGGCGGCGGTCGTCGGCTGTGTCACCGAGGCGGCCGCGCGACAGACCGGTCTCGTGGCGGGCACGCCCGTCGCGGCCGGGCTGCACGATGTCACGGCCTCGGCGCTGGGCATCGGCGGGCATCGCGCGGGCGTGGTGGATGTGGTGGCCGGCACCTACTCGATCAACGAGATCGTGTCCGATCGGCCTCGTAGGGATCCGCGCTGGTTCTGCCGCAGCGGCATCGAGCCCGGCACCTGGAACAGCATGTCGATTTCACCGGCCTCGACCACCAATTACGACTGGTTTCTGGAAACGCTCTGCCGGGCGGAAGCGGGCGTCGGCGACGGCTCCATCCACGAGAGGCTTGCATCGGAAATCCGCGATGCCTTGGAGCGTCGCTCGACGCTACTCTTTCACCCTTTCCTCTTCGGTTCTCCCCATGGGGCGAATGCCAGCGGGGCTTTCCTCGGGATGCACGGCTGGCACGACCGTGGCGACCTTTTGAGGGCGGTGCTGGAGGGGATCGCCTTCAACCACCGCTATCACGTCGATGCGCTGCGGGACGGTTTCCCCTTTGAGGCAGCGCGCCTGACGGGCGGTGTGTCGCGCAGTCCGGATTTCGCACAAATGATGGCCGACGTGCTCGGCATGCCGGTCTCGACGAACCGGACCGGCGAGGCCGCCGCCTGGGGAGCGGCGCTGTGCGCCGGTGCCGCCGTGGGCCTCTTCAAGACACCCTTCGACGATCCGCGCGACCTTGCGGCGCTGACCCGGACTTATTCGCCGGACATGAACCGCCACGCGGACTACGACCGGCGCTATGCCGTCTTCGCCGAGGCCGTGGAGGCACTTCGTCCGGTGTGGCGGAAGCTTGAAGCGCTCGGATCGGAGGCACAGGTTTGACGAGCGGGACGGACAAGACCTTCGACGTCGTAATCCTCGGCGGCGGCGTCAATGGTGCGGGGTTGTTCCGCGATTTGTGCGAGCAGGGCGTCGACTGCCTGCTGGTCGACAAGAACGATTTCGGCTCCGGCACGAGCGCTGCGCCGTCGCGCCTCATCCATGGCGGTCTCAAATATCTGGAGACGGGCGAGTTCGGCTTGGTCGCGCAATCGACGCTCGAGCGCAACCTTCTGCTGCGCAATGCGCCGCATCTGGTGCGACCGCTGCCGACGGTGATCCCCATCTTTTCCTGGACGAAGGGGACCGGGGCGGCGCTGAGGACCTTCTTCGGTGCGAAGAGCGCGCCGCGCAGTCGCGGTGTCGTTCTCGTCAAGATCGGCCTTGCGCTTTACGATTTCTACGGCAGCCGCAGCAAGGTGATGCCGCGCCACAGCCTGTGGCGCCGGACGGCTGCGTTGAGGAAGCTGCCGGCGCTGACTCCCCGGATCGTGGCGGCCGGCAAGTACTACGATGCCAAGGTGACCGCGCCGGAGCGCCTCGTCTGGGAGCTGGTCCGTGACGGCCTGGCGGCCAATCCCGCGTCGGAAGCGCAAAACGCCACGAGCCTAAAGGGCCAGCGGGACGGAATCCTTGCTTTCGAAGCTGCCGACGGGACTGCCTTCACCGTCCGGCCCGGCCTCCTCGTCAACGCCGCCGGGCCCTGGATCGATCGCGTCAACCGCCTTCTGGGCATTTCCGGCAAGCTCATCGGCGGGACCAAGGGCTCCCATATCGTGCTCGACCATGAGGAGCTCGCCCGCCAGCTCGATGGCCGGATGATCTATTTCGAGGCGGACGACGGGCGCATCTGCCTCGTCTACGAGTATCTCGGCCGTGTGCTCGTCGGCTCGACCGACATTCCCGCCGACGATCCCGACACTGTCCGCTGCGAGGACGAGGAGGTCGACTATTTCCTCGACAGTCTGCGCGGGCTTCTACCCGGGCTGGCTTTCGACCGCGCGCAGATCGTCTATGCCTATAGCGGGATCCGCCCCCTGCCGGCGTCGGACGGCACGGCGCCGGGGCTGATCAGCCGCGACCATTCCGCCCCCGTTGCCGCGCCGGAGGCCGGACGTCCCTTTCCCGTCATATCGCTGGTCGGCGGAAAGTGGACGACATTCCGTGGCTTCGCGGAGGAAGTGGCCGATTCCGTCCTGGAACGGCTCGGGCGCAAGCGCCGGATCTCGACGCGCGAATTGCCCATCGGCGGCGGCCGCGACTATCCGGCGGATGAGGCCGGTCGCCGACTTTGGGTGACCGATCTCGCCAAGGAGACCGGGTTGCCGGCCGGGCGCGTGGAAACCCTTCTCGAGCGCTACGGCACCACTGCCGCGGCACTCCTGCGGGAGGAGGCGTCGGCCGAGGAGCGGCGTTTCCTCGACGATGTGCCCGATGTCAGCCATGCCGAGATCGCCTGGATCACGCGGAACGAGGCGGTCGTGCATCTCGGCGACATCGTGCTCCGCCGCACGACACTCGCGGTGACGGGGCGCCTTACCGCGCGTGATCTCGACACGATCTCGCGGATTGCCGGCACCGTGCTCGGCTGGTCGGAGGGGCGCCAACAATCGGAGCTTGAAGAGACGCTCGATACGTTGCGCCAGCGCAACCTTGCGCCGCTGTAGGTCGGGAAGGCTTCAGGGCGGAACCGTCCGCGCGTGCTTTCACCCTCGCCCTTCGACAGGCTCAGGATGAGGGTGAAGGCAGACCTGCGTCGCTGCTGGCTTTGCGGTCGAAAGGTTGAGTGTATACGTGAGCCCTCATGGTGAGCCTGTCGAACCACGATGGCGACTGCCATGCGCGGTCTTCGCAACCAACGATCTTCCAGCACCCAAAGCAGAGCGGCGCGGCCTGCCGGCCGCGCCGCTTTTCAAAACAGTTTTCTTTGCCGCAGCCATACCGCGGGCAACACGCTCGGATCAGGCGTTCTGGTGATACTTGGCGTCCAGTGCGTCGATCGCCTTCACATTGCCGGCCGAGCGGCCATTGGGATCGAAGGTGGAGGCAAGGTAGGCGTCGGCGATGGATTTGGCGAGTTCCGTCCCGATCACGCGTGCGCCCATCGTGATGACCTGCGCGTTGTTGGAAAGCGCGGCACGCTCGGCCGAATAGGTGTCGTGCGTCTGGGCCGCGCGGATGCCGGGCACCTTGTTCGCCGACAGGCACACGCCGATGCCCGTGCCGCAGCACAGGATCGCACGGTCATAGGTGCCGTCGAGTACGCCCTGGCACACGCGGTCCGAGAGATTGGCGTAATATTCACTGTCGCCCGAAGGCGGTGTGCTCACCTCGAAAACCTCGAACCCGTCCTTGCCGGACAGATGCTCCGCAAGTGCCTTGGCAAGTGGAGCACCGGCGCTATCTCCTGCGACTGCAATCTTCATTGAGCCATCCTTTCCTTACATGACACGGGCACAACGCTCCAGAATGTCGAGATATCCGTCGACGTCCCAGGCGGAGCGCCCGATGAAAAGCCCGTCGATATGCGGGCGGGCGATCAGTTCGCTGCAGTTGTCAGTGTTCACACCGCCGCCATAGAGACACGGCAGGCGGCGACCCACAATGGCCTGCGCCACCTCGAGGATGAGGGCGTGGCGCCTGTCGGCATAGTCGGGCGAGGCGGGGGTGCCATTTTCGCCGATAGCCCAGACCGGCTCGTAGGCCAAGAGGATGGGCCTGATCTTTTGCGCACTGTCAAGCCGGCCAAGTGCCGCCTCGACTTGCGTCGTGAGCACGGTGTCGGCGCGGCCCGCCGTCTTGTCCTCGGCGGTCTCCCCGATACAGACCAATGGGATCAGCCCGTGCCGCACCGCGGCCTCCGTCTTCAGCCCGACCGTCTCGTCCGTTTCGCCGAAATGCGCCCGCCGCTCGGAGTGGCCGAGTTCCACCATGTCGAGGCGGCAGTCAGTCAGCATCTCGGCGGAGACTTCGCCGGTCCAGGCGCCGGGCTCGGCCCAATGCATGTTCTGCGCGCCGACCTTGATATCGGTTTCCAATAGCGCCGCCTTGACCTCGCGCACGGCCGTGAAGGGAGGAATGACGAAGCGCTGGATGCGCGGATCGCCCCGCGCATGCAGGAGCCCCCGGGCGAAAGCCATCGCCTCGGAGAGTGTCTTGGTCATCTTCCAGCTTGTGCCGATCCAAGCCCGCGGCGTATCCGCCATGCCTACTCCTCTTCCGCGAAATAAAGCCTGACCCCCTGGTCCATCAGCGCCCTGGCCTTCGCCTCGGGCAGGGCCCGTGTCGTCACCACCCCGTCGAAGACGTCCAGAGTGGTCATGAGATGCAGCGCCGTGCGCCCGAACTTCTCATGGTCGACCATGAGAAAGCGCCTTGCCGACGAAGCGATCATCCGGCGCTTGACCTCGAGGACCTCCTGGTCCTGGTGAAATACCGTTCGCCCGTCGATGGCGGAGCTGGACAGAAGCACGATATCGGCGCGCAGGTTCTCGAGTGCGGCCAGCGCCAGCACACCGAAGAAGCCGTTGAACTTGCGCGAATAGGTGCCCCCGACCGTGATCAGCTCGATCCCGGATACCCCGGACAACCCCTCGATGATCGCCAAGTTGTTGGTGATGACCGAGAGAGGCCGCTTGTTGACGAGAAAGGGCACGAGGTTCTGGGACGTCGAGCCATCGTCGATCATGACGCTCATGCCCGGCTCCAGAAACCGGGCCGCGCGCCGTGCGATCTGCCGCTTTTCCTCGGCCGCCTGGCGGGCGCGGTAGCGGAAGTCGCTTTCGAACTGGCCGCTCGCCTCGATGGTCGCGCCGCCGCGCACCTTGCGCAGGAGGCCTTCCTTCTCGAGTTCGTCGAGGTCGCGATGGATGGTCATCTTGGAGACGCCGAAGCGCTGGGAGAGCTCCTCCAGCGAGGCTGAGCCTACCTCGACGAGCATCTCGACGATGTCGTGTTGACGATCTTCCGGCTTCACCTGCGGCGCCTTTCTATTCTCCGAAACCATAACACCTTCCGCGTGACATGCAACACAAAAGATGTGATTTTGAGATTTCATATTGTGGTTTTTATCATAAGTTACTAAACGTCATGACGAACCCGTGGGAGATCTGGAGTGGGAGACCTGCACATGAACCAACACAGCCGCGCGCTGGCACGGGCCAGCGGCAACGCCGCTCAGTTCGCGCTCGCCAACTGCATTCGCACGCTGTCGATGGACGCAGTCGAGGCCGCCCAGTCCGGGCATCCGGGTGCGCCGATGGGGCTGGCGGAAGCCGCGACCGTCCTTTGGACCCGACATCTCAAATTCGACGCCTCTCGCCCCGACTGGCCGGACCGCGACCGTTTCGTGCTTTCGAACGGCCACGGCTCGATGCTGCTTTACAGCCTGCTTTATCTCACCGGCTTTCAGGACATGCCGCTCGACGAGCTCAAGCGCTTCCGCCAATGGGGCGCCAGGACGGCCGGCCACCCCGAATACGGCCATGCCGCGGGCGTGGAGATTACCACCGGCCCTCTGGGGCAGGGGCTCGCCGGCGCCGTCGGCATGGCGATCGCCGAGCGTTCGCTCGCGGCCGGCTTCGGTAATGAGATCGTCGACCATCGTACCTGGGTCTTCTGCGGCGACGGATGCCTCATGGAAGGCATCAGCCAGGAGGCGATCAGTCTCGCCGGTCATCTCAGACTCGGCAAGCTGACGGTGCTTTATGACGACAACGCGATCTCGATCGACGGGGACACGGCCAAGGCCTACACCGAAGACACTCGTGGGCGCTTCGAGGCGGCGGGCTGGCAGGTTCTCGCCTGTGACGGGCATGATGTCGAGGAAATCGACCGTGCTATCGAGGCGGCGAAGGCCGAGACCGCCCGCCCGACGCTGATCGCCATGAAGACGGTGATCGGCCTCGGTGCCCCCAACAAGGCGGGCAAGGCTTCCGTGCACGGCGCGCCGCTGGGCGCGGAGGAGCGGACGCTCGCGCGTGCGACGCTCGGCCTTGCCGCCGGCGATTTCGAAATCCCGGAAGAGCTTCTCTCGACGTGGCGGGAGGCCGGCCGTCGTGGCGCCGTGGCACGCGCGGCTTGGGAAGACCGGCTCGCCGCGCTCGATGCCGGCCGCCGCGCCGAATTTGAGCGCAGGCTGAAAGGCGAAATGCCCGAAGAGTTCGATGCGGCCATTGCTGCGGCCAAGATCCGGCTCTTCGCCGAGCCGCAGAAGGTGGCAACGCGGAAGGCCAGCCAGATGGCGCTGGAAACACTCGCCGAAATCTGCCCGGAGATGATCGGCGGTTCGGCCGATCTCACGGGCTCCAACCTCACGCGCGTTTCGGCGACTGCGACCGACTTCCAGGCCGATACGCCCGATGGGCGCTACATCTCCTATGGCGTGCGGGAATTCGGCATGGCCGCCGCCATGAACGGCATGAGCGTGCACGGCGGCATCATTCCCTATGGCGGGACGTTCCTCGTCTTCTCCGATTATGCCCGCAATGCGATACGGCTTTCCGCACTGATGGAGGTGGGTACCATCTTCGTCATGACGCACGACAGCATCGGGCTCGGCGAGGACGGCCCGACCCACCAGCCGGCCGAGCACCTGGCGAGCCTGCGTGCCATGCCCAACCTCAACGTCTTCCGTCCGGCCGATGCAGTGGAGACGCTCGAGTGCTGGGAGCTTGCGGTGCGTAACCGCAGGGCGCCCTCGCTGCTTGCCCTCTCGCGCCAGGGCGTGCCGCAACTGCGTAGCGAGGGCGCAGAAAATCTCTCTGCCCGAGGCGCCTATGTGCTGCGCGATGCCGAGGGTGCCCGCGACGTCACCATTCTCGCCACGGGGACGGAAGTCGCGCTGGCGGTCGAAGCGTCGCATGTCCTTGCCGCGCAAGGCGTACAGGCGGCGGTGGTCTCCATGCCCTGCTGGGAGTTGTTCGACGCGCAGCCCGCCGAATACCGCGCGCGCGTCCTCGGCCTGGCACCGCGCGTCGCTGTGGAGGCGGCGAGCAGGTTCGGCTGGACCCGCTATGTCGCATCCGACGCGGACGTAATCGGGCTCGACCACTTCGGCGCGTCCGCTCCGGCCGAAGTCCTCTACGAAAAATTCGGCATCACAACCGATGCCGTCGTCACGCGGGCGCTCGCGCTGGTGGAGGGTTGATGCCGATGGCCCATGCCGCGGCTCTCGAACTGGCCGGCGACCGGCCCGTTTCCGCGCCACCCCTTTCGCGATTTCTCTCCGAATGGGCCGGTGCGGACGACTGCCGTCGCGCACTTGCAGGTCTCGTTTCGACCATCGCCGAGGCGGCCATGCCGCTGGCTCTGCGTCTGGCCATGGCACGGCTTCCGGGCGATCCGGCCGTGCCGGTTGCGAAGAACGAGAGCGGGGACGTCCAGAAGGCGCTCGACCTCGCCGCGCACGAGCACATCCTGGATGCTCTGCGCAAGGCGCCGGTCGCCCGGGTCGTCTCGGAGGAAGCCGGCGAGCCGATCGTTCTGGACGAAGCCGGTCTGCTCGACGTGGCCATCGACCCGATCGACGGCTCGGGCAGCATCGGCACGGGAGCACCGCTCGGGCTCTTCTTTGCCGTCTTCCCGAAGGGGGAAAGCTTTCTCCGGCCGGGCCGTGATATCCTGGCCGCCGGCTACGTTTCCTTCGGGCATAGCGTCGATCTCGGCTTCAGCCTGGGCGAGGGTGTGTTCCTTGCTACCCTCGATCCTCGGGACGGGCTGTTCCGGGTTGCCGGCCGGGCGCCGGCCCTTCCCGAAAAGACCCGGACGATCGCCTTCAACGCCTCGAACCACCGCCACTTCCCACCCGGGTTGCGGCGCTACATCGACGATTGTCTGGCCGGTCGCGAAGGTTCGCGCGGCGAAGACGTCAATATGCGCTGGATCGCGGCGGCGGTCGGAGACCTCCACCGCATTCTGTTGAACGGCGGGCTATTCCTTTATCCGGCCGATGCCCGCCCGGGATACGAAAAGGGGCACTTGCGCCTTCTCTACGAGGCCTTCCCGATTGCCTTCCTGATCGAGCAGGCGGGTGGCGCCGCAACTGACGGGTGCGGTCCCGTCCTCGCGCGGACGCCTGCCGACATCCACGAAAAGACCGCGCTTGTCTTCGGCTCCGCGGCCGAGGTCGCCACTGTTCAAAACTATCTGAACGCCTAAGGAGGAACGCCAATGGCCCGCATCACCCTGCGCCAGCTTCTCGACCACGCCGCCGAGAACGACTACGGCGTGCCGGCCTTCAACATCAGCAACATGGAACAGGGGCTCGCCATCATGGCCGCCGCCGACAGGGCCGGCGCCCCGGTCATTCTGCAAATGAGCCGCGGCGCGCGGGCCTACGCCAACGACCTCGTCCTGTCGCGGCTCATCGATGGGCTGGTCGAGCTCTATCCGCATATCCCGGTCTGTGTGCATCTTGACCACGGCAACAACCTGGCCACCTGCGTGACGGCCATCCAGCACGGCTTCACCTCCGTCATGATGGACGGCTCCCTCAAGGAGGACGGCAAGACGCCCGCCGATTACGCATACAATGCCGGCATCACAGCCCGCGTCGTGGAGATCGCTCACGCGGCGGGGGTATCCGTGGAGGGTGAGTTGGGCGTTCTGGGATCGCTCGAGACCGGCATGGGGGACCAGGAAGACGGCCACGGCGCGACCGGCAAGCTGTCCCATGATCAGCTTCTCACCGATCCCGAGGAAGCGGAGCGCTTCGTCGCCGACACGGGCGTCGACGCCCTGGCGGTGGCGATGGGCACGAGCCACGGCGCTTACAAGTTCAGCCGCAAGCCCGACGGCGAAGTTCTCGCCATGGGCGTGATCGAGGAGATCCATAAGCGGCTGCCCAACACGCACCTCGTCATGCACGGATCGTCGTCGGTGCCGCAGGAGCTTTGCGAATCCATCAATGCCCATGGCGGCGAGATCAAGCCGACCTGGGGCGTTCCGATGGAGGAGATCAAGCGCGGCATCCGCCATGGCGTGCGCAAGATCAACATCGATACCGACATCCGCCTGGCCATCACCGCCGCCATACGGCGCACGCTCGCCGAGGCGCCCGGCGAGTTCGACCCGCGCAAATACCTTGCACCGGCGAGGGACGCGGTAACGGCGTTGTGCCTTGAAAAATTCGAGGGCTTCGGGACCGCCGGCCAGGCCGAAAAGCTCAGGGCGGTCCCGCTGCGCGAAATGGCGAAGCGATAGGGAACGCATTCCATCCGGAGCCGTTCGATCCTGCGCGGATTGGAGGAATAACCGGCAGTGACGAAGCGATTTGCGGTTCGCGAGACGGGCGATGACCGGTGGAAGGTGGTCTACACCTCCACCGGAACCGTCGTCACGCTGGAGGGAAGCCCTCTCGACGACCTCGACAGGCACAGGGCCGAAGAATGTCTAGGGCTCCTTGAAGCCGGCGAGCTTGTACCGGACCCCTCCGAGGACCCCTGAAAGGCAACGCAGGGGCAATATCGCGCGTCTACTCGGCGAACCCGAAGAGCTCGGCGGGATTGTCGACGAGCACCCGGCGTTGGTGTGCTTCCGGCACCCAGCCGAGCACGGTGTCGAGAAGTGCCGCGTCGTCAGGATAATCCTCGGTGCGCTTGACGAGATTGTGCGGCCAGTTCGTGCCCCAGATGATGCGCTCGGGCGCATGCGCCGCCATGTGGCGCGCCACGTCGGCGATATCGTCGTAGTCGGGCGGGCCCGCACGCGAGGATTCGTAGCAGCCGGCGAACTTGAACCAGCAATTGCCGCCGTCGATCAGCCGCTTCAGGGTGTCGATCTCCGGCGATTGCGGCATGGCCCCGCTTGAAAGAAACTTCCCGTGGTGGTCGATGATATAGCGGCTTTGCAGCCGTTCGAGTCTTGGCGCATGTTCCGGAAGCATGTTGCCGTCGAACTGGACGGCGATGCACCAGCCGAAGGCGTGTGCCCGCGCATCGACTGCTTCCAGTGCCTCCAGCCCGACCGCGCCGCCCGGCAGGTCCATGATGCGTGCGCCGCGCACGCCTGCCGCGTGCAGCGCCTCCATTTCGCTGTCGCTCGTCTCTCCCGTAATGGTGGCGACGCCGCGGGCGATGGAGCCCATCGCGCGGAGACAGGCCAGAAGATTGGCGTTATCCGTCTGATGCGCGTTGCCCTGCGTGATCACCACGCGATCGATGCCGAGCCACGCCATCACCTGCCGATAGTCATCCGGCCCGGGTAGCCCTTCGGGAAGGGCCGGCGCGTTAGGCTTGGCGGGAAAGTCCGGCAGATACATGTGCATCTGCGTATCCGTCGCACCGGCCGGCATGGGTGTTTTGGGCTTTTCGCCCGAATATTTCCGCTCGATCACGCGTCGGCCTCTTTGAGCGCGAATTTTTCCAGTGCCGCCCGATCGATCTCGATGCCCAGCCCCGGCCCGTCGGGAATGCGCACGACGCCGTTCTCATGCTCGATCGGCGTTTTGACCACGGCCTGGCGGAACGGATTGTCCGTCCGGTCGAATTCGAGGATCGGCTCGACCGGCCTCGGCCGCGGCGGGTTCGGGGCCTGTGCGGCGATGAATTGCAGGCTGGCGGCGATCTGGACGGCCGTCCCCCACACATGCGGTACCAGCCGGACGCCGTGGAGGGCGGCGAGATCGGCAATGCGGCGCATCTCCGTGAAACCGCCCGTGCCGCAGATGTCCGGCTGGACGATGTCGATGCAGCGGCTTTCGATCGGCCCGGCCATGCCGAAACGCCCGTGCCAGGTCTCGCCTCCGGCGACGGGAAGCGGCTGGCCGGCCCGCACGGCCTGGTAGGCGCCGAGCTGCTCCGGCAGAACCGGCTCCTCCAGCCAGTCGACGCCGAAGCGCGCCGCGCCCTTGCCGAGCGCGATCGCTTCCAGAACGTCATAGCCGTGATTGGCGTCCACCATCAGCCGCATGTCCGGGCCGATGGTGTCCCGCACTGCTTCGATGACCGCGAGATCCTCCTCGACGTCGAAGCCGATCTTGATCTTCACCGCATGGAAGCCCTGGCGCCGATACTCTGTGACCTCGGCGACGGTGGCCGCGATACGGTCCTCGCCCACCGGCCGGAAGCAGCCGGTGGCGTAGGCCCGCACGCTCTCGCGGAAGCGACCGCCGAGAAGAACGGAGACGGGTGCGCCGAAACGCTTGCCCTTGATATCCCATAGCGCGATGTCGATTCCCGACAGCGCCGTCACCGTCAGTCCGCGCTGACCCTGGTCGCGCAGCAGATGATAAAGCTCCAGCGAGAGCTTTTCCGTCTCCAGCGGGTCGCGGCCGAGGAGGGCCTTTGCGTAGGCTTTGACGACCGCCGCATTGGGCAGGGCCGGGCCGAGGCACTCGCCCCAGCCCGTGGTGCCGTCCTCGCAGACGATTTCCACCAGGCAGTGCTGACGCCGGTCGAAGCGCATGGAGGCACTTTCGAAGGCGCGGCCGAGCCTGTGGTCGAGAATATGTGTGCGGACCTCGGCGATTTTCATGATCTGTGGGGCGCGATCAGCTTTTCGAGCATCGCCACCTCCTCCTCCGTCAGATCCGTCAGCGGCGCGCGCACCGGGCCGGCGTCGAAGCCGAGAATGCGCACGCCGGCCTTGATGGCCGAGACCGCATAGCCGGCATTGCGATCGCGGATTTTCATGAAAGGATAGAAGAATTCATTGAGGATGCGCAACGTCACGTCGCTCTCGCCGGCCCGCAGCGCGCGATAGAATTCCTGCGCCAGCGCCGGCACGAAATTGAAGACGGCCGAGGAGTAGGTGGTGAAGCCCGCCCCGAGATACGCCTCGGCAAAAAGCTCGGCCGTCGGCATGCCGCCGAGATAGGTCAGCCGGTCGCCCATGCGCGCTGTGACTTCGCGCACCAGAGCGATATCGCCCGAGCCGTCCTTGAAGCCGATGAGGTTGGGGCAGTTCTCGCACAGCCGCTCGAGCGTCTCGGGCTTCAGGATCGAGTTGTTGCGGTTGTAGACCATGATGCCGATCGAGACGGCGTCGCACACGGCCTTCACGTGCTGGTAAAGGCCTTCCTGGGGTGCGTCGATGAGATAGTGGGGCAGAAGCAGGAGCCCGTCGGCGCCGGCTTCCTCCGCCGCCTTGGCAATGTCCACGGCCACCCGGGTTCCATAGCCGCAGCCGGCAACGATCGGGGTGTCGCCGGCTGCCTCCTTGGCTGCCTTGACGATCACCGGCACTTCCTCCGGGGACAGTGAGAAGAACTCTCCCGTGCCGCCGGCCGCGAAAAGGGCGGCTGCCTCGAACCCCGACAGCCACGCGACATGTTCCTGATACGGGCGTCGGTTGAACGCACCGCTTTCGTCGAATGCGGTCACGGGAAACGACAACAGGCCGGAGCCGAGCGCTGATTTGAGGGCGGTGGGGTCCATGATCTCCAGGCTTTCGCTGCACTAAGACAGCCGGGATCATACAAGTCATCATACATCTGTCAACAGATGTACTATGTATTGCGCTCCGACGCGCTTCCGCTCCGCAGCCGCGCTCGGTAGCGTTGCTGGCTTCCGATCAGGTGCGTGCGCATCGCGTCACGGGCGGCTTGCTCGTCGCGCAGGGAGATGGCATCGGCGATCTGCCGGTGCTCGTCCTGAATCTTGAGGAGGTATTCCTTCGGCGTCCTTATGTCCGCCCCCGGGCGCAGCATGGCCCGCGGAATGGCGTCAAGACCGAGCAGTGCCAGAAACTCGCGGAAACGCGGATTGTTTGTGGCATCCGCAATGGCCAGGTGGAAGGCCATGTCGGCATCGTGCGTGGGTTCTCCCGCGCCGATCAGCGTGTTGATGTCCTCGTAGCACTCGGCGATCGCCTCCTCCTGCGCGGGCGATCGCCTCGTTGCGGCGAGCGCGGCCGCCTCCATCTCCACTGCCGCGCGCAACTCCAGGATCTCGATGATGGACGAGATGCGGGCGTAGTCGAGTTGTGAGAATGGCGCGGCATTGGCCGGCTGGTTGTTGCGCACGAAGACGCCGGCGCCCTGACGCGCCTCGACGAGGTTCTCGTAGCGCAAGGTGGCGATGGCCTCGCGGACGACGGTGCGGCTTACCGAGTATTGCCGTGTCAGTTCGGCCTCGCTGGGCAGCCGGTCCCCGATGTTGAGGCGGCCTTCCAGGATGCGCCGGCGCAGGTCGTCGCTGACGGTGGCGACGAGGCTCACGCGGCCGGAGCGCTGCGTTCCCGGGCCGGTCCGTCGCGTCCGCACCGTTTCGCTGCTCATGTCTCGCATCCTTGTCCTGTCGTCCGGTGCCGCGCGGCAGAATCGGTGCGGCGATCGCGTGTGTCCGTCTTATCATCGTTGACGCTGTTTCCAAACATGTATTATAAGTGGTTTGGTCTATATGACAACAATCGGCGCAATGGGAGGAAACACATGAGGAACATTCTTTGCACCACCGCGCTTGCCGGCTCCTTCTTGCTGGCGCAGGTAGCGATGGCATCGGCGGCGGACTGGCGCGGCTGGAACATCCATCCGGAAGGCTATCCAAACAGCGTCGCGCTGGAGCAGTTCGCCGAGGAGGTGACCGAGAACACGGAAGGCCGGGTCAGCGCGACCGTCTACCACGGCGGCGTTCTCGGCGACCAGCCGGACGCCATCGAGCAAACGCGCAACGGGGCGCTCGATTTCGCGAATTTCAACATGGGGCCAATGGGGCCGATCGTTCCGGCCACCAATGTCCTGTCGCTGCCTTTCCTGTTCTCCGGCCTCGATCACATGCACGAGGTGATGGACGGCGAAATCGGTCAGCAATTCGCCGACGCTCTGGCCGAGAACGGCCTCATCGCCCTTTCCTGGTTCGATTCGGGTGCGCGCAGCTTCTACAACACCAAACGTGCGATCGAGACGCCGGACGACCTCGATGGGCTGAAGCTCAGGGTCATGAACAACGATCTCTATGTGCAGATGGTGGACAAGATGGGCGGCAATGCGACGCCCATGGCCTACGGCGAGGTCTACCAGTCGCTGAAGACCGGCGTCATCGACGGCGCCGAGAACAACTATCCTTCCTTCGATTCGAGCAATCATTTCGAGGTGGCCAAGTTCTATTCGACCACCGAGCACCTGATCATCCCCGAGTGCATCTGCATCGCCAAGGCGAGCTGGGAGGCGCTCTCTGCGGAGGATCAGGAGATCGTGCGCGAGGCGGCCGTCCGGGCGGCCGAAACGCAACGTGAGCTGTGGGCCGAGGGGTCGGCGGAAAGCCGCAAGAGGGTCGAGGAGGCCGGGATCCAGATCAACGAGATCGCCGACAAGTCGGCCTTCCAGGCGGCCATGGAGCCCGTCTACGCCGCCTTCATCGAAGAAAATCCGGACCTCGAGCCGTTGATCCGGTCCATTCAGCAGAGCAACTGAGCCGATAGCCAATGCGGGGCCGGATTGCATTCCGGTCCCGCCTCACGGAGCATGGCGCGATGCTGAAGGACAACCGGCTCGAAGATCGGGAAAGCGGGCTGCCGGGCCTGGTGGAACGGTTTCTCGACCGTTTGGCGGATCTCTGCCACTGGTTCGCCGGTGTTCTTCTCGTTCTGCTGATCGGCATTTTCGGGTGGCTCGTCTACGGCCGGTATGTTCTCAACGACACGCCGACCTGGGTCGAGCAGGCCTCGCTCATCATCGTCGTCTACGTCACCTTTCTGGGGGCGGCGGTCGGCATCCGGCGCGATGCGCATTTGAGCATCGATTTCATCCGCGAGGCGATGCCACCGCTCCCGCGCGCCGTCCTGCGGCTCGTCAGTGACCTGGCCATGATCGCCTTCGGCTGCTTCATGGCCTGGCAGGGCTGGCATCTGGTGATGACCAACCTGCATCGCAAAATTCCACTGCTCGGCTTGACCGAAAGCTGGCGCGCCGCGCCGCTCGCCATCTGCGGCGTGCTGACGGTCCTCTTCGTGGCCGCTTCATTGTACCGCCGCTGGCGTACCCCCGGCCGCTGACCGCAGGAACGAAAATCGATGGGACTTCTCCTTCTTCTCGGCACCTTTCTGGGCCTTATGGTCGCCGGTGTTCCGGTCGCCTTTGCCCTTGGCATCGCCACGGTGACCGGATTTCTCTATGAAGGGCTGCCGCTCTTCGTCGCCTTTCAGCGGATCCTGTCGGGCATCTCGGTTTTCTCGCTGCTCGCCATCCCCTTCTTCATCTTCGCTGGAGAACTGATGCTGCAGGGCGGCATCGCCGCGCGGCTTGTCCGCCTCGCAGCGGCGGCCGTCGGCGCGGTGCGCGGTGGTCTGGGGCTGGTCAACGTTGCCTCCTCGATGCTCTTTGGCGGCATTTCCGGCTCGGCGGTGGCCGACACTTCCGCGCTTGGCTCCATCCTCATGCCGGTGATGAAAGAGAAGGGTTACGATCCGGACTACAGCGTGAACGTCACCGTCACCTCGTCGCTGGCCGGGGTGGTCATTCCGCCCAGCCACAACATGATCCTTTATGCGGTGGCGGCGGGCGGCATATCCGTCTCCAAGCTCTTCATCGCCGGTATCGTGCCGGGAATCCTGATGTGCCTGTGCCTCGGCGTGGCCGCCTATCTGGTGGCGGTCAAGCGCGGCTACCGGTCCGAAACCTTTCCCGGCTGGGCGTTCCTGCTGACCAGCTTTGTCGTGGCCATCCCCGGCCTGCTGACGGCGATCATCATCGTCGGCGGCGTGCTGTCGGGCGTCATGACCGTCACCGAATCCGGTGCCGTCGGGGCCATCTATGCCATCGTCGTGACGGCGCTGGTCTATCGCGAACTGACCTGGGAGAAGTTCAGGCAGGCGGTTCTGCGTGCCGTCATCACCACCTCGCTGGTGATGATCCTGGTCGGCTGCGCCTCCGCCTTCGCCTATCTCCTGGCGCTTTACCGCGTTCCCGAACTTCTCGCGGCGGGGCTCACCTTCGTCTCCGACAATCCGCTCGTCATCCTTCTCATGCTGAACATCATCCTCCTGGCCCTCGGCATGATCATGGACATGGCCGCGCTCATCCTCATCTGCACGCCCATCTTCCTGCCGGTCATGATCTCGATCGGCGTCGACCCGATCCAGTTCGGGATCATCATGATGATGAATCTCGGTCTCGGCCTGTGTACGCCGCCCGTGGGGGCTTGCCTGTTCGTCGGCTGCGTGGTGGGTGGGGTGAAGATCCAGGACGCGGTGCGCACGATCTGGCCGTTCTATACCGCCATCCTCGTCGCGCTGCTTCTGACGACGTATGTTCCCGCCATCTCGCTGACACTGCCCAATCTGATCGAATGAGCCTGAAAATGCTGAAGCGACTTCTCATCACCGGCGCCGGCGGCAATCTCGGCAAACTGGCGCGGCAAAGGCTTGCCGGCCTCGCCGAAACGCTGCGCCTTTCCGACATCGGCGATCTCGGCCCCGCTGCGACGCACGAGGAATGCGTTCAATGCGACCTCGGCGACAAGGAGGCCGTCTATCGCCTGGTGGAGGGCTGTGACGGGATCGTCCATCTTGGAGGAAAGTCGGTCGAAGGGCCCTTCTCCGTCATCTCCAACGCCAACATCCACGGCACGTTTCACATCTACGAGGCGGCGCGCCGGGCTGGTTGCAACCGCATCTTTCTTGCAAGCTCGAATCACGTGATCGGCATGTACACCCAGGATCAGCATCTCGATCACGCGGCGATACCGCGGCCCGACACGCTCTACGGCCTGTCCAAGCACTTCGCCGAGGGGCTGGCGCGGATGTATTACGACCGCTTCGGCATGGAGACGGCGATCGTGCGCATCGGCTCGTGCTTTCCCAAGCCGAAGGACCGCCGCATGCTCGCTACCTGGCTGAGCCCGGACGATTTCGTCTCGCTGGTCGAGCGCGTCTTCGCCGTCCCGCGCCTGGGTTGCCCGACGCTCTACGGAATATCGGACAACGACGAGCGCTGGTGGGACAACAGCCACGCCGCCTATATCGGCTGGCGGCCCAAGGACAATTCGGCCGTCTACCGCGATGAGGTCGAGGCCGGCCCCCCACCGGCGAAGGACGCACCCGAAGCGGTCTACCAGGGCGGCAAGTTCGTCGTCGAGCCGCTCCGCGACGATTGACGCCCGACCGGCCGGTCGCCCATTCCGGACAGACATTGCCTCCAGCGTTATGCGGCGGGGCAATGTCGATTGCAGGGACGTCATGGTGGTGGACAATGGAGGTTGAGATGAGCTTGTTCGATCTTTCAGGACGTCGCGCGCTGGTGACCGGCGCCAACACCGGCATCGGCCAGGCCATCGGGCTCGCTTTGGCCGAGGCGGGTGCGCATGTCGTCTGCGCCGGACGTTCCTCGATGGACGACACCGTCGGGCGGATCCGCGCGTCCGGCGGCAGCGCCGAGCCGCTTGCGCTCGACCTTGCCGACCCGGCGGCAGGCGCCCGGCTTGTCGAGGAGGTCGCGCGGGCGGGGGAGGGGCTCGATATCCTCGTCAACAATGCCGGGATCATTCGGCGCGCCGAAGCGGTCGACTTCGCCGAGGCGGACTGGGACGACGTGATCGACGTCAACCTCAAGGCCGTCTTCCTCTTGAGCCAGGCGTTCGCGCGGGCTGCCTTCGATCGCGGCGCGGGCGGACGCATCGTGAACATCGCCTCGCTTCTATCCTTCCAGGGCGGAATACGGGTCTCCTCCTACACGGCGGCGAAGCACGGCGTTCTGGGCCTCACAAGGATTCTTGCCTGCGAGTGGGCTGCCAGGGGTCTGAACGTGAACGCGATCGCCCCGGGCTACGTCGCCACCGCCAATACCAAGGCCTTGCGCGAGGACAAGCAGCGCTATCAGGCTATTGTCGACCGCATTCCCGCCGGTCGCTGGGGCGAGCCATCGGATTTGGGCGGGGCTGCCGTTTTCCTGGCCTCGGGCGCCGCGCGCTACGTGCACGGCGCGGTGCTGCCGGTCGATGGCGGCTGGCTGGCGCGTTGACGCCGGCCTGAACGCGCCGGCTTCTCATGACGGCCGGCGGATGCCGCGCGATGCCGGCCCGCCACCCACCGACAGGGCCGGGGGAAGGTTCTCGCGGAAGATGATGTCCATCTTGACGGGCGGCAGCGCGGCCGGATTTGCGATGTCGCCCCGCTGAAGGTCCTCGAAGATACGCAGCGCCGAAGCCAGGAGCATGTCGGGATCCGAGTTGATCACCGCATCGATGATGCCTTCGATGAGAAGCCTGCGGGTGTCGCCCGTCAGGCCGTGGCCGATGAAGACGATGTCGTCGGATCTGCCCTTCTCGCGCAGCGCCCGCCCGATCCCGTCGGACGAGCCGCCGACATTGTAGATGCCGGCGAGATCCGCGTTTTGTTCCAGAAGGGACATGGCGTGGCGATAGTTCTCCTCGCGGTCGTCATGACCCTCGCGCATTCCGACCACCCGCAACCCCGGATACGTCTCTTCCAGGAGACCCAGAAAGCCCATCTCGCGTTCCGCGTGAGCCCGGTAGTTGCGGCTACCCGCGACCAGCGCGACGCTGCCCGTTCGCGCCCGGCAGAACCGGCCGAGCAGGTATCCGGCAGTGCGTCCGGCGGCCTGGTTGTCGAGGCCCACATAGGCGTCGCGCAGCGAATGCTGCAGGTCGGAGATGATCGTGACGATGCGCCGCCCGGAGGCGGAGACTTCCTCGACCGCTTCGCGCACCAGCGGATGGTCTATGGCCATGAAGGCTATGCCGTCGGCCCAGGCGGCGTGATGCCGGATTGCGCCGGCGAGCGCCTTGGCGTCGAAGCTTTCGATGAAGAAGCACCGCACCTGCGCCTCGTCGCGCGACTTGGATTGCGCGACGGCTCGGACCCGGTCGCCGAGCAGTCGGAGATAGGGGTTTCCGCCCATCGGCAGCAGAAAGACGACATTCGGTGGGCGCGGGCGCGAGAGCCGTGCATGTTCCGCCGCGCTGACATAGCCGAGGGCGAGTGCCGTATCGAGCACGCGCCGGACGGTGCGCGTCTTCACCCCCTTGCGCCGGTTGAGCACCCGGTCGACGGTGGCCAGAGAGACTTGTGCCGCCTCCGCGATATCGCTCATGAGCGGCACCGGCG
The DNA here is from genome assembly GCF_034427935.1 of Chelativorans sp. M5D2P16. Classification (NCBI taxonomy): domain Bacteria; kingdom Pseudomonadati; phylum Pseudomonadota; class Alphaproteobacteria; order Hyphomicrobiales; family Phyllobacteriaceae; genus Chelativorans; species Chelativorans sp. M5D2P16. The sequence goes on along the minus strand of NZ_JAXQNM010000040.1, from coordinate 66,980 downwards.
GACCGTTTCCTTGGGTTGATGACACCTCAAAAAGCCTCATTTTTTCCGGTTTGACCAGAAGCATGAGAGTTCCTAGCCTTATGTCAAGTGGGCAGCAGGCCGGAAGTTGAGATACGGCAGCAGTCTACGGTCCGTCAGAACAAATCATGGGAGGATCCGATGAACCGGACATCGACACACATTGCTTCGCCACGCATCAACCGCCGATCGGCGCTCGCACTCGGCCTCGGCGCAGGCGCGGCAGCCATGCTTCCAGGCCGCTCGCGCGCGCAGTCGCTGACGCTGCGTTACGGACACAACAACGAGCCGGCGAGCGTTGCCGGTGCGCAGGCGGACTGGTTCGCGGAGGCGGTGTCCAAGCACTCGGCGGGAGACCTGGCTGTCGAGGTCTTTCCCTCCTCGCAATTGGGCAAGCTGCAGGAGCTTGCCGAGGCCGTCTCGCTCGGCACCATCGCCTTGTCGCACAACACGGCGGGCGGGATCGGTTCCCTCTATGCGCCCTTCGCCGCCCTCGACACGCCTTACCTCTACCGCGACGTCGATCATCTGATGAAGGTGATGGATGTCGGTTCGCCGGTGATGCAGGAACTGAACCAGGGCCTGATCGAAGCGGCCAATGTGCGCGTCATCTACGCCCACTATTTCGGCCGCCGGCATCTCACCGCCAACAAGCCGGTCTATTCGCCCGCCGATCTCGCCGGCGAAAAGATCCGCGCCGTGCCCTTTCCCATCTACACGACGGCGGTCGAAGGCCTGGGCGCGGCGGCCGTTCCGGTAGACTGGTCCGAGGTGCCGACGGCACTCGCGACCGGTGTCGTGGCCGGCCAGGAGAACCCGGTGAACGTCATCCTCAACGTCAAGCTCTATGAGGTGCAGTCGCACCTCATGCTTACCGGCCATATGTCCAACGCCGAGGTCGTCGTCATGAACGAGGATGTATGGCAGGGTCTTTCGGACGCGCAGAAGGAGGCCGTTAACGCGGCATCGGCCGAGATCCGCGAGCGCGCCACCAGGGCCATCCAGGACAATGAGGAAAAGGATACCCAGGCGCTGCGCGAGCAAGGCATGACGGTGATCGGCCCCGACGACGGCCTGGAGATCGAAGCCTTCCGCAGTTCGGTCCAGGAACTCGTCCAGGAGCGTTTCGGCGACGAGTACGGCGCGCTTTACGAGAAGATCCGGGCAATCGGCTAAGGGCGGCTCGAGCGGGACGATGCCTATCGGGAACACCGTCACTGCGGCAGGCCGCCTGTTGGAGACCGTTTCTCTGGCCTGCCGCACCGTTGCGATCCTCCTCCTGGCGCTGATGTTCGTGCTCGTCTTCGGCCAGGTGGTCGGGCGCAACGTGTTCGATCTCGGCATGCCCTGGGCGGACGAATTCGCGCGCTTCAGCGGCATCGGCGTCGTCTTCCTCTGCGTGCCCCTATTGGCCCTGCGCGGACAGCATGTGGCGGTCGATCTGGTGCCGATGATGCTGCCCCTGCATCTGCGCCGCTACACGCTCGCCGTCGCGGAGATCGCCGTGCTGGCCTTCTGCATGCTCACGCTCTACGGCTTCCAGTCCTTCCTCTCCCGGGCCGGAAAGTTCGCCACGCCGGCCATCGGCATTCCGAACTGGCTGTTCTACGCACCCGCCCTCCTGTCGTTCGTCCTTCTTCTGCTCGTGGCGGTCGTCCGCCTCGCCGGGATTTTCAGTGACCCAGCCTCCGGGAAGGACGGTGCGCCCTCATGAGCCTCGTCCTGCTTGCCCTCTTCGCCGTGACACTCGCGCTCGGCGCTCCAGTCGCCGTCTCGCTCGGGCTTTCCTCGGCGCTGGTGATGATCGTCTACGGGTTGCCGGTCAACGTGCTTGCGCAGCGCGCCGTCAACGCGCTGGATTCGACGCCGCTTCTCGCCGTCCCGCTGTTCATCTTCGCGGCAAGCCTGCTCAATGCGATGGGGGTGACGACGCACATCTTCGATCTTGTGCGCCTCATCGTCGGCCGGATTCGCGGTGCGGTGGCGCAGGTGTCGATCCTCGTCAGCCTGATCTTCTCCGGTGTTTCCGGGGCCGCACTCGCCGATATCGGCGCGCTGGGCAAGATCCAGATCGACCAGATGACCGGCCAGAGCTACGACAGGAAGTTCGCCGCCGGCATCACCATCGCCTCCGCCACGGTCGGGCCGATCTTTCCGCCGTCGATCCCGATCATCATCTACGCAAGCGTTGCCAACGTCTCGGCCGTCCAGCTCCTGATCGCGGGCATCATTCCGGCAGTCCTGATCACGCTCTTCCTGATGGTTCAGGTGACGGTCATCGCCCGCCTCTACAATCTCCCGCGTGACACCGTCAGCCCGTCCCTGCGGGCGGTGGCGAAGAAGGCGCTGGTCTCCTTTCCCGCGCTTTTGACCCCGCTGCTGCTGATCGGCGGACTCCTGAGCGGCTTCTTCGGTCCCACCGAGGTGGCCGGCGTCACGGTGGCCTATGCGCTCCTGATCGGCTTCGCGGTTTACCGGACCTTGACCTTGCGGGCGGTCTGGGAAAGCCTGCGCGAGACAGTGGAAGCGACCGCCAGCATCCTCTTCATCGTGTCGACCGCCGCCGTCTTCGCCTGGGTGCTCACCCTCGACCGGGTTCCGGCCAAGGCGGGGGCCTTCCTGCTCGGCCTTTCCGACGATCCTTTCGTCCTGCTGCTTCTGGTCAACATTCTCCTGATCGTCGTCGGCATGGTGCTGGAATCGATCGCCGCCATCCTGATCATCGCGCCGATCGTCGCCCCCGCCCTTCACGCGGCGGGGGTGGATCCCTTGCAACTCGGCATCGTCTTCGTTCTCAACCTGATGATCGGTCTGCTCACCCCGCCGATCGGCATGAGCCTCTACATGGTCTCCATCGTCGCCAGAATGCCCGTTCACGCGGTCATCCGCGGCGTGCTGCCGTTTCTTCTGCCGCTGCTGCTTTCATTGCTCGTCGTCACCGCGGTTCCGGCGGTCTCGACGTGGCTCCCCAAACTCGTCATGCAATAGGTTTCAATATGAGCAGATTTCTGGGTGCGATCCGCCAGCTCGGCTATGTGGTGGACGACATCGAAGCCGCCATGGCCCATTGGCATTCCGTCATGGGCGTCGGCCCGTGGTTCTACAATCCCAAGGTGCCGATCGAGGGCTACCGCTATGACGGCCAGCCCTACGAGGTCCACAATGCCGTCGCCCTCGCCAACAGCGGTCCCCTCCAGGTCGAACTGATCGAGATACGCAACGACGCGCCGTCCATGTATCGCGATTTTCTTCGCGCCGGCCACAGCGGCCTTCAGCACGTGGCCTACTGGACCCAAGCTTACGATGCCGACCTTGCACGCATGGAGGCGGAAGGCTTTCGCCAGAAGATGAGCGGAAAGGTCGGCGCCAACGGCCGCTTCGTCTATTTCGACCGGGAGGCCCATCCCGGCACCGTGATCGAACTTTCCGAGGTCGTCGGCCCCAAGGGCAGGCTGTTCGAAATGATCCGCGATGCGGCCGAAGGTTGGGACGGCTCGGATCCCGTTCGCCCCTTCCCGGACCTTTCACGACTGTGAGGCGCGCATGAAGGCGGAGACCATCGAGGCGCAGTATATCGTCGAAACGCCGCTCGATCCTCGAGAGGTAGCGGCGGTGATGGCCGGCGAGCAGAGCAGCGGAACCTTCGTCCGCGTGGCCGGCGAGACCGATGCACTGCGCGCACGGGCGGCGGCGGAGGTCGTTTCGGTTACGGAACTCGCGCCCCGGGAGGCCCCCAGTCTCGAGAGCGCTTATCTCGAGCGCAAGGGCGTCGGAGGGCCTTTCCGGCGGGCACGGGTGACGATCGCCTTCCCGACCGCCAATATGGGGCCCAACCTGCCCACCCTTGCCGCGACGCTCGCCGGCAATCTCTACGATCTCGGAGAGGTGACGGGCCTCAGGCTGGTTGATGTCGCGCTCCCACAGGCTTTCCGAATGCGCTTCGAGCGGCCGCGCCTCGGCGTGGCGGGAACGCGCCGGCAAGTTGCCATCGAGGACAGACCTTTCTTCGGCACCATCATCAAGCCCAACGTCGGCCTGCGCGCCGAGGAGATCGCCGATCTCGTGGACCTTCTTTGCGCGTCGGGAGTCGACTTCATCAAGGATGATGAGATTTGCGGCGATCCGGACCACGCCCCCCTTGCCGAGCGGGTGCCGGCGGTGATGCGCCGGGTTCGCAAGCACAGCGAGCGCACCGGCCGCGACGTCATGGTGGCCTTCAACGTCACCGACGAGACCGACGCCATGCGCCGGCATGCCGACCTTGTCGAAGCCGAGGGCGGGTCCTGCGTCATGGCAAGCCTCAACTGGTGCGGCCTGTCGGCGCTCCAGACCCTCCGGCGCTCCACGCCGCTCGCCGTTCACGGCCATCGGAACGGCTTCGGTGCCTTTTCGCGCCATCCGGCGCTCGGCATTGGCTTCGGCGCCTATCAGGCGCTCTATCGGCTCGCCGGCATCGACCATATGCATGTCCACGGGATCGGCGGCAAGTTCTCGGATCCAGCCGAGGAGGTGGCGTCCGCCGCCCGCCGCTGCCTGCAGCCGCTCGCTGCCGATGCGCCGGAGGAGAAGGATGCGGTTCTGCCCGTATTCTCCTCCGGACAGTGGGCGGGGACAATGCCTGCGACCCACGAAGCGGTCGGGTCGGCCGACTTCATGTTTCTGGCGGGCGGCGGCATCCTGGCCCATCCGGATGGTCCGGCGGCCGGTGTGAAGAGCCTGCGCCAGGCCTACGAGGCCATCGCCTCCGGCGTGCCGCTCGAGGCGGCGGCGAAGCGCCTGCCGGAACTGCAGGCGGCCCTCGGTTTCTTCGGGAAATGAGCATGGGCGCGGGCGTCGACTACCTCTTCATCGGCGACGATTTCACCGGCGCTTCCGACACACTGGCGACGCTCGCGCGGACCGGACGTCGTGTCCGCCTGTTCCTCGAGCCGCCGGATCCAGGAAGGATTGCCGACGAGGGTTTCGATGCGATCGGCATCGCCACCGAGTTCCGATCGCTGCCGGCCGCCGCCGTCACGGCAAGGATAGAGGCGCTGACGCCTGTGTTGAAGGCGCTCGCTCCGCGCGTCGTCCATTACAAGGTCTGCTCGACCTTCGATTCCTCCCCCGAGACCGGCAGCATAGGGGCCGCGGTGGCGGCCCTGGAACGCGATCTCGCGCCGGCGCTCCTGGCGGTGGTCGGCGGACAGCCGAGCCTCGGCCGCTACTGCGCGTTCGGCAATCTGTTCGCGCGCGGCGCGGATGGCGAAGTGCATCGCATCGACCGCCATCCGGTGATGCGCAACCATCCGATCACGCCGATGACGGAAGCCGATCTGCGTGTCCACCTGGCGCGACAGGGGCTCGATCCACTGCGCCTCATATCACGGCCCGAGATCATGGAAGGCGTGCCGCGCCTGCGCGAGCGGCTTGCCGATCTGATCCGCGGCGGCGAGCGCCGGCTTCTGTTCGACGCCTGCGACCAGACCGATATCGAGACGATAGGCGCGGTGCTTGGTGGCCCAAGGGGTGAAGCGCGCCCGTTGCTGGCCGTCGGCGCCAGCAGTATTGCCGAAGCGCTCGGTGGTGACCTTCGCCCCGGCGACGGGGACCGCCCGGCGCGCGATGAAAGGAAGGCGGGACCTTGTCTCGTCGTGGCCGGCAGCCGCTCGGAAGTTACCGCGGCGCAGGTCGAGGCCGCGCGCGGCTTCCACCGCCTGCCGATCGGCCCGCGAGATCTGGAAGATGCGACGGCGACGGATCGGCTCGCCGCGCGGGCCGCTGCGGCGCTGGCGCGCACAGAGGACGTCCTGGCGCATCTCGAGCCGTCGACGGATTACGGCGTGAGCGGCGCGGCCCTTTCGCACAAGCTCGCCGACCTGGTCAGCCTCATCCTCGACCGGCAGGCGGTGTGCGCCCTTGGCATTGCCGGCGGCGACACTTCGAGCATCGTCGTCCGCCGGCTCGGTTTCCACAGCCTCTCGTTCGAGGAGCGGCTGGATGCGGGTGTCGCGATCTGCCGCGCGCATTCGGATGCCACGCAGCGCGATGGAATGCGGTTGATGCTGAAAGGTGGCCAGGTCGGATCGGAGGGGGTCTTCGAGCGGTTCGTGTCCGCAACAGGTAAGAGATCTCCCGCGATCCCTGCCGGCCGCTAGTCCGGGACCATCTGGGTCGTCCGCCTCCGCTGCGCGGGAACACCGGGCGCCGTGTGAAAGTTGGGGACGGCGGGACTGTTCACAAACGGGAGAGCATTCTGGACAACGGGCCGGATCAAGGTGGTGATCGGGAAACCCGTCAGGGGCGGGAACGCGGAAGAAACGCGCGCAGACCGCATGAAATCCCCTGGCGCGGCTGGTGGGATATCGTGCGGCGCTCGGCAACGAAGTTCACCCGCGAGCGCATCAGCCTCGTCGCAGCGGGGATTACCTTTTACCTGATCCTTGCGCTGTTTCCCGCGCTCGCCGCCTTCGTTTCGCTCTACGGTTTTTTCGCCGATCCCCAGACCGTCGCCGACCACCTGACCTATCTGGAAGGGGTGCTGCCGGCCGCCGGCCTGGATCTCATTCGCGAGCAACTCAATGCTTTGACCTCCGGCGATCCGCAGTCGCTCGGCCTGGGCTTCCTGATTTCTTTCGCGCTGGCGTTCTGGAGCGCCAACAACGGCATCAAGGCGCTGTTCCAGGGAATGAACGTGGCCTATGGCGAGAGCGAGAAGCGCGGTTTCTTCAAGCTCACCGCCATCACGTTCGCCTGCACCATCGCGGCGATGTTCGTCGTGATGCTTCTCATCGCGGTGGTCGGCGTCGTTCCGGCGGTTCTTGCCTTCGTCGATCTGGGGCCGCTGGGCAATTTTCTTGCAGAGATCGGCCGCTGGATCCTGCTCCTGTTCTTCGCCTTCCTTGTCATTGCCGCGCTCTACCGGATCGGCCCCAGCCGCGAAAAGGCGCAATGGCAATGGGTCACCTTTGGCGGTGTGCTTGCTGTACTCGTCTGGCTGGCCGCCTCGATCGGCTTTTCCTTCTATCTGCGCAATTTCGCGGATTACAACGCCACCTACGGCTCGCTCGGCGCCGCCATCGGCTTCATGATCTGGATCTGGATCTCGGTGCTGATCGTGCTGGTGGGGGCCGAACTGAACGCCGAAATGGAGCACCAGACGTCCGACGACACGACGACGGGCCCCGAAGAACCGATGGGACAGCGTGGCGCGGTGGTCGCCGATACCGTCGCCGCGACACCCGGGAAAGAGGACAGCGGCAGAAAGTAGGTGAACCTCGACCCCGGCGTTCAGGCACCGGAGTCGGAAAGGCGAAGTTTAAACCGCCTTGCTCCTGATCACCTCGGAAACCACGTCGAAAAGCACCTGTGAGGAAGGCGACAGCGGCCTTTCGGCATGCTGCACCAGCGAATAGGGCGCGACGGTGATTTCCGTCTCCAGTGGCAGTTCCACGATGCGGCCGTTGAGCCCTTCCTCGCGGCCGTAAAAGGTGGCGGCGGCCTTGGCGATGGGTGCGATCGCGTTGGACTGGCTGATGTAACCAAGGGTGAGCAGCATCGACGAAGTGCTCAGCACCTTGTCCGGCAAGGCGACGCCGCGCGCCATCAGGAAGTTCTCGAGTGTCCGCCGCAAGAGCCCGCTCGGCGTCTGCAGAACCCAATCGTAGGCCACGCACTCCTCAACTGTCGCGGGGGAACGCCGGGTCAGCGGATGCCCGCTGCGTGCGATCAGGCTGATCGGCTCGGGCTCGACCTCCTTTGTCAGGAACATGCGCGGATCGACGTCGCCCAGAACGCGGCCGATATAGAAATCCAGCCGCGCGGCCAGCAGGTCCTCGGCGAGCCCGTCGCTGGTGTCGACCGTCACGCTGACCGATATCTTGGGGTGGGTGAGGCGCAACTGCCGAAGCGCGGGAAGAACGATGTCGAGCGCCGGCCCCGTGACCGCGCCGACCGACACCGTGCCCTGGTTGCCGCGCTCCATCTCGGTGATCTCGCGCGCCGCATCGTCCAGACCCTGCAGCATGGCGCGCGCCCGCATGGCGAGCCGTTCGCCATAGGCGGTCAGAACGACGCCGCGCGCGTGCCGGCTGTGCAGCGGCACACCGAGGATTTCCTCCATCTCCGCCGCCATGCGCGAGGCCGCCGGCTGCGAGATGGCGAGATGGGCGGCGGCCGCGCTCATCTGACCCGTTTCCTTGAGGGCAGCGATCAGACGCAGATGCGAAAGCTTCAACCCGCGGCGGGCGAGGAAATCACTCTGGAAGGAAGCCGGGCTGTCGAGCATCCAAGTCTCCGAAAACGATATACCAATATCGTCATATCATTCATGCGAAACCGCATTTGACCTGAATAACACGGGTTCCTATGCCTGTCATGCCCGCGGCCGGTGCATCAGAGCACAGCCCGTGGCGGGGAGGGAGGTTCTCGCGAGGCGCCGCCGCGGTGCCAGCTTCATCTCCGTGCCATTCGTAGCCTGGCCGGTTCGGCGGTTGCGTCGTGCGGCCCATTGTCAGACCTGGGAGGATTCCATGAGATTTTTGACGCTTGCCCTGGCAACGACCGCGATGGTCGCCGCCTCGATGGCCGGTCCCGCGGCGGCGCAGGACAAGGGCACGGTCGGCATTGCCATGCCGACAAAGTCCTCGGCACGCTGGATTTCCGACGGCAACAGCATGGTCGAGCAGTTCGAGGCCGCCGGCTATGCCACCGACCTGCAATATGCCGAGGACGACATCCCAAACCAGCTCGCGCAGATCGAGAACATGATCACCAAGGGCGTGGACGTGCTCGTGATCGCCGCGATCGACGGCACGACGCTTTCCAACGCGCTGGCCAACGCCGACGCGGCCGGCATAGAGGTGATCGCCTATGACCGCCTGATCCGCGACAGCGCGCATGTCGACTATTACGCCACCTTCGACAACTTCCAGGTCGGCGTACAGCAGGCCAACACGCTGGTCGAAGGCCTGGAACAGCGTTTTCCCGACGAGGACGTCTGGAACGTCGAGCTGTTCGGCGGCTCGCCTGACGACAACAACGCCTACTTTTTCTACGACGGCGCCATGTCGGTGCTGCAGCCGCTGATCGACGAGGGCAAGGTGGTGATCCCGTCCGGCCAGATGGGGATGGACACGGTCGGCACACTGCGCTGGGACGGCTCCGTCGCCCAGGCCCGCATGGACAACCTCCTGTCGGCCAACTACACCGACAAGCAGGTGCACGGCGTGCTGTCGCCCTATGACGGCCTGTCGATCGGCATCATCTCCTCACTGAAGGGTGTCGGCTACGGGTCGGAGGACCTGCCCATGCCGATCGTCTCCGGCCAGGACGCCGAGGTGCCGTCGGTGAAAGCCATTCTGCGCGGCGACCAGTACTCCACCATCTTCAAGGACACGCGCGAGCTTGCCCGCGTCACGGTCGGCATGGTCAACGCCGTGCTGGGCGGCGGCGAGCCGGAGATCAACGACACCGAGACCTATGACAACGGCGTCAAGGTCGTGCCGTCGTACCTCTTGGAGCCGGTTCCGGTCACGGCGGAGAACTGGGAAAAGGTGCTGATCGGCAGCGGCTACTACACCGAAGATCAGATCAAGTAGCTTTCGCATGAAGAGCCGGGCGGAAGGATCGCCTTCCGCCCGCCTCGTTTCGAGCCAGGACATCGACCATGCCCGCCGACACCATCCTCGAAATGCGCAACATCACCAAGACCTTCCCGGGTGTGGTGGCGCTCGACAACGTCAACATTTCGGTCGAACGCGGCGAGATCCATGCGCTGGTCGGCGAGAACGGCGCCGGCAAGTCAACCCTCATGAAGGTACTGAGCGGCGTCTATCCGCACGGCAGCTACGAGGGGCAGATCGTCTATGACGGGGAGGAGAAGGCCTTCCGCGGTATCGCCGACAGCGAGCGCGAAGGCATCATCATCATTCACCAGGAGCTGGCGCTGGTGCCGCTCCTGTCGATTGCCGAAAACATCTTCCTCGGCAACGAGCGCGCCCGCCACGGCATCATCGACTGGCGCGACACCAACCGGCGCACGAGCGAGCTTCTGGCCAAGGTGGGCCTTTCGGAGCATCCCGAGACGCGCGTCACCGACCTCGGCCTCGGCAAGCAGCAGCTCGTGGAGATTGCCAAAGCCCTTTCCAAGGAGGTGCGGCTCCTGATCCTCGACGAGCCGACCTCCTCGCTCAACGACAAGGACGCCGACGCGCTTCTGGAGCTTCTGAAGGAGTTCCGCAGCCGCGGCATCTCCTCGATCCTGATCTCGCACAAGCTCAACGAGGTCTCCAAGGTCGCCGACACGATCACCGTGCTGCGTGACGGTCAGGCGGTGAGCACGCTCGATTGCCGCGGCGATGTGATCAGCGAGGATCACATCATTCGCGACATGGTGGGCCGCTCGCTCTCCGACCGCTACCCGCCGCGTGATCCGCAGATCGGCGAGACGGTCTTCGAGGTGCGCAACTGGACCGTTCACCATCCGGTCCATACCGAGCGCAAGGTGGTCGACAATGTCGACCTGACCGTAAAGCGCGGCGAGGTGGTCGGCATTGCCGGCCTGATGGGGGCGGGCCGCACCGAGCTGGCTATGAGCCTCTTCGGCCGCTCCTATGGAAGGGATATCACCGGCGAGGTCCGCATCGGCGGCAAACCGGCCGACGTGTCGACCATCAGGAGGGCGATCGGCGCGGGGCTCGCCTATGTCACGGAGGACCGCAAGACCTACGGGCTGGTGCTGGAGGACACGATCCGCCGCAACATCCCGCTCGCCAACCTGGAGGCGGTTTCAGCCGGCGGCATCGTCGACGAGAACCGGGAAGCGGCGGTGGCGGAGGAATACCGCCGCAAGATCAACATAAAATGCTTCTCCATTGCCCAGGAGGCGATCAATCTTTCCGGCGGCAACCAGCAGAAGGTCGTGCTGTCGAAATGGCTGTTCGCCGATCCCGATATCCTGATTCTCGACGAGCCGACGCGCGGCATCGATGTCGGAGCGAAGTTCGAGATCTACACGATCATCCGTGATCTCGCCGCGAGCGGGAAGGCGATCGTCGTCATATCCTCCGAAATGCCGGAGCTGCTCGGCGTCTCTGACCGCCTCTACGTCATGAACGAGGGCCGCATGGTCGGCGAATTGCCGGCAGCGGAAGCCACCCAGGAACGCATCATGTCCATGATCATCAAGTCCGCCGGAAAGTGAAATGACCGATCTCGTCACATCAGAACAGGCCGCGAGCGCCGGCAGCAAATCGTCCTTCGGCTTCATCCGCAACCATGTGCGCGAATACGGCATACTGATCGCGCTGATCGCCATCATGGCCTTTTTCCAGGTGGTCACAGGCGGCATTCTCCTGAAGCCGGTCAATCTCACCAACCTGATCCTGCAGAACAGCTATATCGTGATCATGGCGATCGGCATGCTGCTCGTCATCGTGAGCGGGCATATCGATCTGTCGGTGGGCTCGGTGCTCGGTTTCATCGGCGCGCTTGCGGCGGTGATGATCGTCAACTGGGAAGTCAATTACCTGCTCACGGCCGTCATCTGCCTTGCCGCGGGGGCGGCGATCGGCGCGGCACAGGGCTTCTGGGTCGCCTATTACAAGATCCCGTCCTTCATCGTGACGCTCGCCGGTATGCTGGTCTTCAAGGGCCTGACGCTGTGGCTGCTTGCCGGCCAGTCGATAGGGCCCTTCCCGCGCCAGTTTCAGCTGATTGCATCCGGCTTCATTCCGGACATCTTCAATTCCGAGAACATCAATCTTTTCTCGCTGCTTCTGGGCGTGGCGGTCGCCGCCGCTTTGCTCTATCTCGCCGTGCGCGCGCGGCTCCAGAAGCAGAAGACCGGCATGGCGGACGAGCCCTTCGCCTTCTTCGTTGCCAAGAATGTCATCATCGCGCTCGCGATCGTCTATATGAGCTATCTGATGGCGACCTTCCGCGGCTTGCCGAACGTCTTCATCATCATGGCGCTCCTGATCAGCGTCTACACCTTCGTGGCCCAGCGCACGACCGTTGGCCGGCGCATCTACGCCATCGGCGGCAATGAGAAGGCGGCCAAGCTTTCGGGCATCAACACCGAGCGGCTGACCTTCCTGACCTTCGCGAATATGGGTATGCTGGCGGCCCTTGCCGGGCTGGTCTTCGCCGCCCGGCTCAACACGGCCACGCCGAAGGCGGGGCTCGCCTTCGAGCTCGACGTGATCGCGGCCGTCTTCATCGGCGGCGCATCCATGTCGGGCGGCGTGGGAACGATCGTCGGTGCGGTGATCGGCGCCTTCATCATGGGCGTGATGAACAACGGCATGTCGATCCTGGGCGTCGGTATCGACTGGCAGCAGGTCATCAAGGGCCTGGTGCTGCTCGCTGCCGTCGTCTTCGATGTCTACAACAAGAACAAGGGCTGAGTGCCATGCTCCTTTCCCAGATCAGAACGGCCGAAGGCGGCGTTGGTGTCGTCGCCCGCGAAGGCACCGAAGCTTATGAGGTGCGCGGTGCCGAAAGCCTCTACGCGCTGGCGCTCGATTGCGCACGAAGCGGCGATACACTCGCCGCCAGAATCGCCCGTCTCGGCTTCGGTGCCGCGGTGGATCTCGAACGGGCCTATGAAGAAGGGCGCATTCTCGCACCTATCCACCATCCCGATCCCGCCCACCTGCACCTTACAGGAACCGGCCTTACCCATCTCGGCTCGGCCGCCACGCGCGATTCCATGCATCAGGTGACCGCCGACGAGGAAACCAATCTCACCGATTCCATGCGCATGTTCCGCATGGGGCTGGAAGGCGGAAAGCCGGCAGGCGGTGCGCCGGGGGTGCAGCCGGAGTGGTTCTACAAGGGCAACGGCGATGCGGTGGCCGCCCCCGGGACTCCGCTCACCTCGCCTGCTTTCGCCGACGACAGCGGCGAGGAGCCGGAGATCGCCGGCATCTATGTGGTGGATGATAACGGCGCGGTGTTCCGTGTCGGCTTTGCGCTCTCCAACGAGTTTTCCGACCACGTGATGGAGCGGGTGAATTATCTTTATCTCGCCCATTCCAAGCTGCGGCCGGCTTCGTTCGGGCCGGAGATCCTGATCGGCCCGCTTCCCGAGGATATCCGCGGCACCTCGCGCATCCTGCGCGGCGGCGAGGCGATCTTCGAAAAGCCGTTCCTCTCGGGCGAGGCGAACATGTCGCACACCATCGCCAATCTCGAGCATCATCATTTCAAATACGATCTCTTCCGCCGCCCGGGCGATGTCCACGTGCACATGTTCGGCACCGCGACGCTCTCCTTCGCCGAAGGCGTGCGCACGCAGCCGGGCGACGTGTTCGAGATTGCGGCACCGCAATTCGGCCTTCCCTTGAGGAACACGGTCGCGATCGACAATTCGGCCGCGCGCGACGAACCGGTCGCCGTGCGGGCGCTATAGGCGGGCTGGTCCATGGTGTTCAAGAAGGCGGAATGGCCGCGCAGGCTGCGCTCCCAGGAATGGTATGGCGGCGACAGTCGCGACAACATCTACCACCGCTCCTGGATGAAGAACCAGGGCCTGCCGGCCGATCTCTTCGACGGGCGGCCGGTGATCGGCATCTGCAACACCTGGTCCGAGCTCACCCCATGCAACGCGCATCTGCGCGACCTCGCCGAGCGGGTGAAGCACGGCATCTACGAGGCCGGCGGCCTGCCCGTCGAGTTTCCCGTCTTCTCGCCCGGCGAGCCGTCGCTCCGGCCCTCGGCCATGATGTACCGCAACCTGTGTGCCATGGATGTCGAGGAGGCGCTGCGCGCCAATCCGCTTGACGGCGTGGTGCTGATGGCGGGCTGCGACAAGACCACGCCGGCGCTCCTCATGGGGGCGGCGAGCGTCGACATGCCGGCCATCGTGGTCTCCGGCGGGCCGATGCTCAACGGCTGGTTCCGCGGTGAGCGGGTGGGCTCGGGCACGGCGCTTTGGCAGATGTCGGAAGACATAAAAGCCGGGCGGATGACACGCGCCGACTTCCTGGAGGCCGAGCAATCCATGTCGCGCTCGCCCGGCGCCTGCAATACCATGGGTACGGCCTCCACCATGGCCTCCATGGCCGAGACACTGGGAATGGCGCTCTCGGGCAACGCGGCCATTCCCGCCGTCGACAGCCGCCGCCGCGTGATGGCGCAACTGACGGGCCGGCGCATCGTCGAAATGGTCAAGGACGACCTGAAGCCCTCCGATATCCTCACCCGGACCGCTTTCGAAAACGCCATTCGCGTCAACGGCGCCATCGGCGGCTCCACCAATGCGGTGATCCATCTTCTGGCGCTTGCCGGCCGGGTCGGCGTCGATCTGTCGCTGGACGATTGGGACGGGATCGGCCGCGACATCCCGACCATCGTCAATCTGATGCCGTCCGGCGACTACCTCATGGAGGAGTTCTTCTATGCCGGCGGGCTGCCGGTGGTGCTGAAGATGCTGTTAGAGGCCGGCAGGCTCGACGGCGGTGCGTTGACGGTATCGGGTCGGCCGCTCGCGGAAGAACTGGCGGAGGTCCGCAACTGGAACGAGGATGTCATCCGCCCCTTCGACAGGGCGCTCACGCAGCACGGCGGCATCGCCGTCTTGCGCGGCAACCTCGCGCCCGACGGCGCTGTCATCAAGCCTTCGGCCGCCAGCCCGCATCTGATGCGCCATCGCGGCCGCGCCGTGGTCTTCGAGAGCATTGAGGACTACAAGGCCAAGATCAGTGACGAGGCGCTCGACATCGACGAAACCTGCGTCATGATCCTGAAGAATTGCGGGCCGAAGGGCTATCCCGGCATGGCCGAGGTCGGCAATATGGGGCTGCCGCCGAAGGTCTTGCGCAAGGGCATCACAGACATGGTCCGCATTTCGGATGCACGCATGTCCGGCACCGCCTATGGCACGGTCGTGCTCCACACCTCGCCCGAGGCCGCGGTGGGCGGTCCGCTGGCGATCGTGCGCGATGGCGACATGATCGAGATCGACGTGCAGGCGCGCCGCCTCCACCTCGACGTTCCCGAGGCGGAGATCGCCGCCCGGCTGGATGAGTGGAAGCCGTCGGTCGAGGTGCCCGCGAGCGGCTATGCGCGGCTGTTCCATACCCATGTGCAGGGGGCGGACACCGGCGCGGATTTCGATTTCCTGGTTGGCAACCGCGGGAGGGGCGTTGCACGTGAAAGCCACTGAACCGGTATCGATCGCCATCGCCGGCGTCGGCAAGATCGCCCGCGACCAGCATATTCCCTCGATCGGGCGCAATCCCTCCTTTACCCTCGCGGCCACGGTGAGCCGTAACGCGCATGTCGACGGGGTGGAGAACTTCGCCACGCTCGAGACGTTCCTGAAGGAGCGCCCGGACGTTGCGGCAATCGCGCTGTGCGTACCGCCGCAGGTCCGGTTCACAATGGCGCGGCAGGCGCTCATGGCTGGCAGGCAGGTGCTTCTGGAAAAGCCGCCGGGGGCCTCCGTTGCCGAGGTCCACACGCTCAAGACGTTGGCGGGAAAGAACGGCCTTTCGCTCTTCGCCACCTGGCATTCGCGTTTCGCGCCGGCGGTCGGCCCCGCCAGAAAATGGCTTGCCGGCAAGACCGTGCGCCGTGCGACCATAGTTTGGAAGGAGGATGTGCGCCGCTGGCATCCCGGCCAGGCGTGGATCTGGGAGCCGGGCGGGGCGGGCGTCTTCGATCCCGGCATCAACGCGCTGTCGATCCTCACCGAGATCATGCCACAGCCGATGCATCTCACGGCCGCCGAGCTCGAATTTCCGCAGAACCGGGATACGCCCATTGCGGCAAGGCTGGCATTCATCGATGCCGAGGGCGCGCCGGTGACGGCCGATTTCGACTGGCGCCAGACGGGACCGCAGAGTTGGGACATCACGGTCGAGACCGACGCAGGCGTGCTGGCCCTCAGCGAAGGGGGGGCGAAGATGGCGGTTGACGGCGTTGCGGCCGACCACGGGCCGGAAGCTGAGTATGACGGCATCTATGCCCGCTTTGCGGAGTTGCTCGCCACCGGCGCGAGCGACGTGGACGTTTCACCCCTGGTTCATGTCGCCGATGCCTTCATGCTGGGCAAGCGGGTCACCACCGATCCGTTTATTGAGTAGCCGCCCCGCTCGTGCAGAGCAGTTGCTATCGCCTCCCGGCCGTGGCCGCCGTTTTGCCGATCCGGCCGCTCACGCGGTCTCGACCGACGATGATCACGGTCTCCATCGCCGCGGCGGCGGTGTCCGCGTCTTTCGCATCGATGGCTTCGACGATGGCCCGGTGCTGCTGCGCCGACTCACGCTGGCTCGGTCCCTCCACCGGCGAACTGAGCTTGAAGGCCGAGACAAGTGCGGCCTCGATGAGATTGCCGACCGAGTACATGAAGGGATTTTTCGAAGCGCCGAGCAGCGCCATGTGGAACTCCAGATCGGCCAGCGCGAAGGCCTCCTTGGAAGGCGCGGCGGCCATCTTCTCGGTGATGTCGTAGAGCTGGGCGAGTTCGTCCGACGTAGCATTCTGGGTGGTAAGCCGCGCCGCAAAAGGCTCGAAGGACAGGCGCATCTCGGCAAGGTGGCCTAGGAACTCCAGGCTCACGCCGGCCTCGAAATGCCAGGTCAGCACGTCGGCATCGAAGAGGTTCCATTGCGTACGTTCCGTCACGCGCGTTCCGATGCGCGCGCGGGCGAAGACGAGCCCCTTCGCCGAGAGCGTCTTCATGGCCTCGCGCAGAACCGTGCGGGAGACGGCGAAGCGCTCGGCAAGCTCGGCATCGCCCGGAAGAAGTGAGCCCACCGGATACTCGCCCTTGACGATCGCCGTGCCGATCTCGTGCACCACGAATGCGTGGTGGTTGCGCACGACCCGTCCCGCTATGGCGGTTCTCAGCAAATCCATGCCCTTTAGCGCGCCGCCCCCAGTGCCCGGCCGTTCCTGCCGGTCAGCCAGACCAGCGCCTTCTGCAGTACGATGAAGCCGAACAGCAGGATCCCGATCACGATCTTGGTCCACCAGCTCGAAAGCGTTCCGTCGAAGATAATATAGGTCTGGATCAGCCCCATGATCATAACGCCGATCAGGGTCCCCGCCACGAAGCCGCTGCCGCCGGTGAGCAACGTGCCGCCGATGACGACCGCGGCGATCGCGTCAAGCTCCACGCCGACGGTTGCGAGCGAATAGCCGGCGGAGGTGTATATGGAAAAGACGATGCCGGAAAGGCCCGCCAGGAAGCCGGAGAGCGCGTAGATCTGGACCGTCGTGCGCCCCACCGGCACGCCCATGAGCCTGGCCGTCTGCGCGCCGCCGCCGAGCGCATAGACATTGGTGCCGAAGCGCGTGCGGTGCGCCAGCAGGATGCCGGCGAGGAAGACCAGCAGCATCAGCCCGCCGATGAACGTCAGCCGTCCCTTGCCGGGCATGAGATAATAGAGCCCTTGCAGCGTGTCGTAGAATTCATGGGTGATCGGCACCGAATCGATGCTGAGCACATAGGCCATGCCGCGCGCCAGGAACATGCCGGCGAGCGTGACGATGAAGGGCGGCATCTCCAGCCAATGGATGGTGGCGCCCATGGCGGCACCGAAGAGGGTCGTGACCACCAGAAGCATGGCGAAGACGGGCAGGGGATGCAGGCCCGTATCGCGAAGGAGCACGGCGATGAAGACGCCGGAAAAGGCGATCACCGAACCGATCGACAGGTCGATGCCGCCCGACAGGATAACGAACGTCATGCCCACCGCGGCAATGCCCAGAAAGGCATTGTCGGTCAGAAGATTGCCGATGACGCGGGTCGACAGCATGGCGGGGAACTGCGCGTAGCAGACGGCATAGGCGATCAGGAAGATCGCCACGGTCGCCAGGAGCGGGAGGGTGCGTGCGTTCATTGGGCGACGGTCTCCGCTTTGGCCTGCGCGGACGGCTTTTCGCGCCGGAGGAAGACGAACGCCGTGCGCACGGCAGGCGACTGCAGCACGAGGATGACGAGGATGATCGCGGCCTTGATGATGAGGTTGAACTCCGGCGGGAAGCCGGAAAGCAGGATTCCCGTGTTGACGGTCTGGATGATCATGGCGCCGATCAGCGAGGCGATGATCGAGAAGCGCCCGCCGAGCAGCGAGGTGCCGCCGATGACCACTGCGAGGATCGCATCGAGCTCCAGCCAGAGCCCCGCATTGTTGGCGTCGGCGCCCTTGATGTCGGCGGCGGCGATCACGCCGGCAAGTGCCGCGCACAGCCCCGAGGTCATGTAGACGGCGATCAGGAGCACGCGCGTGTTGATGCCCGCGAGCGTGCTGGCGCGCGGATTGACGCCGATCGCCTCGATCAGCATGCCGAGCGCCGTGCGCCGCACGATGAACGCGACGAGAAGGCCGGTCGCGATCCAGATCAGGACCGGCATCGGTATGGCGAGGAAGGCGCCGGCACCGATGAAGATGAGCCCCTCATGGGTGAAGGTGAGGATCGTGCCCTCGGTGATGAGCTGCGCGATACCGCGTCCTGCGACCATCAGCATCAGGGTCGCGACAATGGGCTGAATGCCGAGCATGGCCACGAGGAGACCGTTCCACAAGCCGCAAGCGAGCCCGACGCCGAGTGCCAGCGCAAGTGCCGGCACGAGCCCCAGCCCCTGGTCGATGGCCGCCGCTGCCACCGCGCCGCAGATGGCCATCACGGCCCCGACCGACAGGTCGATGCCCTTGGTCGCGATGACCAGCGTCATGCCGATGGCCAGGAGAGCGACCGGCGCGCCGCGGTTGAGGATGTCGATCGGACTGCCGTAGAGGCGCCCGTTTGCGATCGAGATCTCGAAGAAGCCGGGAAAGACGAGCGCGACGAGGAGGAGCAGCACCGTCAACGTGACGAGCTGTGGCGCGATGCGCCGGAGAAAGGCGGTCGCGCCGTTCATGCCGCCGTCTCCCTTTCGTCCGAGGCGATGGCGGTCACCATGTTGTCGGTCGTGATCTCCGCGCCGACAAGCTCCGCGACATGGCGGCGGTCGCGCACGACGATGACGCGATGGCTGTAGGCGACCAGCTCGTCGAGCTCGGAGGAGATGACCAGAAGCGACATGCCTTCCGCGCACAGGTCCTCGATGAGGCGGATGATCTCCGCATGTGCGCCGACATCGATGCCGCGCGTCGGCTCGTCGAGGATAAGGAAGCGCGGGTTCGTGGCGAGCCAGCGCGCGAGAAGCACCTTCTGCTGGTTGCCGCCGGAGAGCTGCCCCACCGGCTTCTCCGCGTCGGGGGTGCGGATGTCGAGGCGGCGGATGAAGTCTTCCGCCATCGCCGCCTGCTCGCGGGCGGGCAGCGGCCGCGTCCAGCCGCGGCGGGCCTGCAGCGCCAGCACGATGTTCTCGCGCACGCTGAGGTCGCCGATGATGCCGTCGCTCTTGCGGTCTTCCGGGCAGAAGCCGAAGCCGTTGGCGACTGCCGAGCGCGGCGAATGGAGGGTCAGCGCCTTGCCGTCCGCTTCCGCCCGGCCGCTGTCATGCGGGGCCACACCGAAGAGCACCTCCGCCGTCTCGGTACGCCCGGAGCCCAGAAGCCCGGCAACGCCGACCACCTCGCCCTTGTGGATGTCGAGGTCGAACGGGGCGATGCGCCCCGTGCGCCCGAAATCGCGGAAACGGATCGCCGGCGCTCCCTCCGGCCGGTCGGTGCGGCCGCTTTCGCGTGTCTCCTGCTCCAGTTCGCGGCCGAGCATCATGTTGACGAGCCGCACGCGGTCGAGGTCGGCTGTCGCTTCGCTGCCGACAAGCTGGCCGTTGCGCAGGACGGTGATGCGGTCGCTGATCTCGTAGACCTGGTCGAGGAAATGCGAGATGAAGACGATGCCAAGCCCACGCTCCTTCAGCGAGCGCACAACGTCGAACAGCATGCGCACTTCATGGGCATCGAGGCTGGCGGTCGGCTCGTCGAGGATCAGCACCTTGCCGGAAAGCATCACGGCACGGGCGATCGCCACCACCTGTTGCACCGCCACGGAATAAACTTCGAGGTTCCGCCCCGCGTCGATATCGAGGGCGTATTGCGCCAGCACCGCGCGTGCGCGCGCCTTCATGGCACGGCCCGAGATCATGCCGAAGCGGGTCGGCTGGTGCCCGAGGAAAAGGTTCTCCGCCACCGTCAGGTTGGGCAGGAGGTTGACCTCCTGATAGACCGTTCCGATGCCGTGGCCCTGTGCTTCCAACGTGTCGCGCGGATCAATGACGCTCCCGTCCAGGACGATGTCGCCGCTGTCGCGCCGATAGGCGCCGGTAAGGCACTTGATCAGCGTCGATTTGCCGGCGCCGTTCTCGCCGAGAAGCGCGTGCACCTCGCCCGCCTGCAGCGTGAAGTCCACCCGGTCGAGCGCAACGGTGCCGGGGAATGTCTTCGTCACGGCCGTGGCGCGAAGGCGTGGCTGGCTCTCGCTCACTCCGGTCCTCCCGTATCTTTCTCACGGAGTGCGGTTTCGGACGCGCCGCCGGGTGGGTGGGGCGGCGCGTCCCGATCGGCCAATTGGCCCAGATCGAGCGGCGTCAGGCGCCGGTCAGTAGCCCAGGTCCTTCTTGGCCTCGTAGACGGCCATCGGATCGTCTTCCTGGGTGTAGAGCTTCGATTCCGTCTGGATGAACTTCGGCGGCATGGTGCCGTCGTTCAGATAAGCTTCCAGCGCATCGAACGCCGGGCCGGCCATGTTCGGCGTCAGCTCCACGGTGGCGTTCGCCTCACCGGCGGCCATGGCGGTGAAGATGTCCGGAACCGCGTCGATGGAGACGACCAGGATATCCTCGCCGGGCTTGAGGCCCGCTTCCTTGATCGCCTGGATGGCGCCGACGGCCATGTCGTCATTGTGGGCGTAGAGTGCGCAGATGTTCGTGCCGCCACCTTCGGCCTTTAGGAAGCTTTCCATGACTTCCTTGCCCTTGGTGCGGGTGAAGTCGCCCGTCTGGCTGCGGATGATGGTGAGATTGTCATGGCCGGCGATCGCTTCCTCGAAGCCGTTCTTGCGGTCGATGGCGGGCGACGAGCCGGTGGTCCCCTGGAGCTCGACGATGTTGCAGTCCTCGCCATTCACCGCTTCGACCAGCCATTCGCCGGCAACGCGGCCCTCGTGCACGAGATCGGAGCCGACGGCGGTGAGATAGAGGTCATCGGGCGCATCCACCATGCGGTCGAGGAGAACGACGGGGATCTCCGCCTCCTGTGCCTCTTCCAGCACCGAGTCCCAGCCGGTCGCCACCACCGGCGCCAGAAGGATCGCGTCCACGCCCTGAGCGATGAAGGAGCGCAGCGCCTTGATCTGGTTTTCCTGCTTCTGCTGCGCGTCGGCGAATTTGAGGTCGATGCCGCGCTTCTCCGCCTCCTGGCGCGTCAGCGTTGTCTCGGCTGCACGCCATCCCGATTCCGATCCGATCTGCGAGAAGCCGATCGTCTGCGCCGCCGCGCCGGACGCCATCAATGCCATCGACGCGAGCGCCGCCGCACCGAGCCATACTTTCCTGGAAAGCATCTTTCTCCTCCCTGCTTGAAAAATTGGGCAACGCCCATGCAGGAAAAAATCATATTATATGCTTTTTGTAAACGGGGAATGGAATAACAACCCTCGGGGAATCGCGTCGGTTGTAAGACCGGAAGTTTAAGCCGCATGAAGAGCCTGCCCTCTCCCCGTCAGTTCTGACCTAAACGGCCTTGCGCAGCAGTGCCACGTCCTTGACGGGGATTACACACTGCCACCCGAACCGCCGGGCGAGGTGGCGTATCGTCTCTTCCTTGTAGAAGACGACATGGGTGGGGTCGCGGCGATAATGCCAGTTGGCGAAGCGCGCGTCTTCGGTTCGAAAGCAGGTCATGAGCCCCAGCCAGCCACCGGGTTTCAGGAGTCGGTCCAGCCGTTCGAACTCCACCGCCGGCTCGTGAAAGTGTTCAGCCACCTCGCTGCAGACGATGAAATCGTAGGTGACCGCGAGCGCGGACGGATCGGGCGCGAAGAAGGGATCGTAGAGGCGCATTTCGTGGCCGCGTTCGCGCAGCATCGCCGCCAGCGCCGGCCCTGGCCCGCACCCGTAATCGAGGCCGAGGCTGGCTGGCTTGAGGCGGGCCGCCAGCGGATCGCAGAGTTTCGAGAGAAACCGGCGGTAGCGCGGATCGTTGGGATCGTTTTCGTGATGCCGGTAGTGGGCCTGTTCCTCTTCGCGCGAGGGCAGGCCGTCCGCGTCGAGCATGACCGCCTCGCACCGCAGGCAGCGCCGATAGTCCCGCTCCCCGATGGATACGAACATCTCGGTGGCCGATGACCGGCAGACGCGGCAGCGGCGGGGCCCGGCCGCGGCATGGTCCGGCATAGAGGATGTTTTCTTCAGCATGGCCATGCCCTTTGCGCCCTAGTATCCGGTGCTGCAAGCGCTTTCATCTCGTGAAGACCTCATGGGGGAGACACGGCCACGAAATCGGCCGACAGCGCGCCCGAGGCGATCACCAGCCCGATGCCGCCGTCCCTGAAAGCCAGCTCGCTTTCGTCACGGGCTTCGATGTCCACGTCATCGACGCGCGCCCGGATAATGTTCCCGACCGCGCTGGCAATCACCTGCATCCGTTTTTCAAGGGCGAGGTCGAACGGTGTGCTCGCCAGCACCTTAACTTCCTCGTCACGTACGCGCACGATCTCCAGCCGGTTCTCACGAGTGACACGCACGCCGTAATAGCGTCTGAGGCCCTGCACACGCAGTGCCACGCCGCCATAATCGCCCAGGTGCAGCACGCATTCGGTCTGTACGCGATAGTCCGTCCAGTCCCGCGTGCCATGGATGATCATCCCTTCGTCCCGTGCCTGCGAGATGCGGAAGCTCTCGGCGAAGCGGTCGGAAAAGGAATCGACGGCATTGACCCAGGCCCGGTGCCAGAAATCACTCCTTCCCGGCGGACGGCGCAGCACGACGTCCGGCGAGCCGTCCCAGCGCAGATAGTAGAGCAGCACCTCGCCCTCGACACCCGACGTATTTGCGCCAAGCGCGATGCCGACCGCGCCGATGGGTTGGCCATCGAAAGACGGCACGCGCCATCCGAGCGTCTTCGCGGTGCCGGGCGGAAGCCCGACGGGGGTACCGTCGACGTCACGCAGCCGGCCGTCCTCGTCATAGACACTGAGGCGCAGACGTGCGGCGACCGTGCCTCGGTTGGACGCCGGCGCGACAAGTCGCGCCTTGAGGTGCTGGCCGGGCGAAAGCAGCGGCGTCGCCATCAACTGGTAAATGTCCATCACACCCACCTCCGGCGGCGCAAAGGTGGGGGTGGTGACCGCCGCCGGCTGACCTTCCGCGAGCGCCTTGTAGCGGATGGCGAGAGCCCTCGCACCGGCGAACGGTTCGTTGGAGAGCCTCACCCGGGTTTCGGCCCCCTTCTGCGGCCGGAAACCCTGAACACTTCCGGGCAGGGAGAAGTGGAAGCGAGCGCCGTCCTTCGGCGGCTCGATGCCGTCGCGGCCGGCGAGCCTGAGACCGAGGTCGGCCAGATGATAGCTGACGCGCACCGCGTCGTTGACGGCGTTGCCGCCGTCGGCCGAGGAGATGAGCAGCCGGTCGGCCAAGGGCCCGCGCCAGTCCGGTCCCGCATCGAGCCCTTCAAGCCCGAGCATGATGCCCATCAGGCACCCCACATTGCCGGCATTGCAGTCGGTGTCCCAGCCGGCCGTGTTGACGATCGTCTGCGCCCTGGCGAAGTCGTCCGGCGCGTAGAGAATGGCCATGATCATCAGGGCGTGGTTCGGTACCACGTGGCAGATGCCGGGATACTTGTCGTAGCCGTAATGGTTCTCGATCGCTTGCCGCGTGGCCTGCCAGTCCGCGTTCTCGCCGCGCCAGCGCCGCACGTCGCCGATCAGGCGCGCGATGCGGCTGTCGGCGGGGATCACGGAAAGACCCGTTTCGAGCAGTTGGTCGACATCGGCCGTGTTGAACGCTGCGGCCTCCATCGCCGCCCACAGCTTGGCGGCGAACACTGCCTCGCCGTCATGGCTCACCCGGGCTGCCTGTTCGGCCAGGCGGGCGGCGAGATGCGGCTGGCCGGGAGCGACCAGCGCCCAGCCGTCGATGAAGATCTGGGCACCGATCTGCTCGGCGATGGTCTTGCCGTTGGTGGCGATCGCGCCGGAGGCCGGGGCCTCGATGCCGTGCTTGAGGTTGAGCCAGGCCGTGTGCTCGGTCGAGTTGCCGTTGCCGCCCCACCAGAGTGTCGAACGGCCCCCGACGATGGAATTGAGCCAGGTCTTGCCGATCTCCTCCGCCGAAAGGTCGGGCGAGACGCCATGGTCCTCGAGCGCCCGAACGAAAGTGAAGGTGCCGGAGATATCGTCATCTGTCACCACCAGCGGCCGGCCAAGACGCTCGTGAACGTAATAGGCGATCGGTCCGAGAGTGCGCATGATCCGTGCGTGGCTCCAGCCCTCGATCGGGCGGCCGAGATAGACGCCGACCAACTTGCCGAGCACGCCGGCATAGACCCGCTCCAGATAATCCTCGGGAATGCGCATCATTTCCCTCGTCACCTGACCTTTGCATGACGGACCCATTCTAGGCATCGTCGTCGTGCCAGGCCATGGGAGAGCCGATAGCGAAAAACCGCACCTTCTGCGCGGGTTCGGGGATTCCCGGACTGAAGGTCGTCGCCGTTGTCGCGCAGGCAGTCTGGGGCATGGCCGAGATCTCCGCCCGGACCGGTCGTGTCGCCTTAACGGAACCGTAGCGGCGCTCTCCGGTTCGGAAGGCAGTAGCGACGACAGGAGGAAGCCATGGCCTTCACCCTCGAAAGCCCCGCCTTCAGCGATGGCGGGCGCATCCCGGACAAATATGCCCGAGACGGCCAGAACGTCTCGCCCCCGCTCGTCTGGAAGGATGCACCGGCCGGCACCAGGAGCTTCGTGCTGGTGGTCGAGGATCCGGACGCGCCTTCGGGCCTGTTCCGCCACTGGGGCGTCTACGACATCGCCGCCGAGCGCGACCGCCTGCCGGAGGGCACGACGGCTGGTGCCAAGACCGAGAGTCTCGGCCATGGCGTGAACGACTTCGGCAACCCCCATTATGACGGGCCGCAGCCGCCCAAAGGGCACGGCGTCCACCATTATCATTTCCGCCTGGCCGCCCTCGACACCGAGACTCTGCATTGCGACGGCAAGGCGAAGGTCGGCGACATGCTCGAAGAGGCACGGCCGCACATCATCGCCGAGGCCGAACTCGTCGGCACCTATGAGAACGGGTAGGCCGATGCGCGCGCTCTCGGGAAAGCCGGACTGCTGCTGGACCGCGAATGCCGGACCGACGGCATACCCGCCGCTCGAAGGCTCCATCCATGCCGAAACGGTGGTGGTCGGCGCCGGCATCGTCGGCCTCACCACCGCGCTGCGCCTGCTCGAAGCCGGGCGCTCGGTCATCGTGCTGGAAGGCCTCGCGGTCGGCCGGCAGGTGACGGGCCGCTCGACGGCAAAGATCACCACGCAGCACCGCCTCATCTATCGCCACCTGATGGACAGCCTTGGGCAGGATCGTGCGCACGATTACGCGACGGCGAATATCACCGGTGCCGAACAGATCCGCCGCTGGATCGATGAACGCGGCATCGCCTGCGCCTTCGAGCAGAAGCCGGCCTACGCCTATACGCAGGATCCCGCCATCCGGGCGGAGATCGAGGCCGAAGCCGAGGCCGCGCGCATGCTGGGCCTGTCGGCGGAGGTGGTGGAACGCGCGCCGCTCCCCTTCGAGACGGCAGGCGCGCTCCTGTTCCCTGATCAGGCACAGTTCAACCCGGCACAATATCTGATCGGCCTCGCCGAAGCGGTTCGCGCCGCGGGCGGGCACATCTTCGAGAACAGCCGCGCCCGGCTCATCGATGAGGCAAGCCGCTGGCGCGCGGTGACCGACGGCGGCACGGTACATGCCGAAAACGTCGTCGTGGCGACGAACATGACCGTCAAGAGCCCGGTGGGCATGGCGCATCGCACCCAGCCGCGCAGTCATGTCGCGATGGCTTTCCGCATCGAGGATCCTTCCCTGTTTGATGGGATGTTCATCAGCATCGAGGAACCCTCGCGCTCGCTGCGCACCGGTCGCGATGCCGACGGCCATTTCCTGGTGGTGCTCGGACCCCACTTCACGACGGGCCAGGACGGTGACGTCGCCGCGCGGTTTGTCGAACTGGAGGACTGGACCCGTGCCAACGTGCCGGTCGGCGAGGCGCTCTGGCGCTGGTGCAACGAAGACTACGACACGGCCGACCGCGTTCCCTACGCCGGCGAGCCGGATCCCGAGAAGGCACCGGGCTTCTATATCGCCACCGGTTTCAATGCCTGGGGCATCAGCAACGGCACGGCGGTGGGCATGATGATCGGCGATCGCATCGCCGGCCGCGAGAACCCGTGGACGGCGCTCTACGATCCCACCCGGCCGTACCCCGAGGACTTCCACAAGAGCGGCGACAGCCAATCATATGTCGACAGCCCCGACGATATCGCGCCGGGAGACGGCGGGGTGATCGCCCGTGGCGAGGAGAAGATCGCCGCCTGGCGGGACGAGGGCGGTAGTCTGCACACAATGTCGGCTCACTGCACGCACAAGGGCTGCACGCTCACATGGAACAATGCGGACCGGACCTGGGACTGCCCCTGCCACGGCTCGATCTTCGCCGCCGACGGCTCGGTGATTCACGGGCCGGCGCGCGTAGGCTTGCCGAAGTTGGACCTCTGACCGATGACGAATTGAAGCAGGTTACCGCCGGCCCACCAGCTTGCCGAGGGCGAAGGTGAAGACACGCAACTGTCCCGCGCCTCTCGGCCTCAATACGCCGGTGGATCGCTGGCGGGGAAGGATTCGATCGAGCCCTCTTCGACGACATCCCGGGGCGGCTTGTGCCCGCGCGCCGGCTGTGCCGAGGCGGGCAGTCCTTCGAGCTTCCGGTCCGTCTTCTCCTTGCCGAGCAGGAGGCGCCGGAGCACGTATTGCAGAATGCCGCCATGGCAGAAATAGCGAAACTCCTGGGGTGTATCGATGCGCACGCGCACCTTGAAGTCCGTGCTCTTGCCGTCATGCGCGCGGGCGCGCACGGAGAGCCCCGAATCGCCGGCCAGACCGTTCTCGACGGCTTCTGCCAGTCCCTCGACATCGAAGGTCTCGTGCCCGTCGAGGCCGAGTGTCTCGATGGAATCGCCTTCGGTGAACTGCAAGGGAAGCACGCCCATGCCGATCAGGTTCGAGCGATGGATGCGCTCGAAGCTCTCGGCGATGACGGCGCGCACGCCCTGAAGCGCGACGCCCTTGGCGGCCCAGTCACGGCTCGACCCGGAGCCGTACTCCTTGCCGGCGAGCACGACGAGCGGCGTGCCTTCCTCCTTGTAGCGCATCGCCGCGTCGTAGATCGGCATCACCTCGTCGCTCGGTAAGTGGCGCGTGAAGGGGCCTTCCATATCGGGGACGAGCCGGTTGCGGGTGCGCACATTGGCGAAGGTACCGCGTACCATCACCTCATGGTTTCCGCGCCGCGCGCCGTAGGAGTTGAAGTCCTTGGGTTCGACCCCTTCGGCCACGAGATAGCGGCCGGCCGGCGAATCCTTCTGGATCGAGCCTGCTGGCGAGATGTGATCGGTCGTCACGCTGTCGCCGAGCATGGCGATCACCCGCGCGCCGGTGATTCCCTCCACCTTCTCGGGAGCCTCCTTCGCCATGCCGTGGAAGAAGGTCGGCTGGCGGATATAGGTGGACTGCGGGTTCCACGGGTATAGCTCGCTCGCTTCCACCTCGAGCGCATCCCAGCGCGCGTCGCCCTCGTAGATCCGGCCGTAGTTGCGATGGTACATGTCCGAACCGATGGCATCGGCGACCACACGCTCGACCTCCTTGCTCGACGGCCAGATGTCGCGCAGGAAGACCGGCTGGCCGTCCGCATCTTCGCCGAGCGGTTCGGAATAAAGATCGATATCGATCCGGCCGGCGAGCGCGAAGGCGACCACGAGCGGCGGCGACATCAGATAGTTCGCCCGCACCTCGGAGTTGATGCGGCCCTCGAAATTGCGGTTGCCCGACAGGACCGAGGCGACAACCAGCCCGTTCTCCTGGACCGCCTCGGAGACCTCCGCCGGCAGCGGCCCGGAATTGCCGATGCAGGTCGTGCAGCCATAGCCGGCCAGATGAAAACCGAGCGCTTCGAGAGGCCGGGTAAGGCCGGCCTTGTCGTAATAGTCGGTGACGACGCGCGAACCCGGCGCCAGCGAGGTCTTCACCCAGGGCTTGCTTTTCAGCCCCTTCTCCACCGCCTTGCGGGCAAGGAGGCCCGCCGCCATCATCACCGAGGGGTTGGACGTGTTCGTGCAACTCGTGATGGCGGCGATCACCACCGATCCGTGGCCAAGCGCATGCGTCTCCTCGCCGAGGCGGACCTCGGCGAGTTCCGACACGTTCTCGTCGTCCTCGCCCCAGACCCCCTCGGCATGGCCGTGCGTGGTCCGGCCGCTTGCCGCACGCTTCTGCGACCGGGCGGGGGCGTTGGGACGCAGGGACGGCAAGGCGTCCTGAAACGCCTTCTGCGCGTGTGAAAGACGAATGCGGTCCTGCGGGCGCCGGGGACCGGCAATGCTGGGTTCGATCGTGTCGAGATCGAGTTCCAGCGTGTCCGAATAGACGGGCTCCGGCGCGTCCGGCGTGTGAAACAGCCCTTGCGCCTTCATATACGTTTCCACGAGCGCGATCCGCTCCTCCGGGCGCCCGGTGAACCGCAGGTAATCGAGGGTGACCTTGTCGACCGGGAAGATGGTGCAGGTGGAGCCGTATTCGGGCGACATGTTGCCGATAGTCGCCCGGTCGGCCAGCGCCAGGCTGGCAACACCCGGCCCGTAGAACTCCACGAACTGCCCGACAACGCCCTTCTTGCGCAGTATCTCGGCCACCGTCAGCACCAGGTCGGTGGCCGTCGACCCCTCGGGAAGCGCGCCGGTGAGGCGGACTCCGATGACGCGCGGGATCAGCATGGAGATCGGCTGGCCGAGCATCGCCGCTTCGGCCTCGATGCCGCCCACGCCCCATCCCAGGACACCCAGCCCGTTGACCATGGGTGTATGGGAGTCGGTGCCCACCACCGTATCGGGATAGGCGAGCGGCGGACCGTCTTCCCCGCGCTCTTCATCGTCGCTCAGGCCAAACACCACGCGCGCCAGATATTCCAGGTTGATCTGATGGCAGATGCCGGCATTGGGTGGCGTGGCGGTGAAGTTGGCGAAGGCTTCGCGGCCCCATTTGATAAAGGCGTAGCGCTCGGCATTGCGCTTGTAGTCGAGCTCTTCGTTGCGGTCGAAGGCCTGTGGGTTGCCGTAGGCATCCACCTGGATGGAATGGTCGATCACCAATTCGACCGGCTGCTGCGGGTTGATGGCTTTCGGATCACCACCGAGAGCGGCCATGGCGTCGCGCATCGCCGCCAGGTCCACCAGCGCCGGAACGCCGGTGAAATCCTGCAACAGAACGCGCGCCGGCATGAAGGCGATCTCTCGCGCGGTCTCCTCGTTCGGATCCCAGCCGGCGAGCGCGCGGATGTCGTCGGCGGTAACGCTCGATCCGTCCTCGTGGCGCAGGAGGTTTTCCAGCAGAATGCGCAGCGAATAGGGCAGGCGGTCGATATCGAATCCCTGCGCCTTGAGCGGCGTCAGGCTGCGATATCGGTAGATCTTGTCCTTGACGCGGAGTTCGGAAGCCGTTGCGAAACTGTCCACGAGCTGCCTCCTGTCGCTGCAGTGGGTACTCGGCGTTCGAGCGCGGTCGTTCCCTCCCGCGGCCCACAGTTCTTGAACGGACGCATGCGGAGGAAAGTTCCCTCCGGCGGGCAAGCGCGATTCACCCACGGTCCGCCGTTGGGGCGGCGCCGTGGGCTCATAATCTGGCTGGACGGTTTATCCTTGCTCAGTTTCGACCGGTACGAAGAGAGTGTTCTCGTCACGAGCGACTCTCAAGAGGACCGGTCGTTCCTGCTCGCGGGCCTCTTCCCAGGCGGTGGTGAGATCCTCCACCTGTTCCACCGTCTCGCCGCCGGCCTGCAGAATGAGGTCGCCTTGCTGCAGTCCGGCCTCGGCGGCGGGCGTTCCAGGCTGAACCCGCTGGATCATGACGCCCTGTCCCTCTTCCAGGCCGAGTTCGCGCCGCAGCAGTTCCGGCAGCCCGGTTACCGCTACGCCCATGCTCGCACCGTCCGGCTCGGTGGCAGGCTCGGCGTCGGCGGCAGCCTGCTCTACCTCGCGGGTGGCGAGTGTCAGGTCGACCTCGACGGTCTCGCCGTCACGGATGATCGACAAGGTGATCTCCTCGCCGGGGCTGCGTTCGGCGACCGCGCGGGAGAGTTCGCCCGGGTTTTCCATGGACTCGCCGCCCAGAGCCGTGATCACGTCTCCGGCCTGCAGTCCCGCCCGGGAGGCCGGGCTGTCCGGCTCGATGTCGGCGACGAGGGCGCCGTCCGTGGATTCAAGCCCGAGCGCCTGGGAGATGGCGTCGGTGATGGGCTGCAGGCTCACGCCGATGAACCCGCGCTCGACCGAGCCCGTTTCGATGAGCTGCCGCACGATCTCCTGGGCGGCGTTGGAGGGGACGGCGAAGCCGATGCCGATATTGGCGCCGATGGGCGAGAAAATGGCCGTGTTCACGCCGACGACCCGTCCCGCCGCGTTGAACAGTGGTCCGCCGGAGTTGCCGCGGTTGATGGAGGCGTCGGTCTGGAGAAAGTTGTCGTAGGGGCCGGCCTGGATGTTGCGTGAGCGCGCGGAAAGGACGCCCACCGTCACCGTGCCGCCCAATCCGAAGGGGCTGCCGATGGCGATGGTCCACGCACCCGGCTGCAATGAATCGGAATCTCCCCATTCGGCGACCGCAAGGTCTTCGGAAGGCTCCATCTTCAGCACCGCCAGATCGGTCGCCGGGTCAGATCCCACCAGTTCCGCCGATCGTGTGCTGCCGTCCGACAGGCGCACGTCGATGGTGTTCGCCCCCTGGATCACGTGGTTGTTGGTCACCACGTGGCCGTCTTGGCTGATGATGAAGCCGGAGCCCAGGGCCACTCCCCTGGGCGGACCGCGATCCGGTTCCTGCTCTCTTCCGAACGGATTTGGCAGGATGTCTTCGATCGAGGGTTGCTCATCGACGGGACGATCCGCCGTGATCGCCACCACCGCGGGGGTCATTTCCTCGACGATTCCGGTGAAATCGACCGGTACGTCCTGGGCGGTTGCCGGTACGGGTGCCAGCGGCAGGCATGCGATGGCTGCGACTGCGACCGCGCCGTGCAGAAACTTCGGGGCCATGGCTTTCCTCCAGTGCTGCGTGGCCACATGCAGGGCAGGTGATCCGCCCGGCGGACGCCGACCCAAGGATTTTGCCGCGGATTTGTTCCTGATGCGCACTACACCGTGCGCGCATTCACTGAAGCGGTGAGGAGGGCAGTTTCGCGCTCCTGCAACGAGGCGGCACAAGCCCTCAGGTTCCCTTGTCGAGCGCCAGGCGCGCCCCGAACGCGATCAGCGCCGTGCCGAAAAGCCATTGCTGCAAACGCCGCCAGAGCGGTCGCCGCGCCAGGAAGGCGCCGATCCGGTCTCCTGCGATTGCATAATGCACATCGAAGACGAAGCCGGTGGCGACCAGCACCGCACCCAGAAGCAGAAACTGTCCGTAAACGCCCCCGTTCTCGACGCGCAGGAACTGCGGCAGGAGAACGGAACAGAAGATGAGCGCCTTCGGGTTGAGGAGGTTGGTCAAGAGACCGCGCAGGACGGCACGGCGCAGCCCGGCGGCGGGGCCGGCCACGCCCTTTGCTGCACCGGGCAGCAGCGAGGGCGCGCGCAGGATATTGTAGCCCAGCCAGGCGAGGTAGAGAGCGCCGATCAGGCGCACGGCTTCGAATACGGATGGCGAGGAACGCAGCAACGTGGCAAGCCCCATTGCCGCAAGCGCCACGTGCACGGCCCGCGCCACGCCGAGCCCGATGGCAATGGCGAAGGCTTGGCGGCGCCCGCCAAGGGCGCCTGTCTGCAAGAGCAGAAACATGTCGGGACCGGGTAGAAGATAGGCGATCGCCAGTGCGCCCACAAACAGGACGAGTTCGGACATGACAGGCCTCCATCGACGTGATGAGGCCGCGAACTTAGCCAGAGAGTGTCGCGCATGTCCTTGCGAATATGCTATTGAATGAGGATATATCTGGTAGGTTATGCCAAAAATAAGTTAGGAAAAGAACATTGATGCCAAGTATGAACCTGGACGCGATCGACCGGAAAATCCTGGCCGCCCTGCAGCGCGACGGGCGCCTTTCGAATGTGGAACTGGCCGAGGAAGTCGGCCTTTCGCCCTCTCCGTGCCTGCGCCGGGTCCGGCTGCTTGAAAAGGCCGGCATCATTTCCGGCTATCACGCGACGCTCGACCGCGCGGGCCTCGGTCTCGGCCTCACGATCTTCGTGGGCGTGAAGGTTGAGCGCCATCACGAGGAGGAGGCGACGGCCTTTCGCGAGGCGGTGATGGCCTTGCCGGAGGTGGTCTCCTGCCATCTGGTCTCGGGCGAAGCCGATTTTCTGCTTCAGGTGGTGGTGCCCGACCTTGCGGCCTACGAGCGGCTGCTTCTCGGCACGCTGCTGAAGCTGCCGGCTGTCAACGATATCCGTTCGAACTTTGCCATACAGACTGTGAAGGATCGCGCTCCCCTGCCGCTGGATCACCTGTCGGGCGGCGGGCGCTAGGGCATTCTGCAGGCAAGCAGATCACTTGCTGTCACATAGATGCGGCAAAAACAAACAGACAGAGCGGAGGGGCGAGCGCATGCCGCTCCAAGCCTTATTCGCCCAGTAGGCGCTCGACAACCGGCTGCAGCGTGTCCGGGGTTATCGGCTTGCCGACGGTGGCATCGATCGTTGCTCCGTACGGCAGGTCGGACGACGCGGCGGCATCGGCGATCATGAGAACGCGGGGCAGTTTTCGTTCCGAGGCCTTTCGATGCCGAGCGAGTTCGGCAAACAACTGCTCCGCGGCGGGTTCGCCGAGAGGCGCGTCGATGATGACAAGCAGCGGCTGGGTCTTGCGCAGTGCTGCCGGCGCGGCTTCCGGCGTCACCGCTTGCGAGCTCAGGTAGATACGTTCGATCGTCCGGCCGATGACAATTCGGCTGATCGGGGAAGCGGCGACGATGAGAGCCTGCTTCGACCGGATCTGGGCCGCACCGAACGAACCCCGGCCACCTGCAGCGCCGGCCCCTCCCGCGATTTGATCGTGCATGCTTCCTGACCGTTGATGCCCGGGCGCGATGCCCGGTTGAACGCGGGCGCGATAGTTGACATTCGCCGAATTTTGTCAATCCGTATAACTGTACGGGTGTGCCCGGAAAACGCATAGATAAACGCCCCGCGGGCGACCCGCGGGGCGTTGTCGCCCGGAGAAGACGGCGTCAGTCGCCCGTCAGGCCGTTCGTGACGATCACCGGCACAAGCAGATCGCCCCAGTTCCCCTTGCCGCCATGGTGGCGCGCGGAACGCACCAGTTCGACCGAGACGCCGGCCTCCACGGCCTGCATCACGGACTGGTTGAGACGGTGCAGGTCGTTGGCGACCCGGCGCACGATCGCCTGCTGGTCGTTGTTCATAGCGCTGGCCTGCTCTTCGGCCCGTTCCTTCACATGGGTTCTTTGCATCATCATTGACTTTCTCCCGCTTTCTACTCCGCTGCCGGGCGGAACTGGTCGTGTTCGGTGGATTCTCCCATGGCCGTCGTGGAGGACTGGCCGCCCGTGATCGCCATGGAGACTGCATCGAAATAGCCGGTGCCCACTTCGCGCTGGTGCTTGGTTGCCGTGTAGCCGTACGCTTCCGCGGCGAACTCGGCCTGTTGCAGCTCCGAATAGGCCGCCATCTGCCGTTCCGCATAGCCGCGCGCCAGTTCGAACATGCCGTGGTTGAGCTGGTGGAAGCCGGCCAGCGTGATGAACTGGAACTTGTAGCCCATGGCGCCAAGCTCGCGCTGGAACCTCGCGATCGTGGAGTCGTCCAGGTTCTTCTTCCAGTTGAAGGAAGGCGAACAGTTGTAGGCGAGCATCTTGCCCGGATGGTGCCGGTGAACGGCCTCCGCGAAGCGCCGCGCCTGGTCGAGGTCCGGCTTCGATGTCTCGCACCAGATGAGGTCGGAATAGGGCGCATAGGCGATGGCGCGCGCGATGCAAGGCTCGAGCCCGTTCCTGATGTGGTAGAAACCTTCCGGTGTGCGCCCGGCTTCGTAATCGACGAAGGGCCGGTCGCGCTCGTCGATGTCGGAAGTGATCAGTTTGGCGGCCTCCGCGTCCGTGCGGCAGATGACGAGGGCCGGCACGCCCATCACGTCCGCCGCCAGCCTTGCCGCGGTGAGGTTGCGGATGTGCGCCGCCGTCGGGATCAACACCTTGCCACCCAGATGCCCGCACTTCTTTTCAGAAGCGAGCTGGTCCTCGAAGTGGACGCCCGCCGCGCCGGCCTCGATATAGGCCTTCATGATCTCGAAGGCGTTGAGCGGCCCGCCGAACCCGGCCTCCGCATCGGCCACGATCGGTGCGAACCACGTCTCGACGGACAGTCCCTTGCCCTCTGCCGTCTCGATCTGGTCGGCGCGCTGGAAGGTACGGTTGATGCGGCGCGCCAGCTCCGGCCCGGCATTGGCGGGATAGAGCGACTGGTCCGGATACATGGCCGAGGCAGTGTTGGCGTCGGCGGCAACCTGCCAACCGGAAAGGTAAATCGCCTTCAACCCCGCGCGCACCATCTGCATCGCCTGGTTGCCGGTCACCGCACCAAGCGCGTTGACGAAATCATCCTCGTGGAGAAGCCGCCACAGCCGTTTCGCCCCTTCCTCGGCGAGCGTGTGCCGGATCTCGATCGAACCGCGTAGCCTGCGCACTTCCTCGGCCGTATAGGGCCGCTCGATGCCTGCGAAGCGACCGTCCGCAGCGCCCGAAACGAGGTTGTAAAAATCCGTCATGCAAAGCCTCCGTCAAATGCTTGTTCTCACTGTACCGGAACGGCGGCTCATCCCCGCAGCCGTTTCCTGTGACAGGATTTACGCTGCACTGCACCGAAAATCACGAGGATTGCGGCATGGACGGCGTGGAATAAGGTGGATCTGTATTGCTCTTCACAGCCAGCGGAGTAATTTTGTAAACCTGGTAAAACCCCAATTGCCGACGGCTCCATCGGTGCTGTAAAGAACTGTAAAGAGAGATTCGATGGCATCGCAGAAGATCTTCGCCGGCCCGCGCATCAGGCGCATCCGCAATGCCAAGGCGCTTACCCAGACCGCCATGGCCCAGGCCCTCGGCATATCGCCGTCTTATCTCAACCTCATAGAGCGCAACCAGCGGCCGCTCACGGTCCAGCTCATCCTCAAGCTCGCCTCGGTCTACCGGGTGGATCCGGAGGAACTTCACGGCGAAGCCGGCGCGTCGATCACCGCACTGAAGGAAGTCTTTTCCGACCCGCTGCTTGCCGGCGAATTGCCGGGCGAACATGAATTGGTGGAAGTGGCCGAAGCGGCGCCCAATGCGGCCGCCGCACTCGTAAAGCTTTACCGCGCCTATCGCGAGCAGGCGGCGCGGCTGTCGGACCTTTCGGAGATGCTGGCGCGGGAAGGGCGTGCAACTGCCATTTCGGCCGCGCGTCTGCCGCTCGACGAGGTACGCGAGACCTTCGAGCGGCATCCGTACCATTTTCCTGCCCTCGAGGAGGAGGCGGAGGCATTCCACCACCTGCTCGAGCCGGGCGAGGATCTTGCCGGCGCGCTGAAGGCCTGGCTCAAACGCGAACACGGCATCGCCGTGCGCGTTCTGCCGGCCGCCACCATGCCCAACTGGCGGCGCCGCTACGACCGCCATTCGCAGCGCCTGTTCGTCTCCGAACGTTTGGCAGAACCCGATCGGTTGCGCGAGATCGCCATGGAGGCGTGCCTGATGCGCATGCAAGTGGCGATCGCGGCCGAAATCGAGACGCTGAAACTCGCCTCGAACGAGGCGCGGCGGCTCGCCCGCTTCGAGCTGGGCCGCTACGCCGCCCAGGCGCTGATGATGCCCTATCAAGCCTTCCTGGCCGCTGCCGAACGCGCGCGATATGATATCGGCGTATTGGCCGCGCGCTTCCGGGTTTCCTTCGAGCAGGCGGCAAGCCGGCTCGTCACCCTGGCGCGTGAGGGAACATCGGCCGTGCCCTTCTTTCTTCTGGAGGTGGACAATGCCGGAAACCGTCTGCGCCGCGCTGGCGCTGAGGGTTTTCCCGCGAGTCGCTTCGGCGGCGCCTGCCCCAAGCTTGCCGTCCATGCCGCCTTTTCCGAGCCCGGGAGGGTTCTGGTGGAGGCGGTCGCGATGCCCGATGGCGATGCCTTTCTGACCCTGGCGCGCACGGTGGAAGGCCCGCAGGCCGCCTTTGACGAGCGCCCGCGCCGCACCGCGCTTCTCCTAGCCTGCGATCTGGCGCACAAGGACCGGCTCGTCTACGCCGATGCCCTTTCCGCCCACGCGGTGGACGACCCGTTGCCCATCGGCCCGGCCTGCCGGCTGTGCGAGCGCCCGGGCTGTCTGGCCCGCGCCGAACCGCCGGTCACGCGCCCCCTGGGTCTCGATGAAATGGTAACGGGACTGAGCGCCTTCGATTTTCAGTGAATGTCGTCCTGCTTCGCATTGAGCGGTACGCGGGGCAATAGACTGCATCTCAACCTGGAAGGCGAACAACGAATTCAGAAAGGGCCTATACCGACCGATCTCGGTGCGCCGATTGCTTTCAGCCCCGGCCATGGTGCTAAAATGACCGTGAAGAGGTGAGATGATGATGAGTGACGTGAAGGCTTTGCGGGTGCGTGTGTCCGGCCGTGTCCAGGGCGTCAGCTTTCGCTATTGGACGTTGCGCGAAGCCGAGGCGCTGGGGCTTTCGGGCTGGGTGCGCAACGAGCCGGACGGCACGGTGAGCGCACTTATCAAGGGCGCGGAGCCGGCCGTGGACGCGATGCTGGAGCGGCTGCGCGAGGGGCCGAGCGCGGCGCGGGTCTCGCAGGTGACGAGCCAGTCCGCCGATCCCGCCGAGGCACCACCGGATTTCCGTATCACGGGTTGAAGCCGAGCGTCCCCCATTGACAAGCTAAGGGGCCCCGGCGCAGGCTTCTGACAACAACAACAGCGCAAAGGCGTGTCTTGCATAGTGTAAAGGGCGGGTCCGCGGGAGGGCGGACATCGCGTAAAGCCAAAGCCGCGGCGGACGAATCCGCTGCCACCGCTGGTCCGCTTCACGATGGCGGATTCCTTTCCCCCGATCATCAGGCCGAATACGAAGCCTTCGTCGCCGAACACCCCGATCTGGAGGCGGTGGAGTTTCTGTTGGTCGACCCGAACGGGGTCATCCGCGGCAAGTGGGGCCCGGGCGACGGGCTGATCAAGGCCTACCAGGAGGGGGTGAATTTCCCGCTGTCGCTGCACGGGCTCGACGTTTGGGGCCGCGAGGTCGCCGAGACGGGCCTGCACATCGAGTCGGGTGACCGCGACGGCTATTGCCGCGCGACGCGCGGTTCCCTCGCCATCGTGCCCTGGGCCAAGCGCAAGACGGCGCAGGTGCTCCTGCAGACCTTCACGCCGGAAGGCGAGCCCTTCATGGCCGATGCCCGGCAGGTGCTGAAGCACAAGGTGGCCGAGGTCAACGCTAAGGGCTACTATCCCACGGTCGCCTTCGAACTGGAATTCTACCTCCTCGATCCGGAGACCGACTGGGACGACGGCATGCCAGCCCCGGTGGGCGCGGTCGCCGGCCCGGACCGGCTGCGCATGTACGGCCTCGATGATCTTGCCGAGCACGCCGCGCTCTTCGACATGATCCGCGATGCGGCGGATGCGCAGAACCTGCCGATCGACACCATTATCAAGGAGGCGGCACCCGGCCAGTTCGAAGTCAATCTGCGCCACCGGGACGACCCGCTGCGCGCGGCCGACAATGTCATCCTGCTGCGCCGCATCGTGATGGGCTGTGCCCGTGCACACGGGCTCACCGCCACCTTCATGGCCAAGCCCTTCATCGAATATGCGGGTAACGGCATGCATGTGCACGCTTCCATGTGCGACGCCGACGGCAGGAACATCTTTGCCGGCGAGGGCGGCCGCAAGCGTCTGGAGTCGGCGGTTGCCGGCCTGCTCACCACCATGCCGGAATCGCTGCTCCTCTTCATCAACACCTGGAACGGGTTCCGCCGCATCACACCGGGTTCCTACGCGCCGACGCGCGCAGTCTGGGCGGAGAACAACCGCTCCGTGGCGGTGCGCATTCCCGTTTCCTCGGAAGAGAACCGCCGTGTCGAGCATCGCATCGCCGGCGCCGACGCCAACCCCTACCTCGTCATGAGCGCCATTCTCCAAGCTATGGTGGAAGGGATGGAAAGCGGTGCCAAGGCGCCGCCGCCGGTCGAGGGGAATGCCTACGACGCAGACGGTCCCGAACTGCCGGACGACATGGACGACGCGCTGCAGCTCACCATGCGCTCCCGCTTCGTCGACCGCGCGCTGGGCCCGTTGCTGGCCAAGGTCTACCGCGATCTGAAGCGCGCCGAGATCGTTGCCTTCTGGAGCGAGATCACGCCTCTGGAGCGCACGACATATCTGTGATGCCGGAGGAAAATTCCTTCTTGTCGCACTGCGAAAACGAAAATAGGCTTTAAGCCAAAAGCCGGTCGACCCGGGCGGGAAGGCAGGCCGATAGAAGCCGAAAAAATGGGAGTCCGTTCATGATGAAAAGAGCCGCTTTGCTCTCCGCCGCCTCCGTGGCGACGGCGATGCTCGTGACAGGGGCGCTGGCCCAGGATCGGGTCGTGCACGTCTATAACTGGTCCGACTATATCGACGAATCGATCCTGGCGGATTTCACGGCCGAGACCGGCATCGATGTCGTCTATGACGTGTTCGATTCCAACGAGATCCTCGAGACCAAGCTGCTGGCCGGCGGCACCGGTTACGACGTGGTCGTCCCCTCGGGCGAGTTTCTGGGGCGGCAGATCCAGGCCGGCGTCTTCCAGAAACTGGACAAGTCCAAGCTGCCGAACATCGACAACATGTGGGAGATGATCGCGGAGCGCACGGAGGTCTACGACCCCGGCAACGCCTACTCGGTCAACTACATGTGGGGTACCACCGGCATCGGCTACAATGTCGCCGACGTGCAGGAAGCGCTCGGCATCGACAAAATCGATTCGTGGGACGTGGTCTTCGATCCCGAGAAGCTCTCGAAGCTGGCCGATTGCGGCGTCCATGTGCTCGATGCGCCGGCCGAGACGGTGCGCGCGGCGCTGCACCATCTCGGCCTCGATCCCGATTCCCGCGATCCGGAGGATCTGGAGAAGGCGGAGGAGCTTTGGTTGTCCGTCCGCCCCTATATCCGCAAGTTCCACTCCTCCGAATATATCAACGCCCTTGCCAATGGCGACATCTGCCTGGCTGTCGGCTGGTCGGGCGACGTTTTCCAGGCCCGCGACCGCGCCGCGGAGGCCGGCCAGGGCGTGGAGATCGCCTATTCCATTCCCAAGGAGGGCGCGCAGATGTGGTTCGACCAGATGGCCATCCCCGCCGATGCGCCGCATCCGGAAGAAGCGCATGAGTTCATCAACTACATCATGCGGCCGGAGGTGATCGCCAAGGCGTCGAACTACGTCTATTACGCCAACGGCAACGAGGCCTCGCAGGAGCTGCTGGATACGGAGGTTGTCGAAGACCCGGCCGTCTACCCCGATGCCGAGACCCTCGAAAAACTCTATACCACCACGCCCTACGATCCGCGCACCCAGCGTCTGGTGACGCGGCTTTGGACCAGGGTCGTCACGGGGCAGTAGCGGCAAAAGGCGGGGCCCGCTCCACTGCGGGCCCAAGCCGCCACGATACGGGGACGCGGAGCGGGAATGACATCCCTTGGCAGCACGCGCAGGAGCTTCGCCCCGTGGGCCGATCCATCCGCGCAGCCCTATATCCACCTTGAAGGCGTCACCAAGCGCTTCGGCGATTTCACCGCCGTCGACACTCTTTCGCTCACCATCTACGAGCGCGAGTTCTTCGCGCTCCTCGGCGCGTCGGGCTGCGGCAAGACCACGCTTCTGCGCATGCTGGGCGGTTTCGAGCAGCCGAGTTCCGGCCGCATTCTCCTCGACGGCCAGGATATGCAGGGCATCCCGCCCTATCGCCGCCCCGTCAACATGATGTTCCAGTCCTATGCGCTCTTTCCGCATATGAGCGTGGAGGCAAACATCGCCTTCGGGCTGAAGCAGGACGGTATGGCGAAGGCTCAGATCGCCGAGCGCGTCGCCCAGATGCTGAAGCTGGTGAAGCTGGAGCGCTTCGCCAAGCGCAAACCGCAGCAGCTTTCCGGCGGCCAGCGCCAGCGCGTGGCACTCGCCCGTTCGCTCGCCAAGCGGCCGAAGGTGCTCTTGCTCGACGAGCCGCTGGGCGCGCTCGACAAGAAGCTGCGCGAGGAGACCCAGTTCGAATTGATGGACCTGCAGCATGATCTCGGCCTCACCTTCGTCGTCGTCACCCACGACCAGGAAGAGGCGATGACCATGGCCGACCGCATCGCCGTGATGGACAGGGGCCAGGTCCTGCAGGTCGCAACGCCGGCGGAGATCTACGAGGCGCCGACCTCCCGTTTCGTGGCCGATTTTGTAGGCAGCATCAACATGTTCGAGGGCACGCTGCACGACGATGGCGGGCGGCTGGCGATCAACGACGGAAATGGTTCTGCCTTCCGGATTGAAGATGCCGGCGGCGCGGCGGTCGGCGAGACGGTCTGGCTTGCCGTGCGCCCTGAGAAGGTCCGCGTTTCGCGGGCCCGACCGGAGGCGGACAATGCGCTCGAAGGCGAGATATGGGACATCGCCTATCTGGGCGACATGACCGTCTACAACGTCAAGCTGGACGATGGCCGGATCGTCAAGGCGAGCACCGTCAACAGCACGCGCCGCCTCGACGACGCGCTCACCTGGCACGACCGAGCCTGGATTGCCTTTGCTGCCGATGCCGGCGTGGTCTTGAAACGGTAGGCGCGATGAGACGGCTCCTCTCCTCCATCGGCAGCCGTCTCGTCATCGCGGTGCCCTATCTATGGCTCTTCGTTTTCTTCCTCGTCCCCTTCTTCATCGTCTTCAAGATATCGCTGTCGCAGACCGCCATTGCGATGCCGCCCTATCTGCCGGTCTTCGACCTTGAGGGCGGCGTCTCCGGTTTCCTGGAGAACCTGCGCGCGCTTTCGCTTGAAAACTATCTCTGGCTGGCCGGTGATCCGCTTTATGTGAACGCCTATCTTTCCAGCCTCTTCATCGCCGGCGTTTCCACCTTTCTGACGCTGCTGGTGGGTTACCCGCTCGCCTACGGGATGGCGCGCGCGCCGGAGAATCTGCGCCCCGTTCTCCTGATGCTGGTGATCCTGCCCTTCTGGACCAGCTTTTTGATCCGCGTCTATGCCTGGATCGGCATTCTCAAGCCGGAAGGCCTGCTCAACCAGTTCCTTCTCTTTCTCGGGGTCATCGACGAGCCGCTCATCATCCTCAACACGACGACCGCGATCTATATCGGCATCGTCTATTCCTATCTGCCCTTCATGGTGCTGCCGCTCTACGCCTCTCTGGAAAAGATGGATTATTCGCTGATCGAGGCGGCCGAGGACCTCGGCTGCACACCGCTCTCTGCCTTCTGGAAGATCACCTTTCCGCTTTCGCGCGCCGGCATCGTCGCCGGATGCATGCTCGTCTTCATTCCGGCGGTCGGCGAGTTCGTGATTCCCGATCTTCTGGGCGGTCCGCGGACACTGATGATCGGCAAGACGCTGTGGAACGAGTTCTTCTCCAACCGTGACTGGCCGGTCTCCTCGGCCGTTGCCATCGTCCTGCTGCTCATCCTCGTCCTGCCGATCGTCTATTTCCAGCGCGCCCAGGCACGCGCGCGGGAGGAGGGCTAGCGACGATGGCCGGCACCTGGGGACGTTTCAACATCACCGCCATCGTTCTGGGCTTCGCCTTCCTCTATTTGCCCATCGTCCTGCTGATCATCTATTCGTTCAACGAATCGCAGCTGGTGACCGTCTGGGCCGGCTTTTCCACCAAATGGTATGCGGCGATGCTCAGCAACCGCGGGCTC
Organism: Chelativorans sp. M5D2P16; assembly: GCF_034427935.1. Taxonomy (NCBI): domain Bacteria; kingdom Pseudomonadati; phylum Pseudomonadota; class Alphaproteobacteria; order Hyphomicrobiales; family Phyllobacteriaceae; genus Chelativorans; species Chelativorans sp. M5D2P16. The sequence goes on along the minus strand of NZ_JAXQNM010000040.1, from coordinate 24,870 downwards.
ATGGATGCCGCCTGGGTGACGGCGCGCGTGGCGCTCCTCTCGGCAAGCGTGGCGACCGTGCTCGGCACCATGGCGGCCGTGGCATTGACCCGATACACGCGCTTTCGCGGCCGGCTGCTCTTTTCCGGCATGGTGTTCGCGCCGCTGGTCATGCCCGAAGTGATCACCGGGCTTTCGCTGCTGCTGCTCTTCGTGGCCGTCAATTTCGATCGTGGCTTTGCAACCGTGACGATCGCCCACATCACCTTTTCAATGTGCTTCGTGGCCGTCGTGGTGCAATCGCGCCTCCTGTCGTTCGACCAGTCGCTGGAAGAGGCGGCCCTCGATCTCGGCGCGACACCGGTCAAGGCGTTCTTCCAGGTGACCTTGCCGGTCATCTTTCCGGCCGTGATCGCCGGCTGGATGCTGGCCTTCACCCTCTCGCTCGACGATCTGGTGATCGCCAGCTTCACTTCGGGTCCGGGCGCGACCACGTTGCCGATGAAGATCTACAGCCAGGTCCGCCTCGGCGTCACGCCGGAGATCAACGCCGTCAGCACGGTCCTCGTCGGGATCGTCACGATCGGGGTGGTGATCGCCTCGCTCGCCAACAAGCGGCGGGACGTGTTGAAGCGACGCGCGGAAAAGTTGGCCTGACCTCGTTTCCCTTGTCGCGTGTCCGCAAGCTATCGCGCGTCCGACCCCGTGGCGGGCGGCAGAAAGGAGGCGATGAAAGGCGCATCCCACGAGCCGCCGACGAAGAACGTCAGGGGATTGGCCGGCTCGGTCGATGAAGGGGCGCCGTCGGCGGCACGTACCGTGCCGTAAAGGGCGAGACTGCGACCGGCCAGCGGCACGAGACCGTTGACCGAGATGCGGTGCTGTCCGGAAAGCGCTTCCGCCTTCTCGATCTCTGCAACGCCGTTCGCGATGCTCGCCTTCATTTCGGCGCTGTTGATCGCCAGCGTTCCATCCTGCAGTGCTTCGAGCGGGAAGAAATCGCCTTCTATGCTGCGCTCAAGCAATCCTTCGACGCTGAGGCCCGGCACGTTGCCGGCGCCGATCGTGGCCGAGAAGCTGCCGCCAAGCGAGTTCGCCAACTCGGCACCACTGCTGCCGGCCGCCTTCAGGACGGTGGAGAAGGTGCTGCGTGCCTGCGGCACCAGCTTTTGCATGCCTAGCGTGGCGAATAGCTTGCCCGTATCGATGTTCTCGCCCGCCATGCGCAACTCCACCAGCTGCTTCGGGCCGCTGCGGTCGGCCCTGAGCCCGAGCTGGATCGTGCCGCCGAAGGCGGTCGCATCGGAGATGTCGAAGCTCGACAAGCCGTCCTTCACCTTGACGGTTGCCGCGAGGTTGGTCAGCGCCGCGGAACCGAAAGGGGCGTTCACGGCCGAAAGCCGCAGGTCGAAGTCGTAGCCGCTGGCGGCCATTGGCGGGGTGGCGGGTGGTATTGGCGAAGGCTCGGGCGCCAAAGGGCTGAAGGCATTCGCCAGGGCACGCATGTCGAGCGTGTCGAAGGCGAGCGTTCCGGCGATGCTCGGCCGGCTGCTTGTTCCCAGGCCCACTTCCAGCAGACCTTTGCCCGTGCTGCTGCCCAAGCCCAGCGTTGTCTCGCTCAACTGCAGCCGGCGCATTCCGCCGGTGACACGCGCATCGACCGACACAGGGCCGATGCTGTCGCCTGGCAAAAACGTGCCATGTGTCCATTCCGCCAGACGGTTGAGGGAGGGAGCTGAGAACGTCAGTCGCCCGTCGAAGTAGTTGTCCCCCGACAGGTTCACCGCACCTTGGAAGGAAGCGTTTGCCGGCGGTGCCTGCAGGGACAGGCGCACAGGGGTGCTGCCGCCTCCCAGAAGGAGGAGCGGCTGCTCACTGGTGACTTCCAGATTGACGGTCTCGCCCCTCCAGATGCCGTTAGCCGATAACCTGGCTTGCCGGTTTAGTGCCGGCCATTCGAATTCGCCGGTCAGGCTGGTGACGATATCCACGTGTCGGTCGCCTGTCCTCCTGATGATGCGTGCATCGTCGAACTCGATCTCGCCAAAGCTGTCGGTCGGCAAGGCGTCTGTGTTCGGGTCGGTGGGCGCAGCGGAAACGATATCGCGTGCCGAGGCGATGGAGCGCGCCATCCGTCCCCAGTTCTGCGGGGGAGGCAAGTTGGGATGCTCCGCCCTTCCGCGCAAGCGCAGGACCGGACGGATCAGCCGGATCTTCGTAAAGACGATTTCGCCCTGCAGGGCCGCCAGGGCCGAAAGGTCCACCTCCACCCGTTCCGCCTCGAGAACCGGCACCGGATCGCCGTTGCCCCATTCCGACAGACTCACATCGTTGAGCACGGCCTGAAAGGTCGGCCAAACGCGCAGGTTCGGTGTCTCCTCCAGGCGCACGCGGTAGCCGCTCCATGCACTAAGCTGATAGGCGATGCCGTCGCGTACGATCTGCGTGGAAGCGATCAGGGGAAGGGCGATCACTGTCAGGATCGTCAGCACCACCACGATGCCGACGGCCCATAAGCTTCGTCTTGCCAAAGAAACCGGCATTGTCCCTCGCCCGATGGCCGGTTCGGCCCGCTGCCCGCCCGCGAAAGCGGTTTAAACCATACGCCTTTTATTTCAACCCTTTGTGGCCGAGTTAAGCCGAGCACGCTTGCCCATCCATTTCTCCACAGGCATAAACCGCTCAATACAGGAGGAGCATTACGATGCAGCAACAGGAGCCGCTTTGGACACCGTCCGCCGAGAAGGTTGAAGCCGCGCCGGTTACCGCGTTCGCGCGGGCGGCAGCGCAGGTTTCCGGCCGGGTGCTTGGCGATTATGCAGCCCTGCATCGCTGGTCAGTGGAGGAACGCGCAGCATTCTGGTCGCTGGTCTGGGAATTCTGCGGCATCATCGGCGAGCGGGGAGAGGAGGTCCTGCGCGATGGCGACAGGATGCCGGGCGCCGCGTTCTTCCCCGATGCGAAGCTGAACTACACCGAGAACATGCTGCGCAAGGGCGGCACGGGTGACGCGATCGTCTTTCGCGGCGAGGACAAGGTCGAGCGTCATCTGTCCTGGGATGCGCTGCGCGATCTCGTCTCGCGCCTGCAGCAGCTCTTCCGGGCCGAGGGCGTGAAGCCCGGCGACCGCGTTGCCGCCATGATGCCGAACATGCCCGAGACCGTGGCGGCGATGCTGGCGGCAGCCTCGATCGGTGCCATCTGGTCGTCCTGCTCGCCCGATTTCGGCGTGCGCGGCGTGCTCGACCGGTTCGGCCAGATCGAGCCGGTCATCTTCATCGTGCCCGACGGTTACTGGTACAACGGCAAGTCCTTCCCGGTGGGGGAAAAGACGGCGGAGATCACCGCTGCGCTGCCCAGCGTGCGCAAGGTCTTGGTAGTCGACTACCTCGGCACCGCCCGGCAGGCGGCGGGTGGCATCGACCGGGCCGAGGCGCTGGAGGACGCGCTGGAGCCCTTTGCTCCGAGGGAACCGGAATACGAACGCCTGCCCTTCGCGCATCCCCTTTACATCCTCTTTTCCTCCGGCACGACCGGGATCCCGAAGTGCATCGTCCACTCGGCCGGCGGTGCGCTGCTCCAGCACGTGAAGGAGCATCGGCTACACGCCGGCGTCGAGGACGGCGACCGCCTCTTCTATTTCACCACCTGCGGCTGGATGATGTGGAATTGGCTGGCCTCCGGTCTCGCCTCCGGCGCCACGCTGCTGCTCTACGACGGCTCGCCCTTCCATCCTGACGGCAACGCGCTTTTCGATTTCGCCGAAGCCGAGCGTATGACTCATTTCGGCACTTCCGCGAAGTTCATCGACGCCGTGCGCAAGGCGGATCTGGAGCCCGCCCGAACCCACGATCTGGCATCGCTCAAGACCATGGCTTCGACCGGATCGCCGCTGGCGCCGGAGAATTTCGAGTTCGTGTATCGCGCCATCAAGAAGGATGTGCATCTGGCCTCCATCTCCGGCGGCACGGACATCGTCTCGTGCTTCGTGCTGGGCGTTCCGACCCTTCCGGTTTGGAAAGGCGAGATCCAGGCGCCCGGTCTCGGTATGGCGGTCGATGTCTGGGACGAGGCAGGACGACCGTTGCCGAGCGGCAAGGGCGAACTCGTCTGCACCCGCCCTTTCCCGGTGATGCCCGTGGGTTTCTGGAACGATCCGACGGGCGAGAAATACCGCGCCGCCTATTTCGCCCGCTTCGACAATGTCTGGTGCCATGGCGATTTCGCCGAGTGGACGTCCCATGGCGGCATCGTCATTCACGGGCGCTCGGACGCCACCCTCAATCCCGGCGGCGTGCGCATCGGCACGGCGGAGATCTACAACCAGGTGGAACAGTTGCCTGAAGTCCTGGAATCGATCTGCATCGGCCAGGAATGGGACGACGACGTGCGCGTGGTGCTGTTCGTCCGACTGGCCGAGGGCGTCTCGCTCGACGACGCCCTGAGCAAGAAGATCCGTGACAAGATCAAGACCGGCGCCAGCCCGCGCCATGTGCCAGCGAAGATCGTCGCGGTGCCGGACATCCCGCGCACCAAGTCCGGCAAGATCACCGAGCTTGCCGTGCGCGATGTCGTCCACGGCCGGGAGGTAAAGAACAAGGAGGCGCTGGCCAATCCCGAGGCGCTGGACTTCTTCCGGGATCTGCCCGAACTGAAAGGTTAACAAAAGCCTGCCGCCGAATTTACCGAGAATCCGGGGCGCTAGGCGTTCGGTTAAAATTCGGTGCTGTGCGGTAAGGTCCTGTTAGGGATTGGCCCTGATAGTCGGGGGCAACTTGACGGATCGGTCGCTCCCGCGCGGTCCCCGAACATTCCGCCAAGCCCGTTCTGACAGCACCCCTTTCTGCTTCCATGCGCCCCGACCGGGGCGCTTTTTTTATGCGTCCCGGTCGCGCATCAAGGGGCCGGAAAGCAGGATCACCGGCACGATCGCCACGACGATGATCAAGAGCGCGGCCATGGCGCCGTCTTCCACGGCGCCGCGCGAGGCGTTCTCGTAGACGTAGGTGGCGAGCGTGTTGAAGCCGAAGGGGCGCAGCACGATCGTCGCCGAAAGCTCTTTCACCGTATCCACGAAGACGAGAATGCCGGCGGTGAGGATCGCCGGATTGAGCAGCGGCAGGAGCACCGTGGCCGCACTTGCCGGTGCCGTGCGGCCGAGGCTGCGCGCCGCTTCGTCCAGGTTGGGCGGAAGCTTCTCGATTCCCGCCTGGATCGCGCCTTCCGCCAGGGCCAGGAACCGGATGGCGCAGGCCAGCACCACCGCTGTCGCCGATCCGGTGAACAAGAGCCCGGTGGAAAAGCCCGCATATTCGCGCGCAAGCGCATCGATGAAATTGTCGAACCGGGCCAGCGTGACGAGCAGGCCGAGCGCCAGGATCGTGCCGGGCATGGCGTAGCCGATGGTGGCAATGCGCACCAGCAGCGCCATCTTGCGCGTGCGCACGAGCCGCGCCGTATAAAGCAGCAGGAGGGCGGCGGCGATGGCGAGAATGGCGGTCGCCAGGGCGGTTAGGACGCTTGTCGCCAGCGCCTCCGTCATGGCCGGTTCGCCGAACTGTTCCAGGCGGTTCAGCGCGAAACGTCCGAAGACGGCGAGCGGAATGCCGAAGCCGGCAAGGACAGGCAGAAGGCCGGCAAGGAACGCCGCACCGGCGCGCCATCCCGCAAGCCGCAGGCGTGGCGGCCGCGCCTTCATCTGGCTCGCACGCCCGGAATGGAAGCGCTGCTTGCGCCGCGCCATCTGCTCGCCCGTCAAAAGCATGAATACGAGGAAGAGCATGATGACGGCGATCTGCGCCGCCCCTTCCAGGCTGCCGCGGTTGAGCCACGTGGAATAGATCGCCAGTGTAAGCGTTTCCACACCAAGATGCTGCACCGCGCCGAAATCGTTCACCGTCTCCATCAGCACGAGCGCCACCCCGGCGATGATGGCGGGGCGCGCCACCGGCAGGAGCACGCGCCAGAACACCCGGGCCGGCCCGGCGCCGAGCGTGCGGGCCACGTCGGCGACGTTGCGTCCCTGCATGATGAAGACGACGCGCGCGGTGAGATAGACGTAGGGGAATGTGACCGCGCTGATGACGATGGCCGCACCCGTGACGGTGCGGATTTCGGGGAACCAGTACTCATTTGGCCGCGTGTAGCCGAAAAGGGCCCGCAGCGCCGACTGAACAGGCCCCACATAGTGGAAGAACTCCGCATAGGCATAGGCCGCCAGATAGGGCGGAACGGCAAGCGGCAGCACCAGCGCCCAGGAAAGCGTGCGGCGGAAGGGAAAATCGTAGGCGACCACCAGCCAGGCGCATGTCACGCCGACGACGGCCGTGGCCATTGTCACCATGACGAGCAAATGAAGGGTCGTCGCCACGGATTGCGGCAGAACGTAGCGCGCCAGGTGCGGCCAGTCGGCGCCCGTGCCGGAGAGCGCGATGAGGATGGTGGCGCAGAGAGGCAGAAGAACGACTGTCGCGACCAGAGCCGTTGCCGCCAGGGTCAGGGGGTGGCGTTGCCTGCGCGTCTTCCCGGCGCGCGTGCTCTTGGGGGGCAGGGGAGCCTTCAGGGTGAAGCTGCTCATCGGGAGCCCGGAGAAAGGCAAAAGCCGGACCGGCAGATCCGGCCCGGCTTTGCATCTTGTTGAACGTGGGGTGAGCGCGACTTAGCTCTCCGGGCCTTCGTCGAGGCCGACCCGGTCCACCATCTCCGAGGCTGCCTTGCGATGTTTGGCGATTTCGGCCAGCGGCAGGTCATCCGGGTGGATCTCCCCCCAGTTCGCGACGAGATCGGAGACTTCGGCATCCTCGCGCACGGGATATTCGAAGTTCACCTCGGCGTAGATGGCCTGTGCCTCGGGGCTGGCCAGGAATTCCATCAGCTTGACCGCGTTCTCCTTGTTGGGAGCATGCTTGGCCAGCGCCATGCCGGAGACGTTCACATGGGTGCCGCGAGCGTCGTTGTTCGGGAAGAGGACCTTGATGGCGTCGGCCCATTCCTTCTGCTCCGGCTCCTTGTCGTTGGTCATCATCTTGCCGACGTAATAGGTGTTTCCGAGACCAAGGTCGCACTCGCCGGCATAGATGGCCTGGGCCTGGCCACGGTCGTTGCCGCTCGGCTTGCGCGCGAGGTTGGCCTTCAGCCCGTTCATCCACTCTTCCGCTTCCGCTTCGCCGTGATGGGCAATCATGGAGGCGAAGAGGGCGATATTGTACATGTGCTGGCCGCTGCGCATGCAGATCTTGCCCTCCCACTTGGGATCGGCCAGTTCCTCATAGGTGATTGTGTCCTGCTCGACGCGGTCCTTCGAGGCGTAGATCACCCGGCCACGTGTCGTGACGCCGAACCAGTGACCTTCCGGGTCGCGATACTGCTCGGGAATGCCGGCATTGATGGCTTCGCTTTCGATCGGCTGCGTCACGCCTTCCTCCACGACGCCCACGAGACGGCCGATGTCGACCGTGAGGATCAAGTCGGCGGGCGAATTCTCGCCTTCGGCGGCGATGCGCTCGGGCAAACCGTCCTTGAGAAAAAGGACCTCCGTCTCGATGCCGGTTTCCTCGGTGAACGCGTCGAGGAGCGGCTCGATGAGAAAGGGCTGGCGCTGCGAATAGATGTTCACCGTTCCTTCGGCCTGCGCGGCCTGCGGCAACAGGAACGGACCGGTGAGCGCGAGGGCCGCCAAACCCGCTTTCAGCTTTGCTTGAATGTTGGACATCATCACTTCTCCTGACCGATGGGAGGCAAGGTCCCAGGGAGGTTGAAAACACGCGGAGAACAGCGGTTCCGCAAACCTTCTAATGAGGGAAATTCGAGAGGGGGTCAAGGGAAGCGCAATGAAATCAGTAGTTTAGAATTATTCTAAACTGAAGATGTCAAGTTATGTCAGCCATTTAGGTTTTGAACCCGCAGGATCGGCTGGCCGTGTGCGGCCGCTGCCCGTATCCTCGCCGGCCATCGCCGCCCTCCGAGGGGGCTTTGACACGAAGGGGAGCCGCAGGCGGCGTTGCCATCCGTGATGGGCCTTTCCGTGTCGGCCCTATTCGGCCAGCACGCGCGTGGACGGGAAGGTGACTTCCACCAACGTTCCCTCGCCGGGGGTGGAGGTGATGGAGAATTGTGCCCGGTTGGCCTCCACCATGGCGCGCGTGAGGGGCAGGCCGAGGCCGGTGCCGTCCCCGCGCTTGCGGCGCAGCGTGTTGATCTGCTTGAAGGGCTTGAGCGCCTCATCGAGCTCCGCCGAACTCATGCCGACGCCCGTATCGCGGATGCGCAGCACGACCGATCCGTCGGGATCATAGGCGGTGGAGACGATCACCTGCCCCCCGGCGGCCGTATAGCGCACGGCATTGGAAAGCAGGTTGAGGGCGATCTGCCGCACGCTGCGCACGTCCGCCACCACGTCCGGCAGCCGCGATGCGAAGCTGGAGCGGATAATGACGCGCTCGCTGTTGGCCTGCGGCTGCATCATCGCCACGACCTGCCCCAGCGACTCGTTGAGAGAGACCGCCTCGTACTGCATCTCCTGCTGGCCGGCCTCGATCTTGGAAATATCCAGAAGGTCGTTGACGAGATCGAGCACGTGATTGCCCGAACGCTTGATGTCGCGCAGATAGTCCCTGTACCGGCCATTGCCGATCGGGCCGAACCGCTCGTCGATCATCAGTTCGGAAAAGCCGATGATGGCGTTCAGCGGCGTACGGATCTCGTGGCTGACGCGGGCGAGGAACTCGCTTTTCTGCGCGGAGGCGCGCTCGGCCTCGGCACGCGCCTGGGTGAGCTCCTCCTCGACGCGTTTCCAGTGCGTGATGTCGCGCAGCACGGCGCAATAGCCGCTTGCGTTGGGCAGGCGGCCGATGGTGATGAAGAGCGGAATGAAGCGGCCCTGCGCCTCGCGTCCGATCACCTGGCGGCCGTCATTGAGCACGCTCGCCACGCCGTTGTCCGAAAGCGCCGTGAGGTAGTCCTGCACGGTGCGCTGGCTTTCGATAGCGAAGAGCGAGGCGAAGGGCTTGCCGATCACATGCTCCGCCTCGAAGCCGAAAAGCGCTTCTGCCGGGCGGCTGATGGAGCGGATCGTGCCGTCATTGTCGATGACGGCAACGCCGTCGGTCGCCGTGTCTATGATGGCGCGCATCTCCGACAGGCGTGTCTCCGACTGGGCGGCGTCGCTCGATGGGGGCGCGGCCTCGGGCACGGTGTGCATGGCCAGCATCAGCGCCTTACCGCCCTCCCAGTCGATCGATTGCAGATGCGCTTCGACTGCCACCTCCTTGCCCTGTGCGGTTCGCAGGCGCAGGGAACGGGCAGGGGGCGTCTCATCCTCTTCAGTGTGCGGTTCCTCGAACAGCGTGCCCAGTCCGCCGGCCGCTTCAAGTGCGGCGAGATCGGCATAGCCGGTCAGCTTCAAGAACGCACCGTTGGCATAGTGGAGCCGGTCGCCCGAATGGATGAGAACGGGCAGGGGCAGATTGAAGATCGGGCTCGGATCCACGCCCTTTTGCCTGTCCCGGCGCTGCTCGAAGAAGGCCGAGGGAACCATGTTAGCCGCGAGTGGTAGACTGGTCGCTGCCTGTGCATCGAGCGCCGTTGCCGCCGCAGGCGGCACTTCGGCGCCGGTGTCTGGCGCCGGTTCCTCCTGCGTGGTTTCCGGCGTGACCTCGGCTGCCGGCGGCGTCACGGTTTGCGCCTCCTGCACGTCGTCTTCCCGCGCCCCGTCCTCCGCCGCCCGGGCTGCCATGGCCTCGCTGGCCCGCCGCAGCCGTTCGCCGATTTCGCGAAACGCGGTGCGTTCCGACGCTGACAGGCCGTTTTCGCGCACGACCTCGCGGTGTTCGGCCAGGCGGATCACCTTGTCCGTTGCGCGACGTTCCGGGCTGGTCGAAACACTGATCGCCGGGGTCTCGCCGAGGAAAGGATCAGTCTCGGGTGCCGACCGGGCACCGTCATTTGGAGCCGTATCGTTCACGGCTGTGCCTTCCCGGACGCCGTCCCCGCCGGACCGGCCGGCTTGCGTCTCCTGCGGGCTCGCCTTCGTTTCCACCAGAACGGTACCGATAGCCTCCGGGTCGTGCTGCGCTTCGTCGAGCCGGGCGATCCCGAATCCGCGAAAGCCCTCGAAAACGCGCCCGCGCCCGTAGACCGGCAGCGCCGCCAGGTCGACCGGCACCTTCAGATCGGTGCCGGACAGCGGCCACATCACCGTCCGCCCCGACCAGGTGTCGCGCCGCTCCAGGAGCCGCCCGATCGCGCCGTCGGAATCCAGCCCGAAAGCAGTGGACACCTCTCGGAAGCTGCGGCCGATCACGTCCGCTGCCGGCTTGCCGATCGCCTCGGCGAACTCCTCCGACAGTGCCGAAAAGCGTCCGTCCTGATCCGTGCGCCAGGCGAAGCGCACGGTGCGCGCCGTCGGCCTTTCGCGCGCGGCCGGCGCAGGGGAATTCTCATCCCGTGGTGCCCCGTCGTTCGCGTCCTCTTGCTCTTTCTGCCCGGTCTCCGTTTCGCCCGTCTGTCCCGTATGCTGAGCCACGGCGACGGGCGTCGGATCGGTCTGCGCCGGCGCGGCGGCGGACCCGTCGTCGACGACGACCAGAAGGTGCAAGGCGGGATCATCGGTCAGCCGTGCGATCCCGGCAGGCAGGCGGCGCGTGGCGATGCGCTTCTTGACCAGCCGGTCGTCCTCCGTGCGTACTTCGTCCACCAGCGCCTTCAGCGTTTCGGGGTCGACTTCCAACGAATCGAACCCCTGGGAAGCGGCCGCTACGCGCCCCCCGGCATCGAGCAATGCCGCGAAATGGCCGGGCTCGCCGAAACCGGCGACGATGCGCGTGCCGACATCCGCCTCCTCCGAGGTGGGGGAGGGGAGGGCAAGCAGCAGCGCCTTCTCGCCGCGCGGCAGCGTTATCGCGCTGGCCTGCAGTGTCACGATGCGGCTCTTCAATCCCCCGGTCATCCTGAGTGTCATCGGCCTGTCGCGGCCGATATCCGGAAAACCCGGCGTTGCCGCGATCTGCCTGAGCGCTACGGGGGGAAGTCGCGGACTGTCGCCGATCGCCGCGGCAATGTCCGGGTAGCCGAGCCATGTCGCGCCGGTGCCGTTCGCCCACAGGATTTCCTGAAGATCGGCGGCTAGGACCGCCAGGGCATCGCCCGCCGCAAACCGCTCGCGCACCTCGTCGAGGACCGCTATGTCGAGGAACGAATACGCTGACGCCATCGGGACCGACCCATCCTTCGCATGGGGACTCGCAGGATTAACCGCTTGTTAATAAGAGCACGCCTCGCCGACGTCCACAAACCCTCCCCGTGCGCGGCGGTTGAATCTGCCTGCTTGGTTAACCCGGATCCCTGTTTTGCTGCACTGCAAAATTAATGTTGCAATGCACAAAATAAATGCTATATTGGCTTCCAGATGAATGTGACGCTGCCATCCCTTTAAGGGTGCAGAAAGCAAGGAGCTGAGCAATGTCCAAGGCCACTGAAAAGCAGGAAACGACCGAATTCCCCACCTTCGACGCTGCCAAGGCAGCGGAGCAGTTCCGCACGATCGCCGAGCGCAACGCCGAGCAGACCCGCGAGACCTTCGAGCGGATGCGCTCCGGCGCCGAGGATACGCGCAAGGCGTTCGAGGCGTCCTTCGAGAGCGCGCGCAATGCCGGCGATGAGCTGGTGCGCAAGTCGATCGCCGCTGTGCGTACCGGCACTGAGGTGAACCTGGCGCAGTTCGACGCGCTGATGGGGGCCAAGTCCCTGACCGAGGTCATGGAGCTGCAGACCGGCTATCTGCGCAAGCAGATGGAACTCGCCACCGAGCAGGCCAAGGACTTCCAGACCTTTTCGCAGAAGACGGCCACCCAGGTGTCGAAGCCCGTGAAAGACGCCTTCGACAAGGCGTTCAACCAGGTTTCCGCCTGAGGCGAACGGTCGCGCTGCATAAGCGCGCCACCGGCCCTATATGGAGCCGGTTCGCAAGAACACACGGGACCGGCATCCTCCTCCCTCCCGCCGGCCACCGTGACGAGAAGACCGGGTTCCTCCCCCCGGTCTTTTCTTTTGCCCGCCCGAAAAATGCTGCACGATTGAGCGAAGCCTTTCTGAACGAGCCTCTTGAAAAAGCCGGCAATTGTCCGTAATGACGCGGCAGATGAACCACGCGTGCGGTTGTAGCTCAGTTGGTTAGAGCGCAGGATTGTGGCTCCTGAGGTCGGTGGTTCGAATCCACCCAACCGTACCATCTACCCTGGGTCCGTTCCGGACACATGCGCGACGCTTGCGGCTCCTGTCGCCATGGATTGTTCCGCTTCACGCCCTCTTGGACCTGCGCCAGCCGGCCCGATATCCACTCGATAACGATGCGCGGGAAGACGGGATTGCCGATCGCCGGATGCGGCGCGATTCGGGCCTGAACGTTCTTAGTTCCCGTCCGTGCGCGTGCATGCTCAAAAGCGCATATGCGCATCCCACTCGCGCTTGTGGCCGATCCGGTCGGCATTCGCTGCGCCAGGTGTCTTCATTCCCGTCCTTTGCTGCCAATGGGCAAGCGCCCCGTTTCGGTTTTCACGATCGCAGGAACGGGTGCGGCAGCGCCGCATTGATCCATCTCAATCGGCGCGGACCGCTATGCGCGCCGTGCAAAGATGGTTCGTCGCAGGTTGTTTCGTGGCGCAGGCAAGAAGAGAGTCGTGAACCCGGTTGCCGCAGGTTTTCTCGCAAGCCTGGCTGCCGGCCTGATGACCGGGGTGGGCGCGCTGCCTGTACTGGTCGGCACGGCCGTCACCCGGCGTGCCAACGATGTTCTGCTCGGTTTTGCCGCGGGGGTGATGCTGTCGGCATCGTTCTTTTCGCTGCTTCTGCCGGCCATCGAGACGGCACGCGAATCATGGGGGCGACGTGCTGGCGGCGGCGATCGCGGTCGGCGGCACCGTGCTCGGCGCGGCCGTCATCGCCGCCATCAACGAATGGGTTCCCCACGAGCATTTTTCCCAAGGGTTGCACGGACCGCGATCGGAGGCGCTGGCGCGCATCTGGCTGTTCGTCATCGCCATCACGATCCATAACGCGCCGGAGGGGCTCGCCGTCGGCGTCGGTTTCGGTGTTGGCGACATTGCCGCCGGCACCACACTCGCCTTCGGCATCGGACTGCAGAACATGCCGGAAGGCCTTGCCGTCGCTGTCGCCCTGCGCGGCAGCGGCTATGCCAAGGCGCATGCGTTCGCCATCGCTGGGTTGACGGGCCTGGTGGAGCCGATTGCCGGACTGGCCGGCGCCTACGCCGTCAGTCTCTCCCATGTCGTCCTGCCGTGGGGATTGAGCTTTGCCGCGGGGGCGATGATCTATGTCATCAGCCACGAGATCATTCCCGAGACACACCGGAACGGCTTCGCCCGGGAGTCGACGGCCGGCATGATCGTCGGCCTCGTCGTCATGATGTTCCTCGATGTGGCGTTCGGGTGAATGGATAAGTTCATCTGCGGTCAAGTTTGGTCCGGCTGCCGGTGATGACAGCCGGACGAAGCATCTCAGCCGCCGAAGCGAAGCGTGGCGCCGAGCTTGACGGTCACGCCGGGCTGATAGATGGACCCGCCCGCCACGTCGGCGGTCGGCAGGATGTATTTCTCGTCGAAGAGGTTGTCGACGCGGAAATCGACCCGCAGGTTCTCCGTCGCCTGGTAATTGGCGTAGAGATTGACGAGCGTGTAATCGTCCGCGAACGTCGCCCCCCTCGGTGCATCGTTATACTGCACCTCGCCGCCAATGGTCAGCCGCTCCTCCAGGAAACGCATGCCGAGATCGGCCGTGACGCTGGTAGCCGGAATGGTCGAAAGTTCCGAACGTGTTCCGTCCTGGGCGATCTCGTGCCCGTCGATGGCCGAGATGCTGAGCCCGCCGAAGTAGCGGCCTGCATCATAGTAGGCCTCGAGCTCGAATCCCCGGATCTCGGCGGCCAGCGCGTTCTGGTACTGCACGCACACGCCGATGGCGGAGAAGGAACAGGACGTGCCGGGAATGACCGGGACGTATTCCTCTGTGATGTAATTGTCCACGTCGTTGTGGAAGTAGGCGGCCTTCAGCCTCAACGAGTCGCCGGGCTGCACGACATCGTCGATGGCGTAATTGATGCCGGCTTCCCAGGTCTTTCCGGTTTCAGGCTTCAGATCCGGATTGGGCAGGAATGGAAACGGCGGGACCGGATGCATGCCGCTGATGAAGGCTTCGGCGGTCGTCGGCGCGCGGTAGCCTTCCGCATAGGAGCCGTAGACCTGCAAGCCGGTGAGCGGTCCCTGATCGAAGGGCGAGACCCCGACGCTGATGCGCGGCGAAAGCCGGCTGCCTGTGTTTTCCTCCGACGCCTTCATTTCGAAGGAATCGTAGCGGAGCCCGGCGACCACCTCCAGCCAGTCATAGGTGAGCCTGTCCTGTACATAGGCGCCCCAGACCGTCCGCTTGCCCGACGGATTGAAGAGATCGCCGCCGCCGGAAGGCGCATGGGAGGTGAAGTCGTCATGGACCCAGTCTCCGCCCACGGTCAGTTCGTGCCGGACGAGCCCGGTATCGAAATAGGAGGTGTTCCACACGTCGAAACTGGATGTGCGAAGATCGTATTCGGTGACGTCCCCGGCCTCGATTTCGCGCAGGTCGCTCCTGTTGAGCGCCGCCTTCACGTTGAGGTTGAGCCATTTCTCCTCCTCGTCGGTGACGATGAACTCTCCCGTGAAGGTGTTGTCCTTCAGTTCGTTGTCGGTTGAGGAGGAGGTGGACCATTCGTTCCGCGCGCCGGTCCAGCCCAGCGTCAACTCACTCAGTTCCGTGGGCTTGAAGGTGCCCTTGAGATGGCCGCTCAGCACGTCGAAGCTGGAGTTCTCGACCGTATTGCCGCCGCCGTCCTCGTAGTCGCCATAGTCACGCCAGACGATATTGCCGAGAACGGCGGCGCTGTCGGTGAAGCGGTAGGCGCCCGTCGCGCTCGTCGTCCAGCCGGAGCCGTTCGATTCATAGCGTGCCGTCGTGGAGAGCGCGTAGGTTTCCTCTTCGCGCAGGAAATCGTCCGGATCCTTCGTGTCGAAATAGACGACGCCGCCGATGGCGCCGGAGCCGAAGGTGTTGGCGCTTGGGCCGCGCTGGACGTTGACCTCCTGGATGAGGGCGGGGTCGAGCCAGAACATCCGCGACACTTCGTGGCCGGATCTGTGAAAATTCTGGCGTGCGCCGTCGATGATCACCGCGACGCGGCCGGCATCCTGCAGCCCGCGAATGTTCACATTGCTGACGGACGGGCGCCCGTCGGAATAGATGCTGATACCCGGTGTGCCGAACAGGAGGTCGCCCGGTGTCGTCGCCATGCGCCTTTCAAGCTGTTCTTCATCGATGCGGCTCACCGAAGCCAGCGATTCGATCGGCGTCTCACCGGTGCGGCTTATGACGGTGATCCGATCGAGAAGCGTGCCTTGCCGCACGGCGGCGCCGGTCGCGCCCTCCTGTTCGGCATTCTGCGCCGCCGCGTCCTCAGCGGCTTCCTGAGCTGCCGCTTCCCCGGCGGCGACGAGCGCGACGAGCGCCACCTGTGCAACCAGTGCCGTCCGATGTCGAGCCACTGACCCCTTCATGCAAAAACCCCCGATCCTACGGCTCTTGCTGGCTGGCCCTGAATGCCGGCGTGCTGGCGTCTTGCCGAGACGTGTTAATATTGACTATTTTCATCCAGTATTGCGCTACGTATTTAATATGAATATTAGTGTCAAGAAATCATATGGAATTCACAGCGCGCCAAGCCGGGCGCCGTTGAAAGGCGGTGTGCATGACCATTCGGAACCTTACGAAACGCCCGGGCAGCTGCCGGCATCGATTGTCGCTTCGTGACCGGTCTCGCCAGGCAGGCCGCCTGCTTCGGCTCGCTGCGGCCATGATCCTGTTTGCCCATGGCGCCGCGGCGGCGGAGGATCTGCCTGACGCCTTCGCCGATTCCTCCCGGCTTGTCGCCATCGGCGGCTCGCTGACCGAGGTCGTCTATGCGCTCGGCGAAGGGGAGCGTCTGGTGGCGCGCGATTCCACCAGCACCTTTCCGCCCGAGGCCGAGGAACTGCCCGACATCGGCTATATGCGCCAACTCGCGCCCGAAGGCGTGCTGTCCGTCGCGCCGAGCGCCATCCTGGCCCTGGAGGGCAGCGGGCCGCCGGAAACGATGGATGTGCTGGCGAAGGCGAGCGTTCCGATGGTGGTCGTCCCCGAAGGCCACGATCGCCGGGGCATCCTGCGCAAGATCCGCTTCGTGGGCGCGGCACTCGACATGGAGGAAAAGGCGGCGGAACTGGCCGCGCGCGTTTCAAAGGAGATCGCCGCGGCCGAGCAACTGACCCAGGATGTTCGCGATCGAAAGCGCGTGCTCTTCATTCTCGGCATGCAGGGCGGGCGCATCATGGCCTCGGGCACCGGAACCGCCGCCCATGGCATCATCCGCATGGCCGGCGGCGTCAACGCGATCGATGCCTTCTCCGGCTACAAGCAGCTTTCCGACGAGGCGGTGGCCGAGGCGCGGCCGGACGTCGTCTTGATGATGAGACGGGGCGGCGACCTCGATGTCGAGAACGCCGAGCTGTTCGCCAATCCGGCGATCGCCGCCACACCGGCCGGGCAGGAAGGCGCGGTGGTGCGCATGGACGGCAGCTATCTGCTCGGTTTCGGTCCGCGCACCGCCGGCGCGGTTCGCGATCTGGCCGCCGCGCTCTACGGCGCGCAAGCGTCGAACTGACGCGATGCCGGTGCAATTGGCCCTGTCGCGGCGGATGGCCGGCGCTCCGGAAGGTGACCGCTCGGCACGGGCGCGCCTCGCGCTGATACTGCTCGTGCTTCTGCTCGCTGCGGTTGCCGCTGCGAGCATCGCCACCGGTGCGTCCGACGCTTCCGCGCTTTCCGTTCTCCAAAGCTGGTTCAGCAAGGACGCGGAGACGCTGCTTTCGGCGCGCGACCGCTTGATCATCTACGATATCCGCCTGCCGCGCATCGCCCTCGGCATTCTCGTGGGCGCCGCGCTCGCCGTTTCGGGTGCCGTGATGCAGGGCCTGTTTCGAAACCCGCTGGCCGATCCGGGTATTGTCGGCGTCTCCGCGGGGGCAGGGCTGGGCGCCATCGCCGTCATCGTGCTCGGCAATACAATGCTCGGCCCTTTCGTGGCCCTCCTCGGCATCTATGCCTTGCCCCTGGCGGCCTTCGCCGGCGGATTGGTGACCACCTTGCTGCTCTACCAGGTAGCCACCCGGCACGGCCGGACCTCGATCGCCACCATGCTGCTTGCCGGCATCGCGCTTGCGGCCCTGTCGGGCGCGCTATCGGGCATTCTCGTCTATATGGCGGACGATCGGCAGCTGCGCGACCTTACCTTCTGGGGGCTCGGCTCGCTGGGCG